>NZ_JBVIPA010000018.1:100973-168453 GCF_055578365.1 Streptomyces sp. NPDC033131
CCCGAGCGGCCCGCGCCACCCGGCCCCGCCGCCGGGTACAGCCCCTCGCCGGCCCGCCCGGCCACGCCCGCCTCACCGACGCCCGAGCGGCCCGCGCCACCCGGCCCCGCCGCCGGGTACAGCCCCTCGCCGGCCCGCCCGGCCACGCCCGCCTCACCGACGCCCGGGTGGTCGGCGTCGCCCGGCCCCGCCGCCGGGTACAGCCCCTCGCCGTCCCGCCCGGCCACGCCCGCCTCACCGACGCCCGGGTGGCCCGCAGCGTCCGGCTCGCCCGCCGGGTACAGCCCCTCGCCGTCCCGCCCGGCCACGCCCGCCTCACCGACGCCCGAGTGGCCCGCGCCACCCGGCCCCGCCGCCGGGTACAGCCCGTCGTCGGGCCTGTCGGTGCTCCGGGCCGCGTCGCCTGCGTTCTCCGCGCGCTCCGCCGCCTCTTCCGCCTGGTGGGCTGCCTGGCGGAGTTCCTCCCAGGTGGCCTGTCGGAGGGCCAGGTGGGTTCGGGTGCCGGTGTGCCAGTGGCGGGGGGCGCCCGGGAGGGCCGCGCGGGTGACGCGGGCCGCGCGCAGCGCGAAGTCGGCGCTGCGCACGCCCGCCCGGGCCGTGCCTGCCACCGCGCCGGCGGCGACGCCCACGGCGGGTGCCGTACCCCGGGCGAGCAGGCGCGGGCCGGCCAGGACGAGCCCGGCGGCGGCTGCTGTGGGACGGGAGAGAAGTCCTCCGCTCATCGCTCGCCCTCAGCCATCCGTGCGGGCGCGTCGCGCCGTCGTCGAGCCACTCGGCCCGCTGCTCCCGCCGCTTCCCCCGCTCCCGGAGGAGGACGCTGTGGGCAACTTGTCGGAGGGCGTGGCGGGTACCGCCGTATCCGCCGCGGACGACCTGCCGGAGGTCGAGGCCTGCACTTGTGGTGTCGGCGGCGTACCGGACGCCGCGCCCGCACGTGCCGTACTTCCGACCGCCTCCGTCTGCTCCTGGCCCTCCGTCCGCTCCTGCTCCTCGGCCTGCTCCTTCTCCCGCGTCTCCTCCCGCCGCGGCTGCGTCAGCCACGCCACCGCCGCTCCGGTGATCGCGACGGGCCACTCCACGACCCCCGCGACGCCGAGTACCCCGGCGCCCGTGTACACGGCGATCCGCCGCCCGCGCGGCGACACCGCTCCGATCTTGTCCAGCGCGCCCTCGGCCGCGTGGCCCACCATTCCGGCACCGGGTACCACGCGCAGTACCGAGGCGGCCGCCCGCAGCGGCTGCGGGAGATTCTGCGTCGACTTCTGCTCGGCCATGACTCTCCTCGGGTCGGTGCCTCACCTTTCGGGGACCGAGTTCCCGCACTTCGGAGAGTCATCCAAGGTCCGGGGGATCACCTCAGACCCGTGGGAACTCCTGCGCCGAGCCCAGAACACGGGTTGGCCAACTCAATGTGAAGGATCCCCTGTTGATGTTGGTCTTGCTGCACACTCCTTGCTGCGTCAACAGACTCTGTCGACCGACTCACAGGGCACGGCCTCTGGAGGCAGCATGCTGGAGATCAACACGAGCAAGGTGAGCCGGTGGGACCAGCACGGACGTGAGCACGTCGTGCGGGTGGAGCGTGCGGGAATGCAGCGCACGATCAGATGCGAAACGTGCGGCTGGCGCAAGGGAGCGCAGTTCCTGCCGTGGCTGAAGGCGGAGGAGCACCTGGCGGAGGCGCACCAGGCGACGGTGGATCCGGCCGGGGCGTAGCGCCCTCTACTCGCCCTGCTCGCCGAGCTCCGTGAAGAGTGTCAGCTGCAGCGCGCCCGGTGCCTCCAGCCGGGAGTTCAGCGAGTTCCAGGGGGTGCGGGTCGGCTCGGCGACCACCTCGGCTCCCGCGGCGGCCAGCTTCTCGGTCGTGGCGGCCGAGTCGTCGACCTGGAAGGCGACCCGGATGTGGCCGGCCACGCGCCGCCCGACCTCGACCTCGTCGATGAAGGCGGCGTGGTTCGGATCGGTCAGCTCCAGGGTGGCCCGGCCGGCGTCGAGGATGGTCACCCGTCCGTCGGCGGAGGCGAACGCACCGCGTTCGGGCAGTCCGAGGACGTCGCGGTAGAAGTGCAGCGCCGCGTCGTAGTCCGCCGCCGTGACCACCAGTCGGAGTTCACGGACAGCGGGCTCGTCGGACTTGTCTGCGATGTCTGCCATGTCGGCTCCTCCAAGATCGCGGGCTCTGACTCCTCAACCCTGCGGCCGACCGGACGATTCCCGCGAGTTCAGGCCGCGAGACCCCGCAGCAACAACTCCACCAGCGCCTCGAAGTCGCCCTCCACGCCCGGCAGTTCCCAATCCCGCGCGTAGCGCGGGTCGTGGAAGCGGACCGTCGCCTGGAAGACGGCGCGGGCGGTGGCGGCCGGATCGGGGGCCGTGAAGGCACCGTCCTCCACGCCGGCCCGGACGATGCGGCTCAGCTGGGCGGTGAGCTCGGTGATGTGCTCGCCGACCGCTCCGCCGTTCTCGTCGACCAGGACCATGTATGTGGCGAACAGCTCGGGGTCGTCGCCCGCCTTGCGGCGCTTGGCCTCGAGGAGGGCCGCGAGCCAGTCGCGGATGCGCTGCGCGGGGTCCCGCCCGGCGTCGGCGGCGATTCCGGCCAGGGAAGCGGACGTGCGGTCCAGCCATCGCTTGGTGACCGCCTCCCGCAGCACCGCCTTCGTGCGGAAGTGGCGGTAGACGCTGCCGTGGCTGACGCCGAGCGCGCGGGCCACGTCCACCACGGTCGCCTTGGCCGGGCCGTGGCGGCGCAGCACCTCCTCGGTGGCTTCGAGGATGCGCTCGGCGGTCAGGATCTCGCTGGTCGGTGGCATGAGCAGACCGTACCCGGCGGCCGGGTCAGCGCTCGAGGTGTGCCATCTGGGCGGCCGGGTAGCGTTCGCCGGCGGCGGCTCCGGCCGGTACGGCGTCCTCGATCGCGGCGAGGTCGGCCGCCTCCAGGGTGACGTCCAGCGCGCCGAGCGACTCCGCCAGCCGCTCCCGGGTGCGCGCGCCGACGAGCGGCACGATGTCGTTGCCGTGCTGCGCGCCCCGCGAGAGCACCCAGGCGATGGCGATCTGGGCGACGCCGGCGCCCTTCTGCTCGGCGATCTTCCGCAGGGCCTCGACGAGGTTCAGGTTGTGCTGGAGGTTCTCGCCCTGGAAGCGCGGGGACATCGCCCGGAAGTCGTTCGCCGCGAGCTTGCGGTCGCCGGTGAAGTGGCCGGAGATCAGTCCGCGGGAGAGGACGCCGTACGCCGTGACGCCGATGCCGAGTTCCCGGGTGGTCGGCAGGATCTCGTCCTCGATGCCGCGGGAGATGAGCGAGTACTCGATCTGGAGGTCGCTGACGGGGGCGGTGGCGGCGGCCCGGCGGATGGTGTCGGCACCGACCTCGCTCAGGCCGACGTGACGGACGTACCCCTTCTCGATCAGTTCGGAGATCGCGCCGACCGTCTCCTCGATCGGTACGGCGGGGTCGAGCCGGGCGATCCGGTAGACGTCGATGTGGTCGACGCCGAGGCGCTGGAGCGAGTAGGCGGCGAAGGTCTTCACGGCGGCCGGGCGGCCGTCGTATCCGGACCAGCCGCCGTCCGGGTCGCGCAGCGCGCCGAACTTCACGCTGACCAGGGCCTGTTCGCGGCGGGCGGCGGGCGCGGTGCGCAGGGCCTCGCCGATCAGCAGTTCGTTGTGGCCCATGCCGTAGAAGTCGCCGGTGTCGAGCAGGGTCACGCCCGCCTCCAGGGCGGCGTGGATCGTGGCGATCGACTCGGTGCGGTCGGCGTCGCCGTACAGCGCGGACATGCCCATGCAGCCGAGACCGAGGGCGGAGACCTGCGGGCCGGTGGTTCCGAGAGTGCGCGTGCGCATCGTCATGACATCCACCCTGACATGACAGATGACAGATTTCAATATCTGTCATCTGTCATCTGTCCGGTCGACGGGACGAGTACCCCGAGGACAATGGGAGATGTCGGCGTGCAGTCACCTCGGCGGCGCCTGCCGTCGGTCGAGCGGCCCTCTCGCGCCGCCCCAGGAGGCCCGTATGAGCATCCGCATCGCCACGTTCAACATGGAGAACGTCTTCCGCCGGCCCACGGCCTTCCGCCTGGAGGACCCGGCGAAGCGCAAGGAGATCCTCGACGACTTCGCCGCGCTGGTCGCCCGCCTCGACCTGCCGGTGTACCAGGACGCCGACAAGAAGGAGATCGCCCGGCTCGTCGAGAAGCACCGGGCGTACGCCATCGACCCGGAGAACCCGCCGCCGATCTACGTCAACCAGTCCCGCCCGGGCAAGGACTCGGGGCTGTTCCGGACGAAGGGGTCGGGGAAGAACACCACCGTCGAGGTCACCGCCAAGGGCCGTGCCGCCTGGGCCGGCTGGGCCGAACTGGGTCGGGACGACCTCGACCTGGACGTGGTGCGGAACACCGGCCGGGTGGTCTCGGAGGTCGACGCCGACATCCTGCTCACCGTGGAGGTCGAGGACCGGCTCACCCTGGAGCGCTTCAACACACAGGTCCTGGCCGGAGCGCTCGGCAGGCGGCCGTACCCCCACTGTCTGCTGGTCGACGGCAACGACAGCCGGGGCATCGACATCGGGATCATGAGCCGGCACCCGATCACGTCCGTGCGGCCCCATCTCTTCGACCCCAACCCGGAACGTCCCGGCAAGCGCCTCTTCAGCCGCGACTGCCCCGAGTTCGAGATCCAGCTCAACGGCACGCCCCTCGTACTCCTGGGCAACCACCTGAAGAGCAAGTCCCACGACGACCCGGAACTGCGGCTGGCCCAGGCGAAGCGGGTCGCGGAGATCTACCGGGCGGCGCTGGAGCGCACGCCGCACGTCGTCGTCGCCGGGGATGTCAACGACCACCCGGAGAGTGACGCGGCCGCCGCGCTGCTGGGCACCGGGCTGCGGGACGTGATGTCACACCGCTCCTACGGCGGACTGCCCGGCACGTTCGGGGAGTGCAAGAGCGAGCAGAACAAGCTCGACTACCTGCTGCTGGCGCCGGACGTGTGGCAGGAGGTGCAACACGTCGGCCTGGAGACGCGCGGCATCTTCGCGGACGACATCAAGTCCTTCGACACCGTGACCTCGAAGGGCAACGCGGCCTCCGACCACGCGGCGCTCTACGTGGACGTGGACCTGTAAAACGAACGGTTCCCCGCACCCACCGAGGGATGCGGGGAACCACGCGAACACCTAGCAGCCGATGAACACCTAGCAGCCGATGAGACGCGCCGCCAGGTATCCCTCGATCTGGTCCAGCGACACGCGCTCCTGCTTCATCGAGTCACGCTCGCGCACGGTCACCGCGTTGTCGTCCAGGGTGTCGAAGTCGACCGTCACGCAGAACGGCGTACCGATCTCGTCCTGGCGGCGGTAGCGGCGGCCGATGGCGCCGGCGTCGTCGAACTCGATGTTCCAGTTCTGCCGCAGGGTCTGGGCGAGTCCCTTGGCCTTCGGGGACAGCTCGGGGTTCCTGGACAGGGGAAGCACGGCGACCTTCACCGGGGACAGCCGCGGGTCGAGGCGCAGCACCGTGCGCTTCTCCAGCTTGCCCTTGGCGTTGGGCGCCTCGTCCTCGACGTAGGCGTCGAGGAGGAAGGCCAGCATCGCGCGGCCGACACCGGCGGCCGGCTCGATGACGTACGGGGTCCAGCGCTCGCCGGCCTCCTGGTCGTAGTAGGCGAGGTCCTGGCCGGAGGCCTTGGAGTGGGCGCCGAGGTCGTAGTCGGTGCGGTTGGCGACGCCCTCCAGCTCGCCCCACTCGTTGCCGCCGAACTGGAAGCGGTACTCGATGTCGGCGGTGCGCTTGGAGTAGTGGGAGAGCTTCTCCTTCGGGTGCTCGAACCACCGCATGTTCTCTTCACGCAGGCCCAGGCCGGTGTACCAGTTCCAGCGCTGCTCCATCCAGTACTCCTGCCACGTCTCGTCCTCGCCCGGCTTGACGAAGAACTCCATCTCCATCTGCTCGAACTCGCGGGTGCGGAAGATGAAGTTGCCGGGCGTGATCTCGTTGCGGAAGGACTTGCCCATCTGCGCGATGCCGAACGGGGGCTTCTTGCGCGAAGTGGTCTGCACCTGGGCGAAGTTGGTGAAGATGCCCTGGGCGGTCTCGGGGCGCAGGTAGGCGACGGAGCCGCTGTCCTGGGTGGGGCCGAGGTGGGTGGAGAGCAGACCCGAGAACTGCTTGGGCTCGGTGAACTGGCCCTTGTTGCCGCAGTTGGGGCAGTTCACGTCCGCCAGGCCGTTCTCCGGCAGGCGGTTGTGCTTGGCCTCGTACGCCTCTTCAAGGTGGTCGGCACGGAACCGCTTGTGACACGAGGTGCACTCGGTGAGCGGGTCCGTGAAGGTGGCGACGTGGCCCGAGGCCTGCCAGACCTCGGGGGCCAGGATCACGGACGAGTCGAGGCCGACCACGTCCTCGCGCGACGTCACCATGTAGCGCCACCACTGGCGCTTGAGGTTCTCCTTGAGCTCGACACCCAGCGGCCCGTAGTCCCAGGCGGCGCGCTGTCCGCCGTAGATCTCACTGCAGGGATATACGAAGCCACGGCGCTTGCTCAGGCTGACGATGGTGTCGATCTTGTCGGCGGCCACGGTGCTCTCTTCATTACGACGACGGGCGACGAAGCGAGGATGCTTCAGAGCGAATGCTTCAGGTTACCGGCGGGGCCTCCCCTCCGATCAAATCGGTGCCTGTACATGGCTTCTCACCACGTTTGTTGACAACGGTTTCCATATTTGTTGAAAATGAGTGTCATGAACGTACGACGACACCACATATCCGGCATCGCGGTCGCCGCTGCCACCGCCCTCGGTCTCGGCACCCTCTCCGCCTGCTCGAGCGACAGCGCGGCGGCGGGCAACACGGACAAGTTCGACGTCGTCGCCTCGTTCTACCCGATGGCCTTCCTCGCCGAGCAGATCGGCGGGGACCATGTGAACGTCACCAGTCTCACCGAGCCCGGCCAGGAGCCGCACGACCTGGAGATCAGCGCCAAGCAGACCGCGCAGCTCCAGGAGTCCGACGCGGTGCTCTACCTCAAGAACCTCCAGCCCGCCGTCGACGAGGCGGTCGGGCAGGCCGACGTCAAGAACAAGATCGACGCGGCCACGCTGACCGAGCTGGAGGACCACGGCGACGTCGAGCACGAGCACGAGGGCGAGGAGGCGCACTCCGAGGAGGAGGAGCACGCCCTCGACCCGCACATCTGGCTCGACCCGGTGAAGTACGCCGAGGTCGCCGAGGGCGTCGCCAAGTCCTTCGAGAAGGCCGACCCGGACAACGCGGCGGACTACCGGAAGAACGCCGACGCGCTGACCAAGAAGCTCGGCGACCTGAACACCGCGTTCGCCGACGGCCTGAAGAACACCGACAGCAAGGTCTTCTTCACCAACCACGCCGCCTTCACCTACCTCGCCGAGCGCTACGGCCTGACCCAGGAGGCCATCTCCGGCCTCGACCCGGAGAGCGAGCCCAGCCCCGCCCGGATCAGGGAACTCCAGACCGAGGCCAAGGCCGACGGCGTCACCACCGTCTTCTACGAGACACTGGTGTCCGACAAGACCGCGAAGACCCTCGCCCAGGACGCGGGCCTCAAGACGGACGTGCTCGACCCGGTCGAGGGCATCACGTCCAAGTCCGAGGGCGACGACTACTTCCAGGTCATGGAGTCCAACCTCAAGGCGCTGCAGTCCGCTCTAGGCGCCAAGTGACCCCCACGGAGGACCTCGTGAGCGAACCCGTCATCTCCCTGCGCGGCGTCCGTGCCGAGCTGGGTTCGCGCCCGGTCCTGCGCGGAATCGACCTCACCGTGTCCCGCGGTGAGGTCGTCGCGCTGCTCGGGGCCAACGGCTCCGGCAAGTCCACGGCGATCCGCACCATCATCGGCCAGGTGCCCGTCAGCGACGGCGAGATCGAGCTGTTCGGCACCCCGCGGCGCCGCTTCCGCGACTGGGCCCGCCTGGGCTACGTCCCGCAGCGCACCACGGCCGCCGGCGGCGTCCCGGCGACGGTCACCGAGATCGTCTCCTCCGGCCGCCTCTCCCGCGCCCGCTTCGGCATGCTGCGCAAGGCCGACCACGCGGCCGTACGCCGTGCGCTGGACCTGGTCGGCATGACCGACCGCGCGAAGGACTCCGTCGACGCCCTCTCCGGCGGCCAGCACCAGCGCGTGCTGATCGCCCGCGCCCTCGCCGCCGAACCCGACCTCCTGATCATGGACGAGCCGATGGCGGGCGTGGACCTGGCGAGCCAGGAGGTGCTGGCGTCGACCCTGCGCGAACAGGTCGGCCAGGGCACGTCCGTCCTGCTCGTCCTGCACGAACTGGGCCCGCTGGAGCCCTTGATCGACCGGGCCGTCGTCCTGCGCGACGGCTGTGTCATGCACGACGGCCCGCCCCCGCAGGCCCTCGGCCAGCACGCGCTGCCCGGCCACGACCACGTACACCCGCACGCGGCCCACGACGCCGAACCGATCCGCACAGGACTGCTGAGCTGATGGACCTCCTGAACTACGCCTTCATGCAGCGGGCGCTCCTGGCCGCCGTCCTGGTCGGCATCACGGCCCCGGCGGTCGGCATCTACCTCGTCCAGCGCCGCCAGGCCCTGATGGGCGACGGCATCGGCCACGTGGCGATGACCGGTGTCGGCCTGGGCTTCCTGCTGTCCTGGTCACCGGTGTGGACGGCCACGCTCGTGGCCGTGCTCGGCGCGGTCACCATGGAACTGATCCGCTGGTACGGCAGGACGCGCGGCGACATCGCCCTGGCGATGCTCTTCTACGGCGGCATGGCCGGCGGCGTGATGCTCATCAACCTCACGCCGAGGGGCTCGAACGCGAACCTGACGTCGTTCCTCTTCGGCTCGCTGTCGACGGTGAGCGAGTCGGACATCACGGCGATCTGCGTGCTGGCCGCCTTCGTGTTGTTGGTCACCCTCGGTCTGCGCCGCCAGCTGTTCGCGGTGAGCCAGGACGAGGAGTTCGCGCGGGTCACGGGCCTGCCGGTGCGTGCCCTGAATCTGCTGACGGCGATCACCGCGGCGGTCACGGTCACCGTCGCGATGCGCGTGGTCGGCCTGCTGCTGGTGTCGGCGCTGATGGTGGTGCCGGTCGCCGCGGCGCAGCAACTGAGCCGCAGCTTCGCGGCAACGTTCGCGATCGCGGTGGGCATCGGGGTCTCCGTGGCGGTCGGCGGCACCGCGACGTCGTACTACCAGGACGTGCCGCCCGGTGCGACGATCGTCCTGCTGGCCATCGCGGCGTTCATCCTGCTGACCGCGCTGGCGACCCCGCTGGCCCGGCGGCGCGCGCGGGCACAGGCGGCGACGCAGCCCGCCGGAGATCCCGCGGAATGTGCGATTCCGGCCAGCCGGGGATCCGGCGGAGAGGTCGGCGTCTGACCACTGACAGGCCGGACTGGCACAATGGCCCGGCAGGTGCAGACGTTGAGGAGGCAACCGGTGACGACCGCAGGACCGTCCGTGAAGGGCCGCGCAACCCGGCAGCGGGCCGCCGTGGCGGCGGCCCTCGACGAGGTCGACGAGTTCCGCAGTGCCCAGGATCTCCACGACATGCTCAAGCACAAGGGCGACTCGGTCGGGCTGACCACGGTCTACCGCACGCTCCAGTCCCTCGCCGACGCCGGCGAGGTCGACGTCCTGCGCACCTCCGACGGCGAGTCCGTCTACCGCCGCTGCTCCACCGGGGACCACCACCACCACCTCGTCTGCCGCGTCTGCGGCAAGGCCGTGGAGGTGGAGGGCCCGGCGGTGGAGACCTGGGCCGAGGCCATCGCATCGGAACACGGTTTCGTGAACGTGGCCCACACGGTGGAGATCTTCGGCACGTGCGAGGACTGCGCGGCAAAGACGGCATAGCTGCTCAGCTGCGGGCAGTCGCAGCCGCCGTAGCTGCGGGCAATCGTGCCGCTGGGCGGCACGGGTGGGCGCAGCGGCACCCCGCAGCGCCGGGCTGCGCACCCACCCCCAGGCCCGCAGCAACGCCGGGCGCCTGCCAGGCCGACTACTCCTGCTTGCCCTCCATGGCGAGCAGCTCCTCGTTGGGGATGGCCCCACCGAAGCGCCGGTCCCGCTGGGCGAACTCCAGGCAGGCCCGCCACAGGTCCCGCCGGTCGAAGTCCGGCCACAGCACGTTCTGGAAGACCATCTCGGCGTAGGCGCTCTGCCAGAGCAGGTAGTTGGAGGTGCGCTGCTCGCCGCTCGGCCGCAGGAACAGGTCCACGTCCGGCATGTCCGGGTAGTACAGGTACTTCTGGATGGTCTTCTCGGTGACCTTGGACGGGTCGAGCCGGCCGGCCTTCACGTCCTCCGCCATGGCCTGCATCGCGTCCGCGAGCTCGGCCCGGCCGCCGTAGTTCATGCAGAAGTACAGCGTCAGTTTGTCGTTGTCCTTCGTCTGCTCCTGGGCGACCTGGAGCTCCTTGGCGACGGACTTCCACAGCCTGGGCATACGGCCCACCCAGCGCACCCGGATCCCGAGCTCGTCGAGCTGGTCGCGGGTCTTGCGGATGAAGTCGCGGTTGAAGTTCATCAGGAAGCGCACCTCGTCCGGCGACCGCTTCCAGTTCTCGGTGGAGAAGGCGTACAGGGAGATGTTCTTCACACCCTGCTCGATCGCGCCCTGGAGCACGTCCAGCACCCGCTCGGCACCGACCTTGTGCCCCTCCGTGCGCGGCAGGCCGCGCTCCTTGGCCCAGCGGCCGTTCCCGTCCATGACGATCGCCACATGGGTGGGCACCAGCTCACCGGGGAGCTTCGGCGGGCGGGCCCCGGACGGGTGCGGCTCCGGCGTCTTGTACTCACGGCGCTGACGCCCCAGGATCCCGCGTACGGCCATGGTGCTTCTCGTCTCCTCGTGCTTGTCGGTGCTCGTCGGTGCTCGTTGTCTAGGACTTTTCCACGTAGCGAAGGGAGCGCAGCCCGCGCTCCAGATGCCAGTGCAGGTACGCGGACACCAGCCCGCTGCCCTCCCGGACATACCGCGGCTCGCTCGCGTCCGCGGTGTCCCAGTCTCCCGTAAGCAGCGCCCCGAGGAGTTCCAGGGTCTGCGGCGACGGTACGACACTCCCCGGCACCCGGCAGTCGACGCAGACCGAGCCCCCGGCCGCCACCGAGAAGAACCGGTTCGGCCCGGGCATCCCGCACTTCGCGCAGTCGGTGAAGGTGGGCGCGTAGCCGTTGACGGCGAGGGAGCGGAGCAGGAACGCGTCGAGGATCAGATGCGGCGCGTGCTCACCGCGGGCAAGCGTCCGCAGCGCGCCGACGAGCAGCAGATACTGCTGCACCGCCGGCTCGCCCTCGTGATCGGTGAACCGCTCGGCGGTCTCCAGCATGGCCGTCCCGGCGGTGTAGCGCGCGTAGTCCGCGACGATCCCGCCCCCGTACGGCGCGATGGTCTCGCTCTGCGTGCACAGCGGCAGCCCGCGCCCGATCAGCTCACTCCCCCGCGCGAAGAACTGCACGTCGACGTGGGAGAACGGCTCCAGCCGGGCTCCGAACTTCGACTTGGTCCTGCGTACCCCGCGGGCCACGGCCCGTACCCGCCCGTGACCGCGCGTGAGCAGGGTGATGATCCGGTCCGCCTCACCCAGCTTCTGGGTGCGCAGCACGACGCCGTCGTCACGGAACAGACTCATGGGGCCCATTCTCGCCTACGCCGGCCGTCCCCCGTCGTCCCTGTGTTTCAAGGCACCTCACCGCGGCTGCGCGCGTTGGCATACGCCGTCATCGCACTCAGCCGCTCGGCCGGGGTGGCATGCCGTACGGCACCCGGGTCGGCGTCCCACTCCCGGCCTCCGCCGTACGGTCTCAGTTGCACGTACGGCCCCTCGTGCCCCATGACGATCCCCACCCTCCCGCTCCGGGTGTCCACGACGTACGCCCCCACCGGCGGCTTCACCGCAGCACCGCCGCGAGTCGCTGCGCGGTCTCCACGGAACACCGCCCCAATTCGACGAGCGGACAGGGCGCCTCCCGCGCAAGACTCACCGGATCGAGCCCTAGTGACGGAAGTGTAATTCCCGCCATAAGGAGTGCCTCGCGCAATTCTTTCACCGTTTCCTCCGCCTCTTCGACGCAGTGCGCCGAGTGCCGTGCCTCCACCGTGCTCCCCTTCCTTTTTGAGTTTCACTCTTCTCATCTCCAGGGTGCCCTGCGGGGCCTACACTCGGCAGGAGTCTGTGCACTACAAGTGCGGCTCAGGGGAAGAGGGTTGGCTATGGCCAATGGTTCGCGGCAGGCGGTGTGGGAGTTCTTCGGTACGGAGCTGAAGCGACGGCGCGAAGACGCGGGTATCACGCAGGCGGAACTGGGATTGAGGGTTTTCGTGTCCGGTGGGTACATCGGACAGTTCGAACAGGCGATTCGCAAACCTCAATTGGATGTGGCTCAGCGCATTGACGGAGTACTACAAACCGATGGCTTTTTCGAACGGCTCTGGAGAAAGCTCATCAAGGAGCAGCCATACACGGAGTACTTCGCGCACGTGGTGGAACTGGAGCGGCTGGCGACGGAGATCTGCGAGTACGCACCGACGGTGATTCCGGGCCTGCTCCAGACGCGGGAGTACGCGCGAGCAGTGTTCCTTGCGGGCAATCCGCTGGCCACCGACGAGCACATCGAAGAGTTGGTCAGAGGACGCATGGACCGGACGCAGCTCCTCAAGGACGCTACACGGCCGGTGTATTGGGCGGTCCTGCACGAGACGGCTCTGCGCATCCCGGTCGGCGACGCCGGGATCATGGCGCACCAACTGGACTACGTCGCGGCACTGGCCCGAGGGCGCACAGGACTGTTGCAGGTGCTGCCATTCGCGGCGGGGGCGCACCCGGAGATGGGCAAGTTGATGAAGCTCATGGAGTTCGAGGACGCCCCGCCAACCATCTATACAGAAGGGGTGCGTTCGGGGAGTCTGCTGGACGAACCGGCGGTGGTGAAGCAGGTCCGGGCGTCCTACGATCACATCAGGGCCGCCGCGTTGTCGCCGGAGGCGACCCTTGCCCTGATCGAGTCGGTGGCGGAGGACTACAGACGATGCGCGAGTACGACCTGAGCAACGCCCGCTGGCGCAAGAGCAGCCACAGCGGCGGCAGCGGCGGGGAGGACTGCGTCGAAGTCGCGTACGAATTCCCAGGCGCCGCCAGCTGGCGTAAGAGCACCTACAGCGACGGCAACGGAGGCAACTGCGTCGAGGTCGCCGACGGAGTCCCCGGTGCCGTCGTCCCGGTCCGTGACAGCAAGGTGCCCGGTGGGCCCGTGCTGCTCGTCGGGCCGGTCGCCTGGACGGAGTTCATCCGTACCGTCGGGGTCGCCTCAAGCTGAGCCCGGCCGGGGTGATGGTGTCCCGGGCGACTCCCGGGCTCCGGGGCAACCCTGAGCACTGCGGTGGGGGTAACCCCTCCCAAGAACACGGGAGTTACCCGGATGTGGCGAACCGTCAGGTTCCGCGAGGCTCGTTCGCATGACGCAGATCAAGAGAAACGCCGCCCTCGTCGCCACCTCCGCCGTACTCCTCGGTCTCACCGCCCCGCTCACCACGTCCGCGTCCGCCTCCGCCGCCACCCCCTCGCTCCCGTGGGCGAAGTGCGCGGGCACCGGCCTCGACCCCCGGCAGCAGTGCGCGACCGTCGAAGTCCCGATGGACTATGCCGACCCGCGCGGCCGGAAGATCGATGTCGTCGTCTCCCGGATCCCCGCCGAGGACCCTGACGCCCGCCGTGGGGCGCTGGTGCTGATCCCGGGCGGGCCCGGCGGCTCCAGCCTCAACAACCCTTCCGGCAAGGGCCAGAAGCTCCCGCAGGACGTGCGCGACGCCTACGACCTCATCGGCTTCGCCCCGCGCGGACTCGCGCCCTCGACCCCCGTCAGCTGCGGCCTGGAGCACGCCGACCTCGCCCTCTCGAAGCTGCGGCCCTGGCCCGCCCCGGACGGTTCCGTCGCCGAGAACATGGTCACCGCCCGTCGCATGGCGGACGCCTGCGTGCGCAACGGCGGTGACCTGATGAGGCACCTCAGCACCGCCAACGAGGCCCGCGACCTCGACCGCATCCGGGTGGCACTCGGCGAGCGGAAACTCTCGGCATGGGGAGTGTCGTACGGGACGTACGTCGGCTCGGTCTACGGCCAGTTGTTCCCGCACCGCACCGACCGGATCGTCCTCGACAGCAACGACGACCCCGACCCCGCCCGCGTCTCCCGTGCCTGGCTCGCCGGACACGAGCAGGGCGTCGAGGACACGTTCCCCGAGTTCGCGAAGTGGGCGTCGGCGCCGGGCAACCCGGACCGGCTGGCGGACACGGCGGCAGAGGTACGGCCGCTGTTCCTGGCCCTGGCCGCCCGGCTCGACCGTGAGCCGATCCCCTGGCCGGGCGCCAATCCGGAGGAGCTGAACGGCAACGTCCTGCGCCAGACCCTGCTGGACAGCCTCTACGACCCGGACGACTTCCCGGCCCTGGCGAAGCTGATCCTGGCCGCCCGGGAGGGCACCGTGCCGCCCGCGCCCGCCGTCCCCCCGGAGTCCGTGCTGCAGAACGTCGCCGGCGTCGGCGCGGGGACCCTGTGCAACGACGTCGCCTGGCCCACGTCGGCCGCCCACTACCAGAAGGGCACCGATCAGAGCCGGGCCGCGTATCCGCTGACCGCCGGCATGCCCCGCAACGCGATGCTCTGCGCCGCCTGGCCGTACCCGCCGAAGGAGCCGGCGGTGCGGATCACCGACCGCGGGCCGTCCAACATCCTGCTCGTGCAGAACGAACGGGACGTCGCCACCCCGCTCGCCGGCGCCCTGAAGCTCCGCCGCGCCCTCGGCGACCGTGCCGTCATGGTCACCGTGAACTCCACCGGCCACGACGCCTACCTCGACAACGGCAACGCGTGCGGGGACGAGACGGTGTCCCGCTTCCTGGCCACGGGCGAGCGGCCCGACGCGGACGTCTACTGCGACTGACGACTACCGCGACTGACCTCTACCGCGGCCGACGGGGCGACCGGCACGCCCCGGCATAGCGTCGGGCCAGCGCGTGGAAGGCCTCCTTCGGCTCCCAGCGCCACCCCGAATCCGGGTCGTCCGGGCGGTCCTTGAGCGTCTTGGTGATGCTGTAGCTCGCCAGGTCGAGGTCGTGACGCGGGTCGTCGGGGCGGTGCGGGGCGTCCGGGGTGACGAACTCGAAGGCCATCGCCGCGTACAGGCCCATGGACTCGAAGACGTCGAGCAGGTCCGTCAGGTAGGCGGCCTGGACGCGTTCGCTGCGGACCGGGTCGCCCTTGATCTCCGGCGGGTCCTTCTCGTAGTCGACGATGCCCCAGCCCATGCCGCCCGCCTCGGGGGCACCGACGTACGTGCAGGTGCCGAACTCGGTGATCGCCAGGGGCTTGCCCCAGCGGAGGAACTTCCTCAGCTCCCGCACGTACGCATCCCGGTCGCGGAAGGACGAGTAGTAGTCGATGCCGACGACGTCGAAGAGGTCCCAGTCGACCGTGTCGTCCTGGGCGGCGGCATAGCTCAGCCGGCCGCGGAAGACCGAACGGCCCACCTTCGCCGCCTTCGTCGTGAAGCGGTCCAGGCGGCGCTGCATGAGCTCCCAGTCGACCGTGCCGTTCCGCAGGTTCTCGATCCGCTCCAGGACGTTCTCCCCCGGCACGATCCCGGGCACGAACAGCCAGAACTCGCAGCCCACACTGAGGTCCACGCTCGCGCCCTGCCGCCGCAGCCGCTCCGCGAACCGCCCGGTCTCCGCGAGGTGTTCGAGGATGTCCCGCTCCGGAACGTCCCCGAGGGTCGGCTGGAGCCACACGTGCAGTCCGCGCTCGGCGGCCTCGGCGGCGGTCGCGGTCAGGCGCTCGACGCCGTCGCCGGTGACATCGAGGGTGTCGGCGTGCAGGTCCTCGCGGATCGCGCGGACGTCGGCGCGCATCCGGGCGGTGCTGAAGGCCGTGCCGGGGGTCTCGCCGGCGCCGACGGTGTAGACGACGCCGTGGTGCCTCAGCCCGCGTCCGGTCGCCTCGGCCGGGCGGGCGGGCAGTGTCGCCGCCGCGACTCCCAGGGCCGCCGCCCCGGCCAGGAACTGTGCTCGGTTGATCCCCTTCGTCTTCTCCATGCCGTCACTGTGCCGAGCGGGGGCGCGCACCGCTGTCCTCCGATGGTCTACGGCCCCGCAACCAAGGGATGAGATCCGGCGTCGGTCACTGGAGAGATCGTCGACGCACATCAAGCGAAGGAGAGCAAGATCTTAGGCTCCGCCCAGTCCCCGATGACCCGACGCACCCTCCTCGCGGCCGGCACCGCCACCGCGGCCACCCTGCTCACCGGCGTGCCCGCGCACGCCACCGGCGACCCGGGCGTCACCGCCCGCCTCCGCCGCCTGGAGGAACAACACGGCGCCCGTCTGGGCGTCTTCGCCCACAACCTCGCCACGAGGCGGACCGTCCGGCACCGCGCCGACGAGCTGTTCCCGATGTGCTCCCTGTTCAAGACGCTCGCGTCCGCGGCCGTCCTGCGCGACCTGGATCGCAACGGCGAGTTCCTGGCCCGCCGTATTCACTACACGGAGGCCGACCTGCCGGCGACGGGTTCCGACAAGACCAGGGAGCACCTGGCCGAGGGCATGACCGTCGCCGAACTCGCCGAGGTGGCCATCACCTTCAGCGACAACGGCGCGGGCAACCTCCTCCTGCGCGAGCTCGGCGGCCCCACGGCGATCACCCGTTTCGCCCGCTCCCTGGGTGACCCGGTGACGCGCCTCGACCGCTGGGAGACGGACCTCAACTCGGCCGAGCCGTGGCGGATCACGGACACGACGAGCCCGTACGCCATCGGCCGCACGTACGGCCGGCTGGTCCTCGGCGACGCGCTGAACCGCAAGGACCGCGCCCTCCTCACCCACTGGCTGCTGAACAACACGACCAGCGGCACACGCTTCCGTGCGGGCCTCCCGGCGACCTGGACGGTCGCCGACAAGACGGGCTCCGGCTCCTATGGCACCGCCAACAACGTGGGCATCGCCTGGACCGGCACCGGCGCCCCCGTCGTCCTGTCCGTCCTGTCGACGAAGCCCGACAAGGACGCGGAATGGGACAACGAGTTGGTCGCCCGGACGGCGGCGCTGCTGGCCGAGGCCCTGAGCTGACCCTCGACCCGGCGGGTCTGCCGGCCCGCCGGGAGGAGGCCGGCTTCACGGACGTGTCCGTCGACACGCACCCGCAAAGCGGCGGCCTACGCTTCCGCGGCCGCCGCCCCTGAAGGTGCCGCCGCCGCCCCGAACCGCCGTACGTACCGCCCCTGCCACCACGTCTCCACCGCGTGCCGGTCGTAGTGGCGGCGGACGTACGCGACGGCTTCCCCGGCCGGCACGCCGTCCAGCACCGCGAGGCAGGCGAGCGCCGTGCCCGTACGGCCGCGTCCGCCGCCGCAGGCGAGCTCCACGCGTTCACCGGCGGCCCGCTCCCAGGCCTCGGTGAGGACCGCGCGGGCGGTCGTACGGTCGGCGGGCAGCCGGAAGTCCGGCCAGCACAGCCAGCGGGACTCCCAGTCCACCGCGGGCGGCTGCCGGCCGAGCAGATAGACGCCGTACGACGGGCTCGGCGCCCCCGGTGCGAGGGGGTGCCGCAGTCCCCTGCCCCGCACCAGCCGGCCGGAAGGCAGCCGCAGCACCCCGGCGTCCCGTTCGTCCCACAGCTCCATACTCCCCATGGGCCCATTCGAACCCGGTGCCGGACGCCGGGCAACCGAATCCGGGAGAACGGTGGTCTGGAGGGCGAGGGAGGGTGCTTGATGCAGGCCGAACAAGAGGCCCAGTTCCAGGAGTTCGTCAGAGCCCGGTGGTCCCGGCTCGTACGGACCGCGTATCTGCTCACCGGCGACGTGCACCACGCCGAGGACCTGACACAGACGGCGCTGGCGAAGGCGTACCGCTCCTGGCGGCGCGTGTCGCGCAGCGACAGCCCGGAGGCGTACGTCCGCCGGATGCTGGTCAGCTGCAACAGCGACCGGTTCCGCAAGCGGCGCGTCACGGAGTCACTGACCGCGGCGCCGCCGGAGGTGGCGGGACGCGACGAGGCCGTGGCACGGGTCGACGAGCGAGGTGCCCTGATCGGCGCGCTGGCCGGGCTGCCGCCGAAACAACGGGCGGTGATCGTCATGCGGTACTGGGAGGACCTGTCCGAGGCGGAGGTCGCCGAGATGCTCGGCTGCTCCCCCGGCACGGTGAAGAGCCAGGCGTCCAAGGGGCTGGCGAAGTTGCGTACGTATCCGGGGCTCGCGCGGGTCATGGACGGGGCCGAGCGCGGTCACACGTCGTCCGCGGGCACGTCGTCCGCGGGACAGGGAGGAACCAGGTGAGCGAGGAACAGGGGCAGGGGCAGGGTCCGGAGGCCGCGGGAGGCTTCGAGGAGCAGCTGCGTGGGCTGCTCGCCGAGGACGCCTACACGATCCGGCCCTCGCCCGCGCCGTACCCCGCGATCCGGCGTCGGGGCGTGGTGGAGCGGCGGCGCCGGGTGGCGGCGGCCGGGGCGGTCCTGGTGACGCTGGCGGCGGTGCCCGTGGGGGCGTACGCGGTGGGCGGTTCGGGCGGGGGGTCGGTCACGGCGTCGCCGCAGTCGTCGGTCAGCGCCTCGCGGGCCGCGTCACCGACGCCCACGCCCACGCCTTCGGCGACTCCGTCGGGACCGGCCGGGCCGGCCACGCCGGGGCAACTGCTCGACGGGATCACGTTCGCGCAGGCCGCGGACGGGCTGGAGAAGTGCCTGGCCGACCAGCGCGAGCAGGAGAAGAAGGGCGGGCTCAAACTGAACCTGGGTAAGGCCGACAGCTACCGGATCATCCTGGCGCTGAACAGCACCGGTGATACCAACGCGCCCGGTGACGGCATCTACGTCGTCGCCGTGAAGGAGAAGCCACGGGAAACCCGGCTGATCTGCAACGTCAAGGACGGCGAGGCCTCCGGGCTCAACACCAGCGGCGGCGACCGGCTGCCGGACTCGCCGCCCGTGCTGGCCGACATCAACGGCGGCAAGCTGTACCAGCAGTCGTTCCTGGACAAGGGCAACTGGAAGCTGCCGTTCCGCTGGGGGTTCATCGGCACGGTGGAACCGTCGGTGGCCAAGGTGACCGTCTCCTACGGCGACGACACCAGCGAGGCCGCCCTCGACCACGGCTGGTTCGCCGCCTCCGGCGTCCTGAACCAGCAGGTCACCCTCGCGCCCCACATCAAGGGCTACGACGCCGGCGGCAAGCTCGTCTACGACTCCGACGAGGACACGACCTACCAGAAGACCCTCTGGTAAAGGGCCCGTCCAAGGGGGCGCCGCACAGGGGTCGGCGCCCCCTTGGCCCGCCACGAGGGTCACCTGACCCCACCAGGGGGCTCCGCCCACCCACCACCCGTCTCGGTCGGTTGAAAGGGTCACCTCTCGACCCACCGAGTCGGGTGGTGGGTGGGCATAGGCCGGGGGTCTGGGGGCGGAGCCCCCAGGGACGCGCGCCCCCACCGGGTGGATGAGGACTCGGGAGGGCGGAGCCCTCAAAGAGGCGCGCCCCCGGCGGAGTCGTCATCCGCCGCCACCCGGCGTCACCATCCCCGACTCGTACGCCACGATCACCAGTTGGGCCCGGTCCCGCGCCCCCAGCTTCCCCATGATCCGGCTGACGTGCGTCTTCGCGGTCAGCGGACTCAGCCCCAACGCCCCCGCGATCTCCGTGTTGTTGAGGCCCCGCGCGACCAACGCCAGCACCTCGCGCTCACGCTCCGACAGGCACTCCGGCCCGCCGCCGCCCACCACCGGCGCCGAAGGACTCCGCAGGAACCGCTCGATCAGCCGGGCCGTCGGCCCCGGCGACAGCAACGCCTCCCCCGCCGCCACGGTACGGATCGCGTCGAGGAGTTCGGCCGGCCGCGTGTCCTTCACCAGGAACCCTGCCGCCCCGGCCCGCAGCGCTTCGACGATGTTCTCGTCCGTGTCGTAGGTCGTGAGGACCAGCACCTTCACAGCCGCCAGGTCCTCGTCCGCCGCGATCAGCCGGGTCGCCTCGATGCCGTCCAGGTCGGGCATGCGGACGTCCATCACGACGAGATCGGCACGGGCGCCGCGCGCCAGCTCGACCGCCTCCCGCCCCGTACCGGCCTGCCCGACCACCTCCATGTCCCGCGCCGACTCGACAAGCATCGCGAACGCCTCCCGCACCAGGGTCTGGTCGTCGGCGAGCAGTACGCGGATGGTCATCCGGTCCCCCCTCCCAGCGGCAGCACCGCGGCCACCTCGAACCCGCCCCGCCCTCGCGGCCGCGGTCCGGCGTCGAGTGTGCCACCGACGCTGCGGGCCCGTTCCCGCATCCCGACCAGCCCGTAACCGGGGGTGCCGCCGGGCGTGGGCCCGATGCCGTCGTCGGTCACCGACAGGTGCAGGGCGCCCTCGTCCTCGTACATCCGGACGGATACGGAGGGTTCGGGCCCGGCGTGCCGTACCGCGTTGGTCAGCGCCTCCTGCACGATCCGGTACGCGGCCGCGCCCACCGCGGGCGGCGCCTGCCGGACCCGTACGTCGGGCTCGACGCGCGCGCCCGCGAGCCGCGCCGCCGCCATCAGGTCGGGTACGCCGTCGAGGCCGGGCAGCGGGCCGCGCGCGTCGCCGTGTTCGCAGGCCCGCAGCACCTCCAGCGTCGTACGGAGTTCCCCGCGCGCGCTCCGGCAGGTCTCGGAGATGTCGTCGAGGGCCTTGGCGACCGTCTCCCGGTCGAGGCGCTCCGGGTCGGCGGCCAGGACGTGGGCGGCGACGGAGGTCTGGACGCCGATGAGGGTGATGCTGTGGGCGAGCAGGTCGTGCAGGTCACGGGCGATGCGCAGCCGCTCCTCCGCGACCCGGCGGCGGGCCTCCTCCTCGCGGGTGCGTTCGGCGCGGTCGGCGCGGTCCACGATCGAGGCGACGTACTGGCGGTAGTAGCGGACGTCCACGCCGCAGAAGAGCACGGCGATGATCCAGCCGGAGATCCGCAACAGTTCGACGGCCTGCTTGGTGTCGACGGTGAGCATCACGCTCAGGGAGATGACGAGGACGACGGCCCCCGTCAGGATCGTGCGCAGGGGCCGGCCGGTGACCGCGACCGTGTACAGCGCGGTGAAGGCCGCCGGGGTCGGGGCGCTGTGGTTGTTGTCGAGGGCGTGATACGGCACGACCAGCGCCACCACCACGGCGAGGACGAGCAGCGGGCGGCGCCGCCGCCACACGATCGGCACGTGCAGGGCGAGCAGCAGCGTCCAGCCGAGCGCGTCCGGGCGGCGGCCGTCGTCGGTGAAGAGACCGATGCACACGGCGGCCACGACGAGCACGAGCACGAGGAACGCGTCGTTGCGGGTGCCGTGCGGGGCGCTGCGGGGGTCGCGGTGGAACGCCGCGATGATCCGGTCGCTGAGGCTGGGGCGGCTGGTCTCCTGCACGGGCTCATCCTCCGCCCGGAGGGCGTCCCTCCGGGAGAGGAGGGACGCCCCGACGGTGTGCGAGCGGCTCACACCGGCTCCGGCTGACGTGCCGGCCGTTCCGGCTGCGGGGTCCGCGACAGCTTCCCGGGCCACCACACCGTCCGGCCGAGCAGCACGCTGGCGGTGGTCACCAGGTAGGTCCGGACGAGGAAGGTGTCGAGGAGGACGCCGACCGCGATGACGAAGCCGAGTTCGACGAGCCCCACCAGCGGCAAGGTGGTGAGCACGGCGAAGGTCGCGGCGAGCACGACGCCCGCGGAGGCGATGACCCCGCCGGTGGTGCGCAGGGCGGTGAGTGCGGCGGCCTCCGGTTCGGCGCCCGCGAGGGACTCCTCGCGCATCCGGTGCATCAGGAAGATGCCGTAGTCGACGCCCAGCGCCACCAGGAAGACGAAGGACAGCAGTCCGAGCCCGGGATCGGTGCCCCCGAAGCCGAGCACCGGCCCGAAGACCAGCGCCCCGATGCCGAGCGCGGCGCCCCACACGGCGACCACCGCGGCCAGCAGCAGCAGCGGCGCGACGAGGCTGCGCAGCAGGAACACGAGGATCACGAACACCGCGGCGAGCACCAGCGGCACGATCACCGTGCGGTCCCGGGACTCGCTGTCGGCCAGGTCGATCTGCTGGGCGCTGGGTCCGCCGACGTAGGCGCCGTAGGAGTCGTCGAGGCCGTCGCGCAGGGCCTCGATGGTCTTCGTCTCGGCCGCCGACTCGGGGGCGGCGGTGGTGAAGACGGCGATCTCGGTCCAGCCGTCGCCACTGCGTCCGGCGGTCACATCGGCGACGCCGTCGGTCGTACGGGCCTTGTCCAGGACCGCCCCCGCCTTGTCCGCCGGGGCGATGACGGTGACCGGACGGCTGCTGCGCTCGGGATACGCGCGGGCCAGGGTCTGCATCGCGGCGATCGACTCGGGCCTCTCGGTGAAGGAGTCCTCCTGCTTGAGGCCGCCCGGCAGGTTGAGGGCGCCGAGGGCGAGCGCTCCGAGAAGGACGGCACCGCCCGCGAGGACGGCGGCCGGCCTGCGGGTGGCCGAGGTGCCCATCGCGGCGAACAGGGAGCGGCGGGTCTTGGGAGCGCTGCCGAAGGCCGGGATCAGCGGCCAGAAGATCCGGCGTCCGAGCAGCACGAGGACCGCGGGCAGGAGGGTGGTCATGGCCACCAGCGCGGCGAGCACGCCGACCATGCCGACCGGCCCCATGCCGCTGCTGCTGTTCAGGTCGGCGGCGAGCAGGCACAGCAGCCCGGCCGCGACGGTCCCGGAGGAGGCGAGGATCGCCGGCCCGCAGCCGCGCAGGGCGGTGCGCATGGCGTCGTAGGGCCGCTCGTGGCGGCGTAGCTCCTCGCGGTAGCGGGAGATGAGCAGGAGGGCGTAGTCGGTGCCGGCACCGAGGACGAGGATGGTCATCACGCCGCCGCTCTGGCCGGTGATGGTCACGTCGAACAGTTCGTGCAGGCCGTATCCGGCGGCCATCGCGACCGCGGCGGCGACTCCCGCGACGGCGAGCGGGACCAGCCACAGGAACGGGCTGCGGTAGATGAGGATCAGCAGCACGGTGACCACCCCGAGGGTGGCCAGCAGCAGGGTGCCGTCGATGGTTTCGAACACCTTGCTCATGTCGGTGTTGAGCGCGCCGGGCCCGCCGACCTCGACGCTGAGCCCGCCCGTGCCCTCGGCGATGTCGCGCACGCCGTCCACGAAGGCGTTCCGGGCCTCCTCGTCCTGGCCGGGCTGGGTACTGGAGACCGGGTACATGAGGGTGGAGCCGTCCTCGGACGGGATGCCCCGCGCCGTGCCGGAGAGCTCGTAGGCGCCGCCGACCTCGGCGACCTGGTCCGCCGCCGTCTTCCGGTCGGCGGAGGTGAGCCCGCCGTCCCGGTGGTACACGAGCACCAGGTCGGTGGACTCGCCGCCCGGCAACTCGTCCTGGATCCTCGCCACCTGGGTGGAGTCCGCGCTGTCGGGCAGGTAGTCGACCGCCCGGTTCTGCTGTACGTCGCTGAACTTCCCGGCGAGCGGTCCGACGAGCACGAGCGCGGCCAGCCACAGGCCGAGCACCGCCCAGGGCACCGCGCGCCGTCGCCGTGTACGTGTCCTTGCGGCCCCCATGAACGGGCCCCCCTCCGGTCGGGTGTCTGGGTCGCTTCCAGACTCCCGGCGGGGAGGGGCCGATTCGTCGGGCGGGAGGGCGAGTTGCGGGGTACTGCCCGGGGTGACGGGCGGGCGGGGATTACTCCCCGGGGAGTATCAGGACGGCGTCCGCGCCGACACCAGCAGCCGGGCCACGTCGTCCGCGCAGATGGTCAGGGCGGCGCCCACCGTCGTCAGGACGTCGCGCTCGGCCGGGGTGTACGGGCCGTCGGCGAGGGCGATCCGGGCGCCCTGCAGCAGGATCGATTCGCGGCCGGCGGCGGCGAGGTGCGGGGCCAGCGGGTCCAGCGCCTCGTGCAGCTCTATGGCCAGCCCGGTCCCGCACGGGCGGCCGTAGACCCGCCCGGTGTCCAGGGCCAGCGCCTCGACCAGGGCGTTCAGCTGCTCCTCCGTGCAGTCGTCGAAGCCGGCGGCGCGCACGGTGGCCGCGGCGGCCTCCAGGGACGTACGGGAGCAGGTGCCGCCCGCGGACAGCACCGCGAGGGCGACCGTGTGGACGGCGTCGCGGAGCATCGCGGAGAAGCGGGTGGTCGTGGGGTGGTCGAGGACGTCGGTGCCGAAGTGGTGGCGGCAGGCCGCGCACTCCACGACGGGGCCGGTCTCGCCGCGCGGCAGCACGGGCACGCCGAGAAGAGTGAAGCGGCGGTGCCCGGTCAGCCGCTGGAAGTTGCGGTCGCCACCACAGCCGGGGCAGAAGAACTCCCCGTCCCCGACGGGCGTCCACGCGGTACGGATGCCCAGGAGGCGCACAGGTCTGGCGGCACGGCCGTCTCGTCCCCGTCCTGGCAGCACGTCAGCACCTCCGTAACTCCCCCGCAGCCTTCAGGGCGCGGGCGGTGCCCCCACCGGCAACATCGCCGCGCTTGCGTGATGTTAGCCACATCCGCGACCTGGCGTCAGTACCCGTGACGAGACCTTCCCGTGACCTGCACACGGATTGGCCTGTATACGACGGGACAGGACGGGACCCCGCCCGCCGGACAAAATGGCGAACGGGGCCCCAAACCGCCGGTGAGGCTGGTCAGCGAGCCGCGCGGTTGACGGCCGACACGACCGCCTTCAGCGAGGCGCGTGTCGTGTTCGCATCGATGCCGATGCCCCACAGAACCTTGTCGTCGATCGCGCACTCGATGTAGGAGGCGGCCTGCGCGGACGCGCCCTCGCTCATCGTGTGCTCCTGGTAGTCGAGCAGCCGGGCGTCGATGCCGACGGACTGCAGGGCGTCGAAGAAGGCCGAGATCGGGCCGTTGCCGGTACCGGTCAGGACCGTGTCGACGCCGTCGACCGTCGCCTCGACGCGCAGGGTGTCCACGCCGTCGGTGTCGGTCGTCGACTGGCCGTTCTTGACCTGAATCCGGCCCCACGGGTTGTCGGGGTTGGGCAGGTACTCGTCCTGGAAGGTCGACCAGATGGCGCTGCCGGTGACCTCGCCGCCCTCGGCGTCCGTCTTGGCCTGGATGAGCTTGGAGAACTCGATCTGCATCCGGCGCGGCAGGTCCAGCTTGTGGTCGTTCTTCAGGACGTACGCGATCCCGCCCTTGCCGGACTGCGAGTTGACCCGGATGACCGCCTCGTAGGAGCGGCCGACGTCCTTCGGGTCGATCGGCAGGTACGGCACGGCCCACTCGATGTCGTCGACGGTGACGCCCTTGGCGGCCGCGTCGGCCTCCATCGCGTCGAAGCCCTTCTTGATGGCGTCCTGGTGGGAGCCGGAGAAGGACGTGTAGACCAGGTCGCCCACGTACGGGTGGCGCGGGTGGACCTCCATCTGGTTGCAGTACTCCCACGTACGACGGATCTCGTCGATGTCGGAGAAGTCGATCTGCGGGTCGACGCCCTGGGAGAAGAGGTTCATGCCCAGGGTGACCAGGTCGACGTTGCCGGTGCGCTCGCCCTGACCGAACAGGCAGCCCTCGACGCGGTCGGCGCCGGCCATCAGCGCCAGCTCGGCGGCGGCGACGGCGGTTCCGCGGTCGTTGTGCGGGTGGACGGAGATGACGACGTGCTCGCGGCGGGAGATGTTGCGGCTCATCCACTCGAAGCGGTCCGCGTGCGTGGACGGCGTCGAACGCTCCACGGTGGCGGGCAGGTTGAGGATGATCTCGCGGCCCGGACCGGGCTGGTAGACGTCCATCACCGCCTCGCAGACCTCCAGCGCGAAGTCCAGCTCGGTGTCGGTGAAGATCTCCGGGCTGTACTGGTAGCCGAACTCGGTCTCGGGGCCCAGCAGTTTCTCGGCGTACTCCATCACCAGGCGGGTGCCGTCGACGGCGATCTGCTTGATGTCGTCCTTGGAGCCGCGGAAGACCACCCGGCGGAAGACCGGCGCGGTCGCGTTGTACAGGTGCACGGTGGCGCGCTTGGCACCCTTCAGCGACTCCACGGTCCGCTCGATCAGGTCCTCGCGGGCCTGGGTCAGTACCGAGATGGTGACGTCGTCGGGGATGGCGCCGGGCTCCTCGACGATGGAGCGCACGAAGTCGAAGTCGGTCTGGCCGGAGGCCGGGAAGCCGACCTCGATCTCCTTGTAGCCCATCTTGACCAGCTGGTCGAACATCCGGCGCTTGCGCTCGGGCGACATCGGGTCGATCAGGGCCTGGTTGCCGTCGCGCAGGTCGGTGGAGAGCCAGCGGGGGGCGGCGGTGATCCGGTTGTCCGGCCAGGTGCGGTCCGGGATGTCGACCTGGTCGTACTGGCCGTACTTGTGGATCGGCATGGAACTGGGCTGCTGGCGGTTGGCCATGATGCGGGGGCTCCTCGAGGGCGGGTCCGGAAGGACGGCCGACGGCGCAACGCCAGAACTCCGCGGGGAGGGGGTCGGCCTCGGTTACAGGCCCTCGCCGCGGCAGCTAAGGAGGAGCAGCCCGAATCGCATGATGCTCCGCAGCCTAGCCGAGCCACGCCGGTCACGTGGGCCCGTATCAGTATGCGGGACCCCAGGGATCAATGGGACAAAAAGTGCGCTATACCACTTCGCTACGGAGAGTGAGACTCCTTATCCCTACATTTCACCAATCATGGTTGCCTCTAGTGACAGCGGCATGACGCAGTGCAAGGGTGCCGGGCATGACCACCCACGGGGGCTTCGAGCCCGTCTTCTGCACGATCGTCCCACCCCACGTCCTCGACAAGCTCGCCCGCAACGAGGACCCCGCCCTGTCCGGGCCCGCCCGCCGCACCCTGATGCGCGACGCCCAGGAACGCGGCCGCCGCCGGGTGACCACCGAGTACGGCCTGGCCGCCGCCGCTCCGACGGCGAAGGCACCGTCGCAGCGGCCTCTGCGCACCGTCTACGACGCCGGCCGGCAGACCGTCCTGCCCGGCACCAAGGTGCGTGAGGAGGGCCAGGACCCCGGCCAGGACGCCACGGTCAACCGCGCCTACTCCGGCCTCGGCGCCACCTTCGACCTCTTCCTGAAGGCCTACGGCCGCCACTCGATCGACGGCGACGGCCTGCCCCTGGACGCCACCGTCCACTACGACGAGAAGTACGGCAACGCCTTCTGGAACGGCGAACAGATGGTGTTCGGCGACGGCGACGGCGAGATCTTCCTCGACTTCACCATCCCGATCGACGTCATCGGCCACGAGCTGGCCCACGGCGTCACGCAGTACACCGCGAACCTCACCTACTTCGGCCAGCCGGGCGCCCTCAACGAGTCGATGTCCGACGTCTTCGGCTCGCTCATCAAGCAGTACACGCTCGGCCAGACCGCCGCCGAGGCCGACTGGCTGATCGGCGCGGGCCTGCTCGCCCCGAGCGTCACCGGAAAGGCCCTGCGCTCCATGAAGGAACCGGGCAGCGCCTACGACGACGACGTCCTCGGCAAGGACCCGCAGCCCGCGACCATGGACGACTACGTCCGCACCGGCCGCGACAACGGCGGCGTCCACATCAACTCCGGCATCCCCAACCACGCCTTCTACCTGGCCGCCACCGCCCTCGGCGGCCACGCCTGGGAGAAGGCGGGACAGATCTGGTACGACGCCCTGTCCGGCGGCGAGCTGACCGAGCGCGCCTTCTTCGGCGACTTCGCCAAACTGACCGTCAAGGCGGCACGCGAGCGCTTCGGCGACGGCGGCGAGGAACTCCAGGCCGTGGAGAAGGCCTGGGAGCAGGTCGGGGTGCGCATTCTCTGACTCCGTACTAGACAGGGACCCATGCGTATTCAGGTGAGGCGCACGGGCGGGTTCGCGGGCATCGAGCGGTACGCCGAGGTGGACACCTCGGGCCGGGCCGATGCCCACGAATGGCACGCCCTGGCCGAGAAGGCACTGGCCGCCGGCCGGGGCACACCGCCCATCGGGGTGCCGGACGGCTTCAGCTACCAGATCACCGTGGACGGGAGGACGGTGTACGCGTCCGATCCCCGGCTGACGGAGGAGCAGCGGACGCTGATCTCGCGGGTCCTCAAGGAAGGCGCGTAACTCGTTGTTCACGCCTGTCCGTTGACTTCCGTACCCGCCAGTACGGATGATCCGGCGCATGGCGACGAACCCGATACCCCGGCTTCCTGCGTTCCCCGACGGCTTCCTGTGGGGTGTCTCGACCTCGGCCCACCAGATCGAGGGAGCGGCCGACCTGCGCGAGCCGTCCGTCTGGGACGCCTTCGCGGCCGAGCCCGGGCGGGTGAAGGACGGCTCCACGGCGGCGGTGGCCTGCGACCACTACCACCGCTACCGCGAGGACGTGGCCCTGCTGGCCGGCCTGGGTGTGGACGCGTACCGCTTCTCGGTCTCCTGGCCGCGGGTGCGGGCCGAGGGTGGCCTGGACTTCTACGACCGCCTGGTCGACGAGCTGTGCGCGGCGGGGATACGTCCGGTCCCGACCCTCTTCCACTGGGATCTGCCGGTGGCCCTCCAGGAGGCGGGCGGCTGGCTGGACCGGGACACCGCGTCGCACTTCGCGGAGTACGTGTCGCTCGTGGCCGGCCGTCTCGGCGACCGCGTGCAGAAGTGGATCACGATCAACGAGCCCGCCGAACACACGCTGTTCGGCCACGCACTGGGTGCGCACGCGCCGGGCAAGCAGCTGATGTTCGACGCGCTCCCGGCCGCCCACCACCAGCTCCTCGGTCACGGCCTCGCCGTACGGGCCCTGCGCGCGTCCGGCGCCACGGACATCGGCATCGCCAACTCGCACGGCCCGACATGGCCGGCGTCGCAGGAGCCCGCGGACGTGGAAGCGGCCGGCTTCTACGACCTCCTCCTCAACCGCCTGTTCGCGGACCCGGTCCTGCTGGGCGAATACCCGGACGGACTGGGCGAGTTGATGCCGGGGGACGTGGCGGCGGACCTGAAGGTCATCGGGGAGCCGCTGGACTGGTACGGCATCAACTACTACGCCCCGACCCGCGTGGGCGCCCCGCAGGGCGAGGACATCGAGTTCGGCGGACTGACGATCCCCGCCGAACTCCCCTTCTCGGTCCGCGAGATCGAGGGCGTCCCGACGACGGACTTCGGCTGGCCGGTGGTCCCCGAGGCCCTGACGGACCTCCTCACCACCTTCCGCACCCGCTACGCCGACCGCCTCCCCCCGATCGTCATCACCGAGAACGGCTGCTCGTACGACGGCATCGACGACCAGGCCCGCATCACCTACCTGGACGCCCACATCCGCGCCCTCCACCGGGCGGCGGAGGCGGGCGTGGACGTCCGCGGCTACTTCGTCTGGTCCCTCCTCGACAACTTCGAGTGGGCCGAGGGCTACGCACGGCGGTTCGGCCTGGTGCACGTGGACTACGACACGCTGGCACGCACCCCGAAGGCGTCGTACACCTGGTACCAGAACCTGCTGACGCCCCCCGGCTGACGCCACTTGGGTGCGTTTCGACCCACCGAGTCGGGTGGTGGGTGGGCACAGGCCGGGGGGTCTGGGGGCGGAGCCCCCAGGGACGGTCACCCGGACGGCGCCCCCTGGGGACCCGCCTCCGTCAGAAGCCGAGCTTGCGCAGCTGGCGGGGGTCCCGCTGCCAGTCCTTCGCCACCTTCACATGCAGGTCGAGGTACACCGGCGTACCGAGCAGCGCCTCGATCTGCTTGCGGGACTTGATGCCGACATCCTTGAGCCGCTTGCCCTTGGGCCCGATGATGATGCCCTTCTGGCTGGGCCGCTCGATGTAGACGAACGCGTGGATGTCCAGGAGCGGCTTGTCCGCGGGCCGGTCCTCGCGCGGCAGCATCTCCTCCACCACGACCGCGATGGAGTGCGGCAGCTCGTCACGCACACCCTCCAGCGCGGCCTCCCGGATCAGCTCCGCGATCATGACCTGCTCGGGCTCGTCGGTGAGGTCGCCCTCGGGGTAGAGGGCGGGGCCCTCCGGCAGGAGCGGGACGAGCAGGTCGGCCAGCAGGCTCACCTGCGTGTCGGCGACCGCCGACACCGGCACGATCTCCGCCCACTCGAACCCCAGCTCCTTGCCGAGCTGGTCGATCGCGATGAGCTGCTCGGCGAGTGTCTTGGAGTCGACGAGGTCCGTCTTCGTGACGATCGCGATCTTCGGCGTCTTCTTGATGGACGCCAGTTCCTTCGCGATGAAGCGGTCACCGGGGCCGAGCTTCTCGTTCGCGGGCAGACAGAAGCCGATCACGTCGACCTCGGCCCACGTCGTACGGACGATGTCGTTGAGGCGCTCGCCCAGCAGGGTGCGCGGCTTGTGCAGCCCGGGGGTGTCCACCAGGATCAGCTGAGCGTCGGGCCGGTGCACGATCCCTCGAACCGTGTGCCGCGTCGTCTGCGGCTGGTTCGCGGTGATGGCCACCTTCGTGCCGACCAGAGCATTCGTGAGGGTGGACTTGCCCGCGTTGGGGCGGCCCACGAAACAGGCGAAGCCCGCCCGGTGGGCGGCCTCCGACGATTCCGACGGCTCGGATGACTGGCTGCGAACGCTCATGGGCCCCATTCTCCCTGATCCACGGAGCCCCGTCGTACAACCACCCGCACAACCGTCCGTACAAGCAGCGGCTGGACCGGTCCGGACCTTACGGCGCACGCCTGGACGGCATACGATCACGGCGTCCTGGGCCACGGCGGCCCGGTCACCGCGTCCGTCTCCTCCGCGCAGAAGGTCAAGCCTCAGGCATGAAGCTCATCACCGCGATCATCAAGCCGTACCGCCTCGACGAGGTCAAGAACGCCCTGCAGGAAACCGGCGTGCACGGTCTGACCGTGACCGAGGCCAGCGGCTACGGCCGTCAGCGCGGCCACACCGAGGTGTACCGCGGCGCCGAGTACCAGATCGACCTGGTCCCCAAGGTGCGGATCGAGGTCGTCGTCGAGGACGCGGAATGCGACGTCGTGATCGACGCGATCGTCAAGGCCGCGCAGACGGGGAAGATCGGGGACGGCAAGGTGTGGGCGCTGCCGGTGGAGACCGTCGTCCGGGTGCGGACGGGCGAACGCGGCCCCGACGCGCTGTAGGCACGGGGCCGCGTTCACGCGGCTCAGTCGAACACGAACGGGCCCGGCGACTGCGGCCCGGTCGCCGTGCAGGTGATGGTGATCCCGAAAACGGTCATCTGCAGCGAACCGCCGAAGGCCTCCAGGGTGTCGCCGGAGGCCACGGTGCCGGTGAGCGGGCCGACGTTGACGGGGTCGCCGGCCGCCATGGCCGCGTTCTTCGTGCCGGTGAAGGCGGTGGTGCCGCCGGCGGCGTCCACCAGGGTGAGGGTGGAGCTGATCGAGTCCTGCGCCAGGGCGATCGGCGCGGTGATCGCGGCGGAGTCGACGGTGACGGTGGCGGCGGTGCCGTCCTGCGTCGCCGTCAGGGTGGCCTCACCGCTGCCGAAGGTTCCGCAGTCGGCGGTGATGGTGGCGGTGTCCGGGGTGACGGCCACGGCCGTGGGTGCGAGTGCGAGTCCGGTGAGCGCGAGGGCTCCGACCGCGACTGTCACACCTGTTCCTGCTCGCTTGCCTCTCATGGGATCTCCGACTCCCTTCCCGAGTGGGGAAGTGCCATGTGGGGATGGACGGGAGAAATGCTGACGGTCCGTCAGAACTGCTGGGTCCCATTGATGCGCATGAGGCGGACGACGACAAGGGCGATATTCGGCCGGTCACCGCCCGCCCGGCCCTCGGGCGGTGTCCGCGCCCGCCCTGGGGCCGGATGGCCTGATCAGCCCGCGGAAACCGTCACCCGCACGGCCCCGTCCGGCCCTGCCACCAGCACCGGCGTCTCGGGCCCGCCCAGGTCCCGGACGGCCGCCCGGTCCTCCGGCGCCGCGGACTCCGCGTCCGTCACCACCGCGGCCGCCTCCAGGGACTTGGCACCCGAGGCCACCGCCATCGCCACCGCCGTCCGCAGGGCGCTCAGCTTCAGCGAGTCGAGGTCGACGGTCCCGGCGACATACGTCCGCCCGGTCTCGTCGCGTACGGCCGCCCCCTCGGGCACACCGTTGCGGGCCCGCGCCGAACGGGCCAGGGTGACGATCTTGCGGTCCTCGGGGTCGAGCGCGCTGCTGTCGGTCATGAGGTGAGCATACGGAGCCGCACGGCGGGGGAGCCCACTCGCCCCCGCCACCTTCCGGGTCCGCCGGGGCGGCTCAGGGGCGGTCGAGGCGGAGCCGGTCGGCGCGCGGCAGACCGGCCACCACCAGGTCGTACGAGTCCTCGACGAGCTCTCGGACCAGCCGGTCCGGAAGGTCGCCGTCGACCGTGACCGTGTTCCAGTGCCGCTTGTTCATGTGGTAGCCCGGGACGACGAGCCCGGGGTGCTTCTCACGGAGCCGCACCGCGTCGTCCGGGTCGCACTTGAGGTTCACCTTCAGAGGCCGCGCGTCGAGGTTCGTCAGGGCGAACAGCTTGCCCCGCACCTTGAAGACGGACGTCTCCGGGTTGAACGGGAAGTCCTCGACGGCCGCGTTGAAGGAGAGGCAGAACGCGCGCAGCTCCTGCGGGGTCACTCCGCCTTCGTCTCCTCGTCGGGGACCGTGACCGGGTCCACCGGGACCACCGGCTCCACCAGCACCGTCACGATCTTGTTCCGGCGGCCCGCGGCGGCCTCCGCCGTCAGCCGCAGCTCACGCCCATCGGGAAGCTTGACGACGGCCGACGCCCCGGCGATCGGCACCCGGCCCAGCGCCTTCGCCAGCAGCCCGCCGACGGTCTCCACGTCCTCGTCGTCGTACTCCTCCAGGCCGTACAGCTCGCCGAGGTCGGTGATGTCGAGGCGGGCGGTGACACGGTGGCGGTCGTCGCCCAGTTCCTCCACCGGCGGGAGTTCGCGGTCGTACTCGTCGGTGATCTCGCCGACGATCTCCTCGAGGATGTCCTCGATGGTGACGATTCCGGCCGTGCCGCCGTACTCGTCGATGACCACGGCCACGTGGTTGCGGTCCTGCTGCATCTCCCGCAGCAGGTCACCGGCGTTCTTGGTGTCGGGCACGAAGGCGGCCGGCCGCATCGCCGTCGACACCAGCTCGCTCTCCGCGTCCCGGCTGATGTGCGTCTTGCGGACCAGGTCCTTCAGATACACGATCCCGACGACGTCGTCCTCGCTCTCCCCGGTGACGGGGATGCGCGAGAACCCGGACCTGAGCGCCAGCGTCAGCGCCTGCCGGATCGTCTTGTAGCGCTCGATCACGACGAGGTCGGTCCTCGGGACCATGACCTCCCGGACGAGCGTGTCGCCCAGCTCGAAGACGGAGTGCACCATGCGGCGCTCCTCGTCCTCGATCAGCGACTCCTTCTCGGCGAGGTCGACCAGCGCCCGCAGCTCCGCCTCGGAGGCGAAGGGGCCACGGCGGAAGCCCTTGCCGGGAGTGAGGGCATTGCCGATGAGGATCAGCAGGGACGGGATGGGTCCCATGATCCGCGCGAGCGGAAGCAGGATGTACGCCGCCGCCGTCGCCGTGTTGAGCGGGTGCTGGCGGCCGATGGTGCGCGGGGAGACCCCGACGGCCACGTACGACACCAGGACCATCACCCCGATCGCGACGAGAAGCGCCTCGGTGGTTCCGGCGAACTCCTGCAGGCAGGCGTAGGTGATGAGGGCGGCGGCCGCCATCTCGCAGGCCACGCGCACCAGCAGCGCCACGTTCAGATAGCGGGTCGGGTCGGCGGCGATCTGGGCCAGCTTCTCGCTGCCGCGGCGGCCGGTCCGTACGGCCTCCTCGGCCCGGAAGCTGGAGACCCGCGCGAGGCCCGCCTCCGCGCAGGCGGCGAGCCAGGCGACGACGACCAGGGCGATCGCACCGGAGACGAGGGTGGGGCTCATGAGACGGTCGGGGCCGGCGACGGACCGGTCAGGCCCTTCTCCGCACGCCAGCCGTCCACGATGGCGGCCTGCAGCCCGAACATCTCGGCCTTCTCGTCGGGCTCCTCGTGGTCGTACCCGAGAAGGTGCAGCACTCCATGGACGGTGAGGAGCTGAAGCTCCTCGTCCATGGAGTGCTGCGTGTCCGCGTCCTTGCCCTGCTGCTCGGCGACCTCGGGGCACAGCACGATGTCGCCGAGCAGCCCCTGCGGAGGCTCCTCGTCGTCCTTCGACGGCGGACGCAGCTCGTCCATGGGGAACGACATGACATCGGTCGGGCCCGGCAGGTCCATCCACTGGATGTGCAGCTGCTCCATGGCGGGGGCGTCCACGACGATCACCGAGAGCTCGGAGAGCGGGTGGATGCGCATCCGCGCGAGCGCGTAGCGGGCGATGTCGAGGATCGCCTGCTCGTCGACCTCGGTTCCGGACTCGTTGTTCACGTCGATCGACATGGTCGTGCTGGTCTACTTCCGCTTGTCACGGGCGCCCTTGTGGGTGCCGTTCTCCGTACCGTTCTCGCTGTCGTACTTCTCGTACGCGTCGACGATACGGCCGACCAGCTTGTGCCGTACGACATCGTGGGACGTGAGCCGGGAGAAGTGGACGTCGTCCAGGCCCTCCAGGATCTCCTGCACCTGCCGCAGCCCGGACTTCGTGCCGCTCGGCAGGTCCACCTGGGTCACGTCACCCGTGATCACGATCTTCGATTCGAAGCCGAGACGGGTGAGGAACATCTTCATCTGTTCGGGGCTCGTGTTCTGGGCCTCGTCGAGAATGATGAAGGCGTCGTTGAGCGTGCGACCACGCATGTACGCCAGTGGCGCGACCTCGATCGTCCCCGCCGCCATCAGCCGCGGGATCGAGTCGGGGTCCAGCATGTCGTGCAGCGCGTCGTACAGCGGGCGCAGGTACGGGTCGATCTTCTCGTAGAGGGTGCCCGGGAGGAATCCCAGACGCTCTCCCGCCTCCACCGCCGGGCGGGTCAGAATGATGCGGTTGACCTGCTTGGCCTGCAGAGCCTGCACCGCCTTGGCCATGGCGAGGTAGGTCTTGCCGGTGCCGGCGGGGCCGATGCCGAACACGACCGTGTGCTTGTCGATCGCGTCGACGTACCGCTTCTGGTTGAGGGTCTTGGGGCGGATGGTGCGGCCGCGCGAGGAGAGGATGTTCTGCGTGAGCACTTCGGCGGGGGTCTCCTCGCCGTCGTTCTCGCCGCTCTCTGTTGCTCTCAGCATGGCGATCGAGCGTTCCACTGCGTCCTCCGTCATCGGCTGTCCGGTGCGGAGCACCAGCATCATCTCGTCGAACATGCGCTGGATGAGTGCGACTTCGGCGGCGTCGCCGACCGCGCTGATCTCGTTTCCGCGGACGTGGATGTCGGCCGCCGGGAACGCCTTCTCGATCACGCGCAGTAGGGAGTCGCCGGAACCCAGCACGGTCACCATGGGGTGCTGGGCGGGGACGGTGAACTGTGCTCTCGCCTGCCCCTGCGCGGGTGTGTGAGCTGTGGGTGTCTGAGTCATGGGCCGGCGCTGTAGGCCTGCGGTTCCTCCTCATCAGGGCCGCGTAGCTGAGAGCGGCCTCGCGGTACCAAGGGTACGACGGTGCACTGACAACGCCGTAGGGCTTTTCGCCGGCCGTTCACGAGGCGGGTCCCCGGGGGACGGTCACCGCGGCGCCGGGCGGCTCACGCCGACCGCCCGAACCCGATCGTCGGCACCGCCCGCCGCAACGGCCACGGCCGGGCCGCCTCCCCGGGTACCAGCCCCGCCAGGAATCCGTACCGCCGCAGCGCGGCCGGGTCCTGGCCGTCCACCGACTGCACCTTCCGCCACCAGGCCCCGATCTCGGACCACCCGGGCGCCGACAGCGACCCGCCGAACTCCTGCACGGACAACGCGGCCGTCAGCCCGCCGAACGCCAGCCGGTCGGCCAGCGGCCACCCCGCCAGGGTGCCGGTGACGAAGCCCGCCACGAACACGTCCCCCGCCCCGGTCGGATCCAGCGCCTCCACGGCGATCGCCGGCACCTCCGCCGTCTCGCCCGTCCGGCGGTCCACCGCGTACGCCCCGTCCGCACCGAGGGTGACGACGGCCACCGGGACGTGGTCGGTCAGGGCGTGCGCGGCCGCACGCGGACACGCCGCGCCCGTGTACCGCATCGCCTCCTGCGCGTTCGGCAGGAACGCCTCGCAGTGCTCCAGGTCGGGCAGGCCCGCCAGGTCCCAGGCCCCCGTGTCGTCCCACCCGACGTCACCGAAGATCCGGGCTCCCTTGCGCGCGGCCTGGGCGATCCAGGGCGCCCGTCTGCCGGGCGTGAGCGAGGCGATGGCGGCACGCGCGCGTGGCGGGCACTCGGGCGCGCCGTCCCCGATGAGGTCGGCGTCGGGGGGCGGCTCGTGGCCGTGGGAGATCATCGTGCGCTCCCCCTCGTACGCCATGGAGACCGTGACCGGCGAGTGCCAGCCGGGGACCGTGCGGGAGGGCGTGAGGTCGATGCCCTCGCCCGTCTCCAGCGCGTCCCAGCAGTACTCGCCGTAGTGGTCGTCGCCGAACGCGGCCGCGAGGGAGGTCCGCAGGCCGAGGCGCGCCAGCGCGGTCGCCATGTTCGCCACGCCGCCCGGGCTGGACCCCATCCCGCGCGCCCAGGACTCGGTCCCGCGCACCGGGGCGGAGTCGAGCCCGGTGAAGATGATGTCGAGGAAGACGGTGCCCGTGAGGTACACGTCCCAGGGCGGCTCGCCCGGTGTGCGCAGGGCGGCGAGCGGGTCGACCTGGACCCGAGGGTGCCCGGCCTCTCCGATGTGCGACGGTCCCTTTCCGGTGGACGCGGTGGACGCGATCACGGTGCGCTCCCTGACGTGGTGCCGATCAGGCCAGTCTGCACCACACCGCTGACAAAGCGCCGTCGTCACACCGTCGCCGCAGGTCGGCCGGGCAGCGCCGGGGCGCGTCGGGTCGCGTCGGCTGTGTTGAGGCCGCCGTCTACCAGCGGGGGACGGCCGGCGTGACCCACCCGGGCTCGGCGACCCGCATCGCCGCCGCGTCGTCCCGCTCGCGCAGCGCACCGTCGTCGTCGAGCCAGCGCCGGTGGAGGAACCGGAGCCGGTCCCGGTCGAGTTCGACGCCCAGGCCGGGCGCGTCCGAGACGGTGACCCTGCCGCCCTCGAAGGTCAGGCGTTCGGTGAGGACGTCCTCCGACTGCCAGGGGTAGTGGGAGTCGCAGGCGTGGTGGAGGTTCGGGACGGTGGACGCGACATGGGTCATCGCGGCCAGCGAGATGCCCAGGTGGGTGTTGGAGTGCATGGACACCCCGACGCCGAAGGTGCGGCAGATCGCGGCGAGTTGCTGGGTGTTGCGCAGTCCGCCCCAGTAGTGGTGGTCGGAGAGCACCACCTGGACGGCGCCGCGGGTGAAGGCCTCCTCGATCTCGGCGAAGGTCGTCACGCACATGTTGGTGGCGAGGGGAACGTCCGTCCCGGCGGCGACCTCGGCCATGGCCGGCGTGCCGAGCGCGGGGTCCTCCAGGTACTCGAGGACGTTCCCGAGCTCCTTGGCCACCTTCAGCGAGGTCTCGACGCTCCAGGCCCCGTTGGGGTCGAGCCGCAGCGGGTGTCCGGGGAACGCCTCGGCCAGTGCCCGTACGGCCGCCACCTCCTCGTCCGGCGGGAAGACACCGCCCTTGAGCTTGAAGGAGGTGAAGCCGTAGCGCTCGGTGAACTTCCGGGCCTGCTCGACGATCCCGGCCGGGTCGACGGCGACGCCCCAGTCGTCCTTCTCGGCCGCCACGCCCTCCGGATGGTCCGCCCACTTGTAGAAGAGATACGCGCTGTACTCCACCGCGTCCCGCAGCTTGCCGCCCAGCAGTGCGTGCACGGGCAGGCCGAGTGCCTTGCCCAGGGCGTCGAGGCAGGCCACCTCGAAGGCGGACACGACGGACAGGCGCAGCTTGTCGGCGGTCTGGACGCCGCGCAGTCCGCCGACGTCGACCTGACCGGAGACCCGGGAGCTGTCGACGGCGACCTCGTCGGCGAGGACGAACAGCCCGTTCAGGTCGCTCACCGGGCGTCCGACCAGCTTCTGCGCGAACGGCCGCGCCAGTTCGAGGTACTTGGTGTCGCCGTACGTCTCGCCGATGCCGGTGATCCCGTCGGCCGTCACCACCTCCACGATCAGGCGGGGTGTGTACGGCTGGTGCACGCCCTGCGTGTTCAGCAGCGGCGGGTCGGCGACCAGGATCGGCGTCAGCCGTATGTCCGCGATGGAGAGGTTCACAGGGCGGCTCCTACGAGGTCGAGTCCGGTGGTCAGCAGCTGTTCGAGCTCGGCCAGGTCGGCGGCCGAGGGGTCGGTGAGCGGGGCGCGCACGGGTCCCACCGGGCGGCCGCGCAGCCGGGCCGCCGCCTTCACCAGGGACACCGCGTATCCGGGTACCCGGTCGCGGAGTTCGACGAGCGGGACGTAGAAGTCGCGCAGCAGCTTGTCGACGGTGCCGTCGTCGCCGCCCTGGAAGGCCGTGAAGAAGGCGTTCGCGATCTCGGGGGCGAAGGCGTGGACGGCGGAGGAGTAGGCGGGGACGCCGACGGTGGCGTAGGCGCGGGCCTGGATCTCGGCGGTGGCGGCGCCGTTGAAGAAGAGGAAGTCCTCGGGGGCGGCGAGGGTGAGGCGCTGGAGCCGGTCGAGGTCGCTGTGGCCGTCCTTGAGGCCGATGACGGTCGGGATGCCGGCGATGCGCTTCACGGAGGCGGCCGTGAAGGCGACCTGCCCGCGCTGGTAGGCGATGAGCGGCAGCCGGGTGCGGGCCGCGATCTGCTCCAGCTGGGCGACGAGTCCGTCCTGCGGGGCGGCGACCAGGTAGTGCGGCAGGACGAGGAGCGCGTCGGCCCCGGCCTCCTCGGCGATGCGCGCGAACCGGGCGGCCTGCGCCCAGCCGTAGCCGGTCCCGGCGACGACGGGCACGCGCCCGCCGGCCTCCTCGACGGTGATGGTGACGACCTGCCGGTACTCGTCCTCGTCCAGTGAGAAGAACTCCCCGGTGCCGCAGGCGGGGAAGACGGCGCCGGGGCCGGTGGCGATCCGGTCCGCGACGTAGGCGCGGAAGCCGTCCGGGTCGAGGGAGCCGTCGTCGTGGAAGCTGGTCAGCGGGAACGACAGCACGCCGTTCACCATGCCCTTCCTCAGCCTCCGCGCCACGGCGTCCGTATCAGGATTCACCCTCACTCATCTCCCCATGTAGACACCATCCACGTATGAAGATGGAGATTAGATACGCGAACGATTCTCGTCAATGGGGCGGGCACCCGCGCTTACGATCGACGCATGTCGGAGACAGGAGGCGTCCGCGAGGTGAAGTCGGCCGCGCGCACGGTCGAGCTGCTGGAACTGCTCGCCGCGCGGGGCGACCGTCCGGCGCGACTGCAGGAGCTCGCCGACGAACTGGGCGTGCCGCGCAGCTCGATGTACGCGCTGCTGCAGACCCTGATCTCGCGCGGCTGGGTCCGCACGGACGTCACCGGCTCCCTGTACGGCATCGGCATCCACGCCCTGCTCACCGGCACCAGCTACCTCGACTCCGACCCGCGCGTACGCGTCGTACGGCCGTATCTCGACGAGGCCTCCCAGGCGCTGGGCGAGACGATCCACATGGGGCGGCTCGACGGCCGGGGCGTGGCGTATCTGGCGACGCGCGAGTCGCACGAGTACCTGCGGACCATCAGCCGGGTGGGACGCCGGCTGCCGGCCCACGTGGGCGCGCTGGGCAAGGCGCTGCTCGCCGAACGGGACGACGCCGAGCTGCCCGACGGGCCGTACGAGGCACTCACCCCGAACTCGCACACCAGCCGGGAGTCGCTGGCGGCGGACCTGGCACGGGTCCGTACCCGCGGCTACTCGATCGACCACGAGGAGGGCGTCCTCGGCATCGCCGGCTTCGGCTTCGCCCTGCGCTACGACTCCCCCGCCCAGGACGCCGTCAGCTGCTCGGTACCGGTGGCCCGGCTGACGCCGGCACACGAGGAGCGGATCGTCGCGGTGATGCGGGAGATCAGGGGCAAGATCGAGGCGACGGCGCCGGGCGCGGGCGGCGCACCGCACTGGCGGTAACTCGGTGCACGGCGCTGCGGACTACAGACCACCACGGCCTGGGGCTCCTACTTCCGCATGCGCCCGGGGCCCGGCGTCGCACTCGATGAGATATGAACCAGCCCGCGCGCGCACGCATACGTGAGGAATTCACTTGTTCGAGTGAGAGTGTGCGAACAAGGTCCTGACGTGCGAGCAGGTCCCTACGGTTACGGTCATGCGATTGATGGTGCGCGTCAAGCTGCTACCTACGCCCGAGCAAAATCAGGCGTTGGAGGCGACGTTGCGCGCCTGCAATCGGGCCGCCGATTACGTCTCCGTCATCGCGTTCGAGTCGGGGGCACGGGACCGCAATGGGCTTCAGAAGGTCGTGTACTCGGACGTGAAAGCCACCTTCGGCCTTTCCGCGCAACCCGCGGTGCGGGTGGTGAGGAAGGTAGTGGACGCCTACGCGACACTGGCCACGCAGCTAAAGGCGGGATTGCTGGGCGGGAAGGGATCGAAGCGGTACCGCAAGGCCACCGGTTCACCGATCAGCTTCCGGCCGGAGGCGGCGCAACCGTTCGACGACCGGTGCCTGTCTTGGCAGACCGATGCCCGCACGGTGTCGATCTGGACTGTGGGCGGTCGGCTACGCGGCATGCGCTACACCGGCGAGCCGGGGCAGTTGAAACTCCTTTCGGAGCACCGGAAGGGCGAGAGCGATCTGATTCAGCAGAAGGGCAAATGGTACCTACTGGCAACCTGTGAGGTTCCCGACCCGGAGATCGCCGAGCCGAGCGACTGGATCGGGGTGGATCGCGGCATCGTCAACCTCGCCACCACCAGCGACAACGTCAACTACCAAGGACGCCGTCTGAGCCGGTATCGGCGCTGGCAAGCCCACAAACGCTCCGAGCTGGAGCGGAAGAACACCCGCTCGCCCATCCGCCGTCCGGCCCGCCGAGCCCACAAGGAACAGCGCCATGCCACACATGTGAACCACAAGATCAGCAAGGAGATCGTGTCCGTCGCGCAACGCACCGGAAGGGGAGTCGCCGTCGAGCAGTTGGACGGGATCCGGGACCGGGTACGGCTTCGACGCGACCAGCGGGGCACCCTCTCCTCGTGGCCGTTCCACCAACTGGGACAGCACCTTTCCTACAAGGCCCGTCGGGCAGGAGTTGCTTTTCTGGAGGTGGACGCGAGCTACACCTCGCAGCGCTGCCCGCGCTGTGGGCACACCGAAAAGGCCAACAGGCCCACTCTGGATTGCTTTCGCTGCCGTCGGTGTGGCCTCGCTGGGCCAGCCGACGTCGTCGCCGGGGTCAACGTGCGCAATCGGGCACGCTCGGCGTGGGTGCTTGTCACCGCACCCGTCCCTGCTCTCGCGTGACATCGTGAGAGCAGGGAGATGCGACCCGTAACCGTCCCGTCGTAGGGGGCAGTCGGGAGCGCGACTCGGCGTGAACGGCCAAGCTGCACAAGCTCAACCGTTGACGGCCGAGAAGGTGACGGCCGGGTATCTCGCTGGCGCTTACCCGCCTTCCGTTGGCTCGAACGAGCACGACATGCGGCACCCAAACCCTGGCCTACCGGAAGTCGTACGCCTCCACCTCGGCCAGATACCGCGCCCGCCGCTCCTCGTCGTGCTCCAGGAAGGACGCGACGAAGGAGTTGCGGGCCAGCTCGCGCAGCCGGTCCTCGCCCAGGCCCAGCGCCTGGCGTACGGCGTCGAAGTTGTCGCCCGCGTAACCGCCGAAGTAGGCCGGGTCGTCGGAGTTGACCGTGCACAGCAGCCCGGCCTCCAGCATCGCGGGCAGCGGGTGCTCGGCGAGGACGTCGACGGTCCGCAGCCGGACGTTGGAGAGGGGGCAGAGGGTCAGCGGGACGCGGTCCCGGACGAGCCGTTCGACCAGGTCGGGGGACTCCATGCAGCGCAGTCCGTGGTCGATCCGCTCGACGCCGAGCACGTCCAGGGCCTCGGTGATGTACTCCGGCGGCCCCTCCTCACCGGCATGCGCCACCAGCCTCAGACCCAAGGCCGCTGCCGAGTAGTACACCTCGCGGAACTTCGCCGGCGGATGCCCGACCTCGGCCGAGTCGAGTCCGATGCCTGTGATCCGGCCGAGGTACGGCTTCGCCGCCTCCAGGGTCTGAAGCGCCGACTCGGCGGACTCGTCGCGCAGGAAGCACATGATCAGCTGGGTGGAGACGCCGTGTGCGGCCTCGCTGTCCCCCAGCGCCCGCCACAGCCCCTCCACGACCGTCCCCATGCCGACGCCCCGCGCGATGTGGGCCTGCGGGTCGAAGAAGATCTCCGCGTGCCGGACGCCCTGTGCGGCGGCGCGGGCCAGATAGGCGTTCGCGAGGTCCGCGAAGTCCTGCTCGGTGCGGAGCACGGCCATGAGCTCGTAGTACAGGTTCAGGAAGGACTGCAGATCCTCGAACCGGTACGCCTTGCGCAGCTCGTCCGTGTCGGCGTACGGCAGCTCGACGCCGTTGCGGGCGGCCAGCTCGAAGGCCAGCTCCGGCTCCAGAGTGCCTTCGATATGGAGGTGCAGTTCAGCTTTGGGGAGGGACATCGAAGCATGGTACGGCGGTTTCACCGACGCTTCGGAACCGGGACCCTCAGCAGATCGTGCGCGACCGTCAGCTCGCCCTCGAATCCGGCGGCCCGCGCCTGCCGCTCGAACTCCTCCGGCTCGGAGTAACGCTGACTGAAGTGGGTGAGCACGAGGTGCCGCACACCGGCGTCCCGCGCGACCCGCGCGGCCTGACCGGCGGTCAGGTGCCCGTGTTCGACGGCCAGTTGCTCGTCCTCGTCGAGGAACGTCGACTCGATGACCAGCAGGTCGCAGCCCTCGGCGAGCGCGTACACGCCGTCGCACAGCCGGGTGTCCATGACGAACGCGAACCGCTGCCCGCGGCGGGTCTCGCTGACGTCGTCGAGCGAGACACCACCGAGGACCCCCTCGCGCTGGAGGCGGCCGACGTCCGGGCCCTTGATGCCGTGCGCGGCGAGCCGGTCGGGCAGCATACGGCGGCCGTCCGGCTCGGTGAGGCGATAGCCGTAGGACTCGACGGGGTGCGAGAGCTTGCGGGCGTCCAGGGTGTAGCCGGGGGTTTCCGCGAGCACCCCGTCCGCCGCCACCGGCGCCTCGACCAGCTCGACCGTCTCGCGGTAGGCGGTGGCGTACCGCAGCCGGTTGAAGAAGCGCTGCCCGGAGCGCGGGTAGTGGGCGGTGACCCCGTGCGGGACCCGGTCGAGGTTGATGCGCTGGATGACTCCGGCGAGGCCCAGCGAGTGGTCGCCGTGGAAGTGCGTGACGCAGATCCGGTTCAGGTCGTGCGCGGCGACCCCGGCGCGCAGCATCTGCCGCTGTGTGCCCTCGCCGGGGTCGAACAGGATGCCCTCGCCGTCCCACCGCAGCAGGTAACCGTTGTGGTTGCGATGCCGGGTCGGGACCTGGCTGGCGGTGCCGAGGACGACCAGTTCACGTACGGACACGGTGACTTACGTCCTTCTGGTCAGCCGGGGGGCCACTGCAGGCCACGGCCGCCGAGGACGTGCGCGTGGGCGTGCCAGACGGTCTGCCCGGCGCCGCTGCCGGTGTTGAAGACGATGCGGTAGCTCTCCAGCTTCTCGCCGTCGGCGACGGCCTGGGTCTCGCGCAGGACGTCGGCGGCGAGCTCCGGGGCGTCGGCGGCGAGCGCGGCGGCGTCCTTGTGGTGGGCCTTCGGGATCACCAGGACGTGGGTGGGCGCCTGGGGGTTGATGTCCCGGAACGCGACGGTGGTGGCGGTCTCACGGACGATCGTCGCCGGGATGCCCCCCGCGACGATCTTGCAGAACAGACAGTCGTCCTGCGGTTCCCCTGCCATGCGGTTCCCTCCGGGGGTGAGCGGGTTGATCGCGTGTGGGCATCGTATCGCCGCCGAGTGCGGGCGCTCTGTGGCTGGTCGCGCCCACGCGGCGGAGCCGCATATCGATACAGCCCCGCGCCCCTTAGGTCGGCAAGCCGGGCGGTGTTTTCGCCGGGCTGGTCTCCAACGCCTCCAGCGCCAGCCGGACCGCCTCGTCCAGCTGCACGTCCCGCCCCGCCGCATGATCCTGCGGCCGCTGCACGACCTCCACGTCGGGGTCGACGCCGTGGTTCTCCACGCCCCACTCGTAACCCTCCAGCCAGAACGCGTACTTCGGCTGCGTGATCAGCGTCCCGTCGACCAGCCGGTACCGGCTGTCGATCCCGATCACCCCGCCCCACGTCCGCGTCCCGACCACCGGCCCGATCCCCAGCGCCTTGATCGCCGCGTTGACGATGTCCCCGTCCGAGCCGGAGAACTCGTTGGCGACGGCGACCACGGGCCCCCGGGGCGCGTCGTGTGGGTAGCTGTAGGGCCGCATCCCGCGCGGCACGGCCCAGCCGACGATCCGCCGGGCCAGCTTCTCGACGACCAGCTGGGACGTGTGCCCGCCGCGGTTCTCGCGGACGTCCACGACCAGCCCCTCCCGGGCCACCTCCACCCGCAGGTCACGGTGGATCTGGGCCCAGCCGGGCGCCTGCATGTCCGGCACGTGCAGATACCCCAGCCGGCCGCCGGACTTCTCGTGGACGTACGCCCGCCGGTCCGCGACCCACGCGTGGTAGCGCAGCGGTTCCTCGTCGGCCGTGGGGACGACCACCGCGTGCCGCACCTCGCCCCCGCCGGACGGCGAGATCGTCAGCTCGATGGGCTTGCCCGCCGTACCGACGAGAAGCGGCCCGGGCCCGGTCACCGGGTCGACCGGCATCCCGGCCACGGCGACGATCGCGTCCCCGGCGCGCACGGCGACACCGGGCGCGGCGAGCGGGGAGCGGGCGTCCGGGTCGGAGGTCTCGGTCGGCAGGATGCGGTCGATGACCCAGGTGCCGTCCGCGTGACGGGAGATGTCCGCGCCGAGCAGCCCCTGCCGGGGCCCGCCGCCGTGACCGCCGCGCGGGACGACGTAGGCGTGCGAGGTGCCGAGTTCGCCCTGGACCTCCCACAGCAGGTCGACGAGATCGTCGTGGGTGGCGACGCGGTCCAGCACGGGACGGTAGCGGTCGAGGACGCCGGGCCAGTCGACCCCGTTCATGTCCGGGCGCCAGAAGTGGTCCCGCATGACGCGGCCGGTCTCCTCGTACATCTGCCGCCACTCGGCCGCCGGGTCGACTCTCTGCCGTACGCGGGTGAGGTCGACGGTGATGTTCGTGTCGCTGTCGTCGTCGTTCGAGGCGCGCCGGTCGCTGGGGACGACCTTGAGGCGGCCGTCGGTCCACAGCAGGACCCGCTTGCCGTCGCCGCTGACGGCGAAGTGGTCGGCGTCCACGGCGAGGTGTTCGATGCGCTGCTGGGCGAGGTCGTAGCGCTCCAGCTCGGTGTGCGGGTCCGGGTCGTCCGGGGTGGCCCGGGAGGAGCCGAGGACACCGCGCACCGGGTGCCGCAGCCACAGCACGCCGTCCTTCGCCGCCCTCAGGTTGGAGTAGCGGGCCGCCTCCACCGGGAAGGGCACGATCCGGTCGGCGAGGCCTTCGAGGTCGATGCGGGTGGCCGGGGTGCCCTCGCTGTCGGGCGTCTCGTCCTTGTCGGGGGCCTCGAAGGGCCGGCCGTGCCGCTGCGGGCCGAACGGGGAGGGCGTGGTCGCGGCCAGCGTGATCAGGTGCGGGCGGTCGCCGACCACGAAGGCCAGGTCGAAGACGTGCTCGTCGTAGACCGGGTCGAAGGACCGGTTGGAGAGGAAGGCGAGGTGCTTGCCGTCGAGGGTGAACGCCGGGGCGTAGTCCCGGAACCGCAGCGGGGTCGCCTCGGTGACCGACAGGTCGGTGGTGTTGGCGAGCCGGAGCTGGCGCAGCGGGCCGGGGCCGGGGTGCGACCAGGCGAGCCAGGCCGAGTCGGGCGAGAAGACCAGCCCGGTGACGTCGCCCTCCTCGCTGCGGTCGACCTCGCGGACCTCGCCGGTCTCGCGTTCGACGAGCAGGACGCGTCCGTCGTGCGCGGCGACCGCGGCCCGGCTGCCGTCGGGTGCCATGGCGAGCCCGAGGACGCGGCCCAGCTGTCCGGCGGCGAGGCGGCGCGGGGTGGCGCCGGGCGCGTGGCCGGTGGCGGGCGCGAACTCCAGGGCGTCGTCGCCCTCGGCGTCCGTCACCCACACCACCCACTCCTCGCCCTCGGCGCGGAAGGTGCGGGGCAGCCGGGCCCGTACGCCGGGTTCGGCGGAGAGCGCGCGGGCCGGTCCGGCGCGGTGGGTGACCCAGTGCACGGCTCCGCGCACGGCGACCGCGCTGCCGCGCGCGGTGTGGTCGGGGGCGGCCGACCCGAACCAGCGGGTGGCGTTCACCGTGAACGGCTGCCGGTCGGTGTGCTGCCCGCCGAGCCGTACGTCGAGGCGGCGGGGCTCGGCGCCGTCGAGGTCGTCGAGGATCCACAGTTCACCGGCGGAGGAGTACACGACGCGGGTGCCGTCCCCGGCCGCGTGCCGGGCGTAGTAGCCGTCGAGGGGCGTGTGCCGCCGCAGGTCGGAGCCGTCGGCGAGGGAGGAGTACAGGGCGCCGACGCCCTCGTGGTCGGACAGGAAGGCGATCCGGTCCCCCGCCCACACGGGGTACTCGATGTTCCCGTCGAGCTCTTCGTGCAGCCGTACGAACTCGCCCGCACCCTGCCCGTCGCGGACGTCCCTGTCGATCCACAGCTTGCCCGCCGTACCGCCCCGGTACCGCTTCCACCAGGCCGCCTCGCGCCCCATCGGCGCGGACAGCAGGACCGTGCCGGGGCCGCCGTGGGCGACGTCGCCTACGGGTCCGTACGGCAGGGTCGTGGCCGGGCCGCCGTCGAGCGGGATCGCGCGGGCCCAGCTGCGGCGCAGGCTCGCCTGGCCGTAGGTGCTGAGCGCGAGGACCTCGCCGTCCGCGGTCCAGCCGCGCACCTGGGTGCGGGAACTGCCCCAGTGGGTCAGGCGTTTGGCGGGGCCGCCGTCGACGTCGGCGATGTGCACCTCGGGGGCGCCGTCGCGGGTGGAGGTCCAGGCGACGGTGGTGCCGTCGGGCGAGATGCGGGGGTGGGTGACCGGCACGTTGTCGGCGCTGACCCGCCAGGCCCGGCCGCCGTCGAGCGGGGCCAGCCACACGTCGTCCTCGGCGGTGAAGGCCACCAACTCGCCGTGCAGGTGGGGGAACCGGAGATACGCTGAGGTCGCGGCGGTCGCAGGCTGTGTCACCCGATCACCCTATGCACGCGCGGCGACCGGTGACAGGGGTTTGAACCAGGTTTGGATCACGTGACCGACCGCCCCGGACGGCGGCTCACTTGCCGTCGGGCCAGCACTGGGGTGCCTTCTGGCAGTACACGGTCTTGGTGACCGTCACCGTGACCGTCGGCCCGGGCTGATCGGGGTCGTTGACGGGCGGGGTGGTCCGCGCGTCGCAGTTTCCGAGCCCTTCCACGTGGAACCACTGCTTGCCGTCGATCTTCGCGGTGAGGTCCCCGCGCACACACGCGCCGCTGACCGCGCGAGTGACCTTGCCGGTGACGGTGATGTCCTTGCCGTCGTCGGTCTCGCCCTCGCAGTCGACGTCCGCGACGGCGTTCTCGGTGGCCGTGGGCGTCGAGCCGCTGTCGCCGTACGAGGCCGTGCAGTTGAGCCAGCGCACGTCGGCCTTCTGCCGCTCCAGTTCGTCGGTCACGGTCTGGTCGGTCGTGTACGCCACGGTCGCGGAGTTCAGCCCGCTCGGATCGCAGGCGACCGTCCCGCCCACGGCGAGCACGCCCAGAGTCGCCACAGCCGCCACTCGCCGCCCGCGCGGCCGACGCCGAAACCTCGTCAACGCCCCCATGCAGGGCAGCCTGCCACCGTCCCGGCCGTCGCGGTAGAGCGCATACGGCCACTTGCGCGCCCCGCGTCTACCGTGGACGGATGCGCAACGACCGCAGTCTCAGAAGGCTCGTCCTGGACGAGCGGACCGTCTACCTGTGGAACGTGCGTCACCGGCACGGCGGCGGTGAGCCCTGCCGCGAAACCCTCACCCTGCTCCGTGACGGCATCCGCACCCGGATCGTCTTCCGGTCCGGCGAGGGGCGCGACGCCGGCGGCGGCTACCCCGGCCACTCGGGCGGCGTGAGCGACGCCCACGGCCACTACGTCAACCTGCACGAACCCGGCGTCGTACGCGCCCTGGTCGACGAGGCCGCGAAGCGCGGACTGCTGTCCGGTGGCGGCGAGTTGGACGGCTGGGAACTGCTGCCCGCCGTGGCCGTCAGCCGCGCAGCAGCAGCCACTCCTGAAGCTCCACGAGATTGCCCTCCGGGTCCTTGAGGTGCGCGACCCTCATCCGGTCGGTCATCGGGGCCGGGCCGTGCAGCAGGGTCGCTCCGCGTGCGGTGATCTGCTCGCAGTAGGCGCCCAGGGCGTCGACGCGCAGCACCACCAGGGAGCGGTGGCCGGTGGCCGCGTCACCCAGCTCGTCGCCGAGAATCCGGGACATCATGGCCCGGTCCTGGAGGGCGATGCCCGCGGAGCCGGTGGCCGGGCTGAACTTCTCGTACGGCCCCTCGGCGGTCCCCGACTGCGGCTTCAGGCCGAGGACGTCGGCGTAGAAGCGGTAACAGGCGGCGAAGTCGCTGACGAGCAGGCGTACCTGGGCGAGTTCCACGAGCCGTTCTCCCGGTGGCAGAGGTCAGGACCAGCGGCCGGAGCGGCCGAGGAGCAGGGCGGTCGCCGCGGTCCCGGCGGTCGACGTCCGCAGGACGGTGGGTCCGAGCCGGTACGCCTTCGCGCCCGCCTCCTCGAAGAGCGCCAACTCCTCGGGGGAGACGCCGCCTTCGGGTCCGACGACGAGCACGATCTCACCCTCGGTGGGCAGTTCGGCGGTGGCCAGGGTCGCTTCGCCGCTCTCGTGCAGTACGGCGGCGAAGTCTGCTCGGGCGAGAAGTGCCGCGACCTGCTTGCTCGTTGCCGCTTCCGCGATCTCGGGGAAGCGCACCCGGCGGGACTGCTTGCCGGCCTCGCGAGCGGTGGCCCGCCACTTGCCGAGCGCCTTCACACCGCGGTCGCCCCTCCACTGCGTGATGCAGCGGGAGGCGGCCCAGGGCACGATCGCGTCCACGCCGGTCTCGGTCATCGTCTCGACGGCCAGCTCGCCGCGGTCGCCCTTGGGGAGGGCCTGGACGACGGTGATGCGGGGGGACTGCGGGGGTTCCTCGGAGATCTCGGTCACGTGGACGACCAGCCGGTCCTTGCCTTCGGTGCCGACCACCTCGCACGCGGCCCAGCGCCCGGCACCGTCGGTGAGCACGACGCTCTCCCCGGGCTTCAGCCGCTTCACGGAGACGGCGTGGCGCCCCTCGGGTCCGTCGAGGACGTACTGCCCGCCGCCGCCCGCGTCGAGGTGTTCGACGACGAAGACGGGCGCCGTCATCGCGCCCCGCCCTGCGACAACGCTGTCCAGGCGGCGGTGAGTTCGGCCACCAGCACCTCCACCAGCTGTCCGGCGGGCAGTTCGCGGGCCATCCGGTGCCCCTGGCCCGCCCACAGCGCCATGCCCTGCGCGTCGCCCGCCTTGGCGGCCGCCTTGCGCAGCGGTGCGGTCAGGTGGTGGATCTCCGGGTAGGCGGCGGGCGCGTACGGGCCGTGCTCGCGCAGGAAGCGGTTGACCAGCCCGCGGGCCGGGCGGCCGGAGAAGGCGCGGGTCAGTTCGGTACGCACGTACAGGGGGTTGGTCAGCGCCTGCTTGTGCACGGCGGACGCGCCGGACTCGGGAGTGGCGAGGAACGCCGTGCCGAGCTGGGCCGCGCTCGCGCCCGCGGCGAGCACGCCGGCGATCTGGCCGCCGCGCATGATGCCGCCCGCGGCGACGATCGGAATGCCCACGGTCTCGCGGACCTGCGCTATCAGCGAGAGCAGGCCGATGCCCGAGCCGTCGGTCTCCGGGAGGTCGCGATGGGTGCCCTGGTGGCCGCCCGCCTCCACGCCCTGGGCGATCACCGCGTCGGCGCCCGCCTGCTCGACCGCGAACGCCTCCTCGGCGGTGGTCGCGGTGACCAGGGTGAAGGTGCCGGCCCGGCGCAGCGAGTCCAGGAGGTCCGGGCTCGGCACGCCGAAGTGGAACGAGACCACCGGCACCGGGTTGTCGAGCAGCACCGCGAGCTTGGCCTCGTAGCCGTCGTCGCGGCCGCATTCGGGGTCGCCCAGCTCGGTCTCGTACCACGCGGCCTCGCCGGCCAGCTGATGGGCGTACACGTCGACGGCGGCCGGGTCCGCGTACTCCGGCTGCGGCATGAAGAGGTTCACGCCGAACGGGCGGGCCGTGAGGCTCCGCAGCTGCTTGATCTCCTGGTACAGGCCGTCGGCCGTCTTGTACCCGGCAGCGAGGAACCCCAGCCCGCCGGCCTCGGACACGGCGGCGGCGAGCGTCGGTACGGAGACGCCGCCCGCCATGGGGGCCTGCACGATCGGATGTGGGAAGAGATCGGTCAGTGCGGAGGACATGACGGCATGTTGTCACGTCCTTTGAACAAGTCCGTACTCAGCCCGTCCGGCGTTCGAGGACGAGGCCCTTCGGGCCGACAGCGGGGTCTGGGGGCGCAGCCCCCGGGGACGGGAACGGGAAGGGGCGGCGGGGGCGAGAAACAGCCTTCCGCCGCCACCCGTCAACGACCGTTGAACGCGTCCTTCAGCCGCGAGAACAGCCCCTGCTGCCCCGGCTGGAACTGCCCCGTGGGCCGCTCCTCGCCCCGCAGCTTGGCCAGCTCACGCAGCAGGCGTTCCTGCTCGGGGTCGAGCTTGTTCGGGGTCTGCACCTCGACATGGACGATGAGGTCGCCGCGTCCGCCGCCACGCAGGTGCGTGACGCCCCGGCTGTGCAGCGGGATCGACTGGCCGGACTGGGTGCCGGGCCGGATGTCGACCTCCTCCAGACCGTCCAGCGTCTCCAGCGGCACCTTGGTGCCGAGCGAGGCCGCCGTCATCGGCAGCGTGACCGTGCAGTGCAGGTCGTCGCCGCGCCGCTGGAACTGCGAGTGAGGCAGCTCGTGGATCTCGACGTACAGGTCACCGGCGGGACCGCCGCCGGGCCCGACCTCGCCCTCGCCGGCGAGCTGGATGCGGGTGCCGTTGTCGACACCGGCGGGGATCTTGACGGTCAGGGTCCGACGGGACCGGACGCGGCCGTCGCCGGCGCACTCCGGGCACGGCGTCGGGACGACCGTGCCGAAGCCCTGGCACTGCGGGCAGGGGCGCGAGGTCATGACCTGGCCCAGGAAGGACCGCGTCACCTGCGACACCTCACCGCGGCCGCGGCACATGTCACACGTCTGCGCGGAGGTCCCCGGCGCCGCACCCTCACCGCTGCAGGTGGTGCAGACGATCGCGGTGTCGACCTGGATGTCCTTCGTCGTGCCGAAGGCCGCCTCGTCGAGCTCGATCTCCAGGCGGATCATCGCGTCCTGGCCGCGCCGGGTGCGCGAGCGCGGACCCCGCTGGGACGCCGTACCGAAGAAGGCGTCCATGATGTCCGAGAAGTTCCCGAAGCCGCCCGCGCCGAAGCCGCCCGCGCCCGCGCCGCCCGCCTGGGACAGGGGGTCGCCGCCGAGGTCGTAGACCTGCTTCTTCTGCGGGTCCGACAACACCTCGTAAGCGGCGTTGATCTCCTTGAACCGCTCCTGGGTCTTCGGATCGGGGTTGACGTCCGGGTGCAGCTCGCGTGCGAGCCGCCGGAAGGCCTTCTTGATCTCTTCCTGCGACGCGTCGCGGCGCACGCCGAGAACGGCGTAGTAGTCCGTGGCCACTTACGACTCCGCCAGGATCTGTCCGACGTACCGTGCCACTGCGCGTACCGCTCCCATCGTTCCCGGGTAATCCATGCGGGTCGGTCCGACCACGCCGAGCTTGGCGACTGCCTCGCCGCCCGAACCGTAGCCGACCGACACCACTGAAGTGGAGTTGAGTCCCTCATAGGCGTTCTCGTGACCGATCCGTACGGTCATGCCCGAATCCCCCGCCTCGCCAAGGAGCTTGAGGAGCACGACCTGCTCCTCGAGGGCTTCCAGGACGGGCCGGATGGTGAGGGGAAAGTCATGTCCGAAGCGGGTGAGATTGGCGGTGCCGCCGATCATCAACCGCTCCTCGTTCTCCTCGACGAGCGTCTCCAGCAGGGTGGAGAGCACCATCGAGACGGTGCCGCGATCCTCGGCGTCGAAACCCTCGGGCAGGTCCTCCACCAGATGCGGCACGTCGGCGAAGCGACGTCCGGCGATCCGGCTGTTGAGCCGTGCCCGCAGATCGGCCAGCGACGCCTCGCCGAACGGCGCCGGGCAGTCGACCATCCGCTGCTCGACCCGTCCCGTGTCCGTGATCAGGACGAGCATCACGCGCGCGGGGGCGAGGGAGAGCAGCTCGACGTGCCGCACCGTCGACCGGGTCAGCGACGGGTACTGCACGACGGCGACCTGCCGCGTCAGCTGCGCGAGCAGCCGTACGGTCCGCGCCACCACGTCGTCCAGATCGACGGCGCCGTCCAGGAAGTTCTGGATCGCGCGCCGCTCGGGCCCGGTCATCGGCTTGACCCCGGCCAGCTTGTCGACGAACAGCCGATAGCCCTTGTCGGTGGGGATCCGCCCCGCGCTGGTGTGCGGCTGGGCGATGTACCCCTCGTCCTCCAGGGCCGACATGTCGTTGCGCACGGTCGCCGGGGAGACACCGAGGTTGTGCCGCTCGGTGAGCGCCTTGGAGCCGACCGGCTCCTCGGTGCCGACGTAGTCCTGGACGATGGCGCGCAGCACCTGGAGCCTGCGTTCACTCAGCATCGCGCACACCTCCAGAAAGTCGGCCCCTCGGCTCTTCGCCTGGCACTCGTCACATCCGAGTGCCAACGCACCCCGGCCAGTGTACGGCCGTGGGGTACGCCCGGGGCAAGGCCGGGCCTGCGAAGCCGTGCCCGAGGAGGCTTCCCCGCTAGCGTCGCGGTATGACGGTGACTTGGGAAGAGCTGGGGTGGGAGCGGCTGGCGGCCGGGGTCGGCCGGTGCCGCCTGCCGGTGTGGGACTGCACGGCGGGGCTGGTCGTCGGGGCGGGCGCGGCCCTGGTGATCGACGCCGGGTCGAGCCTGGCGGAGGGGTCGTGGGTGCGGGCGCGGGCGCAGGAAATCGCCGGTCACCGTGTGACCCATCTCGCGCTGACGCATCCGCACTTCGACCACGTCTTCGGGGCGGCGGCGTTCGCGGGGGCCGAGGTGTTCGGCGCGGTCGGCGTCGAGACGGTGCTCGCCGCCCGGCACGGGCGTGCGGACCTGCGGGCCGACGCGGTGGGCAACGGGCTCGACGCGCGTCTGGCCGACGAGGCGGTCGACGCCCTGACGGTCCCCCGCCACCGCGTCTCCGGCGAGTGGACGCTCGACCTGGGCGGCGGCCGCCAGGTCCTGCTGGCGAACGTGGGGCCCGCGCACACCGCCCACGACCTCGTGGTCCTCGTCCCCGGCTCGCCGGGGGTGGTCTTCTGCGGCGACCTGGTCGAGGAGTCCGGCGAACCCCAGGCCGGCCCCGACGCCGTACCGTCCCACTGGCCGGCCGCCCTCGACCGCCTGCTGGACCTGGGCGGCGAGGACGCGCTGTACGTGCCCGGTCACGGAGCGGTGGTCGACGCGGCGTTCGTCCGGGCACAGCGGGACGCCCTGGCCGGGCGTTTCGGCGTGTCGTGACGGCCCCGCGTCATCTCCTCGGCGTTTTCTCCTATCGTCATCCGAATGCGCCAGTACTCTGCGGACCTGACTCCGCCGTGGAAGAAGCCCAAGCCCGCACCCGAGGTCGCTGCGGAGCCCGGCCTGGTGGTGGAGGAGGCGGGGACGGGATTCTGCGGTGCGGTGATCCGCTGCGAGGCGGGCACGGTCACCCTGGAGGACCGCTTCGGCAAGCACCGCGTGTTCCCGCTGGAGCCGCGCGGCTTCCTCCTGGAGGGCCGGGTGGTGACCCTCGTACGCTCCGCCGGCCGCGCTCCGGTACGCCCGTCCCGTACGGCCTCCGGTTCGGTCGCCGTCCCCGGTGCACGCGCGCGTGTGGCCCGGGCCGGGCGCATCTACGTCGAGGGCCGGCACGACGCCGAACTCGTCGAGAAGGTGTGGGGCGACGACCTGCGCATCGAGGGCGTGGTCGTGGAGTACCTGGAGGGCGTCGACGACCTCCCGGCCATCGTCGCGGAGTTCGCGCCGGGGCCGGATGCCCGGCTGGGGGTCCTGGTGGACCACCTGGTGCCGGGCAGCAAGGAGTCCCGGATCGCGGCGTCGGTGACCAGCGAACACGCCCTGGTCGTCGGCCACCCGTACATCGACATCTGGGAGGCGGTGAAGCCCTCGGCCGTGGGAATCGAGTCCTGGCCCCGCATCCCGCGCGGCCAGGACTGGAAGGCGGGCGTGTGCCGGGCCCTGGGCTGGCCGGAGAACACGGGCGCGGTGTGGCAGGCGATCCTGAAGCGGGTGGGCTCCTACAAGGACCTGGAGCCCGAGCTCCTGGGCCGCGTGGAGGAACTGATCGACTTCGTCACGGCCCCGGAGTGAGCCCGGGCGGCAATCCGGTTTCTCGCCCCCACCGCCCCTTCCCGTTCCCGTCCCTGGGGGCTGCGCCCCCAGACCCCGCTCTCGGCCTGAACGGCCTCGTCCTCAAACGCCGGACAGGCTGACATCAGCCCCTCCGGCGTTTGAGGAGCGGGGTCCGGGGCGGAGCCCCGGAAAACCTCTCAGTCCACCAGGTCCCGCACCACCGCGTCCGCCAGCAGCCGCCCCCGCAGGGTGAGCACCGCACGCCCCGCCTCGTACGGCCCCTCCTGGAGCAGCCCGTCCGACAGGGCCCGGCCGGCCGCCTTGAGGCCGGCCGACTTCAGCAGATCCAGCGGCACGCCCTCCCGCAGCCGCAGCTCCAGCAGAATCCGCTCCACCCGCCGGTCCTCCTCCGACAGAAGCTCCCGGCCCGCACCCGGCGACCGCCCGCCCGCCAGGGCCGCCGCGTACGCGCCCGGGTGCTTCACGTTCCACCAGCGCACGCCGCCCACGTGGCTGTGGGCACCCGGCCCCGCGCCCCACCAGTCGGCGCCGCGCCAGTACAGCTCGTTGTGGAGGCAGCGGCCGGCGTCCGAGGTCGCCCAGTTCGAGACCTCGTACCAGTCGAAGCCGGCCGCCGAAAGCATCTCCTCGGCGATCAGGTACCGGTCCGCGTGCACGTCGTCGTCCGTCATGGGGACCTCGCCGCGCCGGATCCGCCGGGCCAGCTGGGTGCCCTCCTCGACGATCAGCGCGTAGGCCGACACGTGGTCCGGCCCGGCGCCCAGCGCCGCCTCGAGCGACGCCCGCCAGTCGTCGTCCGACTCCCCCGGGGTGCCGTAGATCAGGTCGAGGTTGACGTGCGCGAACCCCGCCGCCCGTGCTTCCGCCACGCACGCCTCGGGGCGTCCCGGCGTGTGCGTGCGGTCGAGGACCTTCAGCACGTGCTGCTTCGCGCTCTGCATGCCGAAGGAGAGCCGGTTGAAGCCGCCCTGGCGCAGAACGGCGAGATACGCCGGATCCACCGACTCCGGGTTCGCCTCGGTGGTGACCTCCGCGTCGGCGGCGAGGCCGAACTCGTCGCGGATCGCGCCCAGCATCCGGACGAGGTCCCCCGCGGCCAGCAGCGTGGGGGTGCCGCCGCCGACGAAGACCGTGCGGACCTCACGCGGGTCGTCGCCGAGGACCTTGCGGGCCAGCCGGATCTCGTCGATCACGGTGTCCGCGTAGTTGTCGCGGGAGGCGAGGACGCCGCCGGTGCCGCGCAGCTCGGTCGCCGTGTAGGTGTTGAAGTCGCAGTAGCCGCAGCGGGTCGCGCAGTACGGGACGTGCAGGTAGAACCCGAGGGGGCGGTCGGCCGCCCCGGCGAGCGCGGGCGCGGGCAGGGCGCCGTCGTCGGGGACGGGCTCGCCGTCGGGGAGTGCGGAAGGCATGCCCTCCATTGTCCAGCACGCGCGCCCCGGGCCTACTCGGCCTGCAGCACCAGCAGGGCCAGGTCGTCCTCCGGCGGCCGTACCCCGAACTCGTGCACCAGCCGTTTGATGCGCTCCGCGATCAGTTCCGCGTCGAGCCCCGCGCACCCGGCAAGCGCCTGAGCCAGCCCGTCCTCGTCGTCGAACTGGCGCGAGCCGCTGCGCCGCTCGGTCACCCCGTCGGTCACGCACAGCAGGCTGTCGCCGGGGCGCAGTTCGAAGGTCTCGCTGGTGTATGTGGCGTCCTCGACGACCCCGAGGAGGGTCTGCGGGTGCGCGGCCGTCCGGACCTCGCCGTCCGCGCCGAGCAGCAGCGGCAGCGGGTGTCCGGCGGAGCCGAGGGTGCAGCGCACTCCTCCGTCGAAGGGGGTCAGCTCGCCGTAGAGGAGGGAGAGGAAGCGGGTCTGCGGGCCGTCCCCGGGGGCCATCGGCCGGCCGCCCGCGGAGACCAGCGCGCGGGCCGCCGCGTCCGCGGCCTCCGTCGCGTCGTCGAGGAGCAGCTGGTTGAGGCGGTCCAGGACGTCGGCGACGCGGTAGCCCTCGCGGGCCAGCAGCCGCAGCCAGGGCCGGGCGAGGCCGATGACGACGGCCGCCTCGGGCCCCTTGCCCTGGACGTCGCCGACGGCGAAGCACCAGCGGCCGTCGCCGGCCGGGAACAGGTCGTAGAAGTCGCCGCTGGGTCCGCCCTTGTCGCACGGCTCGTACACCAGGGCGCTGCGCACCCCCGGTATCTCGGCGACCGCACCGGGCAGCAGGCCGCGCTGCAGTACGGCGCTGATGGTGGCCTGCCGGGCGTACTGGCGGGCCGCGCCGATGGCGAGGGCCACCCGGCGGCTCAGGTCCTCGACCAGGCCGGTGATCTCGTCGGCGAAGCCGGGCAGCCCGGACCGGCCGATGACCAGGGTGCCGAGCGGACGGCCGCCGGCCGTCAGCCGGTAGGCGAGCGCGGAGCCGTGCGTTCCGTGCGGGCCCAGTGCCCCGCCGGGCCAGGGGAAGGGGGCGGGCCCCGGCCGTGCCGGGTCGGGCGGGTACGGCGGTTCCTTCTCCAGGGCCTGGCGCAGTTCCTCGATGCGGTTCTCGCTGCCGTGCCACACGCGGGCCAGGCGCGGTCCGGACCCGTCGGCCGCCCAGCGGCCGCGGCCGCCGGTGGCCTCGTCCTCCAGCCACACCGCGCACCACTCGGCCAGCCGCGGCACGATCAGCTGTCCGGCGAGCGCGGCCACCAGGTTCTCGTCGAGCTGCCCGGCGAGCAGGTCGGAGGCCTCGGCGAGGAAGGACAGGGCGCCCCGGTTGAGCCAGTCCTGGTCCTGCTCGGTGCGCTGCGGCTCCGGGGCGAGTATCTCGGCCACCCGCAGCTCGCGCTCCCCCGTGTACGCCTCTCGCGCGTCGGCGGCCGATTCCCCCTGCGCGGGCAGCCGCGCCCACACCGTCTTGGCGCCGGTGCGGTAGGTGATGCCCCAGGACTCCGAGAGCGCGGCGACCAGTCTGAGGCCGCGCCCGTACTCGGGTGTCTCGGACGACGGTTCGGCGGCGTCGCGTGGGGCGCGCGAGGGGTGGTGGTCGAGGACCTCGACGACGAGGGCGCCGGTCTCCGGTTCCAGCCGGCAGTCCAGCTCGACGTCGGTGCCGGCGTGCACGACGGCGTTGGTGACCAGCTCGCTGACGACGACCAGGGCGTCGCCGGCCAGGAGCTCGGTGAGGTGCTCGGTGCCGGGCAGCGCGCGCTCGGCCCATTCGGCGAGCGCGGCGCGTAACAGCGCGCGGGCGGCGCCCGGCGCGAGGGAGCTGCCGGGCAGGGGGGCGTGCAACTGCGAGCGCGGGGGCGCGTCTGCGGGTGCAGGCGCTCCGGTGCGCAGGGGCACCCCCGGGTGCGCAGGCGCATCAGAGGCACGGGAAATGGTCTCCCGTCGCGTCGAAATGGCCCCCATCTACAGCTCCCACAGCGGTTCGGACGAATACGCCTCAGTCGATGCCGACAGAGTGACAGACTGGCCCCGCCCATAAGCGCCGAGTTACCGAAGTGGGCCGCCATGAGTGAGAACAGTGCTACACGTGTGCTCGAACAGGAGCACAAAGATGGCCTGATTCGAGCATCGGATCTGCGTCCTCTGCTCGCCGCGATGACGGCGGCCCGGGACGGTGACTTCTCGAAGGTGCCGGAATCCGGCCACGGCCTGGTGGCCGAACTGACCGCCGTCTTCAACCAGATCATGGACCGCAGCACCCACTTCAACACAGAAGTGCAGCGGGTGAAGCGGGAGTTGGTGCGGTACGGCCGGCTCGACGAACGCCTCTCGGCCAGCCCGGGCCAGGGCGCCTGGACCTCCCGGGTCAACGACGTGAACCAGGTGCTCGACGCCCTGGTCGCCCCGGCGGCGAACGCCACGCGTGTCCTGGACGCGGTGGCCGGCGGCGACCTGACCCAGCGGGTCGATCTGCACGACGGCAGCAGGCAGTTGCGCGGTGATCTGCGCCGGCTCGGCCGGGCCGTGAACAAGATGGTCGACCAGCTGTCCCTGTTCACCGGCGAGGTGACCCGGGTGGCGCGCGAGGTCGGCACCGAGGGGCGGCTCGGCGGGCGGGCCAAGGTGACGAGCCTGTCCGGGAGTTGGCGGGACGTGACCGAGGCGGTCAACACCATGGCGTCCCGGCTGACCGCCCAGGTCCGTGACATCGCGCTCGTGACCACGGCGGTGGCCCGCGGTGACCTGACCCGCACGGTCACGGTCGAGGCGACCGGCGAGCTGCTCGAACTGAAGCTGACCGTGAACACGATGGTCGACCAGCTGTCCGCCTTCGCCGACGAGGTCACGCGGGTGGCCCGCGAGGTCGGCACCGAGGGCCAGCTGGGCGGGCGGGCCCAGGTGCGGGGCGTGTCCGGGGTCTGGAAGGACCTCACCGACAACGTCAACTTCATGGCCTCGAACCTGACCTCCCAGGTCCGCAACATCGCCCAGGTGACCACCGCGGTCGCCAACGGCGACCTGAGCCAGAAGATCACGGTGGCCGCGCAGGGCGAGATCCTGGAGCTGAAGTCCACGATCAACACCATGGTCGACCAGCTCTCCGCCTTCGCCGACGAGGTGACCCGCGTCGCCCGCGAGGTCGGCACCGAAGGCAACCTCGGCGGCCGGGCCCAGGTTCGGGGGGTCTCCGGCGTCTGGAAGGACCTCACCGACAACGTCAACTTCATGGCGGACAACCTGACCTCCCAGGTGCGCAACATCGCCCTGGTCTCCACCGCCGTGGCTCAGGGCGACCTCGGCAAGAAGATCACGGTCGAGGCGAAGGGCGAGATCCTGGAGCTGAAGTCCACGATCAACACCATGGTCGACCAGCTCTCCGCCTTCGCCGACGAGGTGACCCGCGTCGCCCGCGAGGTCGGCACCGAAGGCAACCTCGGCGGTCAGGCCCAGGTCAGGGGCGTCAGCGGGGTCTGGAAGGACCTCACCGACAACGTCAACTTCATGGCGCTGAACCTGACCTCCCAGGTGCGGAACATCGCCCAGGTCACCACCGCCGTCGCCAACGGCGACCTGTCCAAGAAGATCACGGTCGACGCGCGCGGCGAGATCCTGGAACTGAAGGACACCGTCAACACGATGGTGGAGCAACTGCGGGCCTTCGCCGACGAGGTGACCCGCGTGGCCCGCGAGGTCGGCACCGACGGCCGGCTCGGCGGCCGGGCGCAGGTGCTGGGCGTCTCCGGCGTCTGGCGGGATCTGACCGACAACGTCAACTACATGGCCGACAACCTCACTTCGCAGGTGCGGAACATCGCCCAGGTGGCGACGGCGGTGGCGCAGGGCGACCTGTCGAAGAAGATCGACGTGGACGCGCGCGGCGAGATCCTGGAGCTGAAGACCACCATCAACACGATGGTCGACACCCTCTCCTCCTTCTCCTCCGAGGTGACCCGCGTGGCCCGCGAGGTCGGCTCCGAGGGCCAGCTCGGCGGCCAGGCACGGGTGGAGGGCGTCTACGGCACCTGGAAGCGCCTGACGACGAACGTGAACGAGCTCGCGCTGAACCTGACCACCCAGGTCCGCGCGATCGCCGAGGTGGCCTCCGCGGTGGCCCAGGGCGACATGTCCCGGTCGATCACGGTGGAGACGCAGGGCGAGGTCACCGAGCTGAAGGACAACATCAACCTGATGGTGGCCAACCTCCGCGAGACGACCCGCGCGAAGGACTGGCTGGAGTCCAACCTGGCCCGCCTGGCCGCCCTGATGCAGGGCCACCGCGACCTGATGGAGGTCGCCGACCTGATCCTGCGCGAGCTGACCCCGCTGGTGAACGCCCAGTACGGCGCGTTCTTCCTGGCCGACCCCGACGAGGACGGCACCTCTCTGCACACGGCGGTTCCGGCGAAGGGGCTCGCGTTCATCGCCGGGTACGGCTCGGCGCAGAGCGCGACCGTCGACACGGGAGCCATGCCGGTGCACGGTCTCGTCCGCCAGGCCGCGCGGGAGAAGAAGCGGATCCTGGTGGAGGAGGCCCCGCCGGACTACATCAAGATCAACAGCGGTCTCGGCGAGGCGGCCCCGGCGAGCGTCGTCATCATCCCGATCCTCTTCGAGGACAAGCTCCTCGGCGTGATCGAGCTGGCCTCCTTCTCCCGCTTCTCCGACGTCCACCTGGCCTTCTTCGACCAGTTCGTGAACACCATCGGCGTCGCCATCAACACCATCATCGCCAACTCCCGCACGGAGTCCCTGCTCGGCGAGTCCCAGCGCCTGGCCATGCAGCTCCAGGAACGCTCCGACGAACTCCAGAAGCAGCAGGCGGAGTTGCAGCGCTCGAACGCCGAACTGGAGGAGAAGGCCGCCCTGCTGGCCACGTCCTCGCAGTACAAGTCGGAGTTCCTGGCGAACATGTCGCACGAACTGCGCACGCCGCTCAACTCGTTGCTGATCCTGGCGCGTCTGCTGTCCGACAACCCGGACGGCCGTCTGTCCGACCAGGAAGTGCAGTTCGCGTCGACGATCCACCGCTCGGGCTCCGACCTCCTCCAGCTGATCAACGACATCCTCGACCTGTCGAAGATCGAGGCCGGCCGGATGGACGTACGCCCGAAGAGGCTCCCCCTCATCAAGCTGCTCGACTACGTCCACGCCACGTTCCGCCCCCTCACCATCGACCGGGGACTCGCCTTCGAGGTGGCGGTCGGGGAGGACGTACCGCGGGAGATGTACTCGGACGAGCAGCGCCTCCAGCAGATCCTGCGCAACCTGCTCTCCAACGCGATCAAGTTCACCGCCGCGGGCCGGGTCGAGCTGCGCGTGAACCGTATGAAGGACCCCGAGCACCGCTACGTCCGCGACAGCGACGACGTGATCGCCTTCGCGGTCTCCGACACCGGCATCGGCATCGCCCGCGAGAAACTCCCCGTGATCTTCGAGGCGTTCCAGCAGGCCGACGGCACCACGAACCGCAAGTACGGCGGCACCGGCCTGGGGCTGTCCATCAGCCGGGAGATCGCGGGCCTGCTGGGCGGCCGTATCGTCGCCGAGAGCGAGCCCGGCAAGGGGTCCACCTTCACGCTGTACGTCCCCGTCATCAGCCCCGGCCACTCGGCGACCGGCCCGGCCCCGGAGGACCGGCCCGCGCCGGTGCCGGACGAGCTGTCCACCGAGCTCTTCCCCACCACCCACGAGCCGGAGGACTCCTGGCCCGCGCCGGTCAAACTGGAGGCGTGGAAGGCGGGGCGTGCGGGGCAGGTCCTGGCCGGGCGCAGGGTGCTGATCGTCGACGACGACATCCGCAACGTCTTCGCCCTCACCCATGTCCTGGGCCGGGTCGGCATGCCCGTCCTCTATGCCGAGAACGGGCGCGAGGGCATCGAGACGCTGGAACGCAACCCGGACGTCCAACTCGTCCTGATGGACATCATGATGCCGGAGATGGACGGCTACGAGACCATCGCCGCCATCCGCCGCACCCCCCGCTGGACCGGCCTGCCCATCGTCGCCCTCACCGCGAAGGCGATGCCGGGAGACCGCGAGAAGTCCATCGCGCGGGGCGCCAACGACTACGTACCCAAGCCGGTGGACGTCGACCAGCTGCTGACCGTCGTCTGCGCACTCCTGGACCCCGAGAGCGTGGCGGACGAGGAGCACGCCGATGCCGAGGAGGCCGCGGTCCCGCCGACGGACGACTGAATGAGGCCAGTCACATGAGCGCTGAGGCAACAACCGGTGAGCGCGCCGGCATCCTCCTGGTCGACGACATGGAGGACAACCTGATCGCGCTGGAGGCCGTCCTGGGGTCCCTCAACGAACCGCTCTTCCGCGCGCGTTCGGGCGAGGAGGCGATGAAGGCACTGCTCCGACGGCGGTTCGCGCTCGTCCTGCTCGACGTACGCATGCCGGGCATGGACGGTTTCGAGACCGCCGCGAACATCAAGCGGCTCGACCAGACCAAGGACGTCCCGATCATCTTCCTGACCGGTGCGGAGGACGACACCGGCTACGCCTTCCGCGGCTACGCGACGGGAGCGGCCGACTATCTGACCAAGCCGTTCGACCCGTGGGTCCTCCGGGCCAAGGTCACCGTGTTCCTGGACCTGCACCGCAAGAACCAGCAGCTGGAGCGGCTGCTGAGGCGGGAACAGGACAGTTACGGCGAGGTGAGCGCGGGCCTGACGGCCTTGGAGGCCCAGCTGGACGGGGACACCCCTGTGGACGTACCAGCACTGCGCGCGCAGGTCAGGGAGCTACGCCGACTCATAGCAAGAGGAGGCGCATACTGACCTGCTTCAGGGGCGCGGGGAACTGCGCGACCAGCCACAACGGACCGTCAGCCGCCGAACAGTCCCCCGCCGCTCCCTACGCTTCGCGCGACCCCGCATACATCTCGTCGATCAGGTGCTTGTACTCCCGCTCGACAACCGGCCGCTTCAGCTTCAGGCTCGGCGTGATCTCACCGTGCTCGATGTCGAGATCCCGCGGCAGCAAGCGGAACTTCTTGATGGTCTGCCACCGCTGCAGCCCCTCGTTGAGCTGCGCCACGTACCCCTCGACCATCGAGACCGTCACCGGCGCGGCGACCACCTCCGCGTACGACTTCCCCTCCAGCCCGTTCTCCTTCGCCCAGTCGAGGATCGAGACCTCGTCCAGCGCGATGAGCGCCGTGCAGAAGTTCCGGTCGGCCCCGTGGACCAGGATGTTGGAGACGTACGGGCACACCGCCTTGAACTGCCCCTCGACCTCGGCGGGCGCGATGTACTTGCCGCCGGACGTCTTGATGAGGTCCTTCTTGCGGTCGGTGATCCGCAGGTACCCGTCGGGCGACAGCTCGCCGATGTCACCGGTGTGGAACCAGCCGTCCGCCTCCAGGACCTCGGCGGTCTTCTCGGGCAGCCCGTGGTAGCCCTCCATGATGCCGGGGCCGCGCAGCAGGATCTCGCCGTCGTCCGCGATGCGCACCTCCGTGCCGGGCAGCGGCTTGCCGACCGTGCCGGTGCGGTAGGCCTCCCCGGGGTTCACGAAGGAGGCGGCCGACGACTCCGTGAGGCCGTAGCCCTCGAGGATGTGGATGCCGGCGCCGGAGAAGAAGTAGCCGATCTCGGGCGAGAGCGCGGCCGAGCCGGAGACACAGGCACGCAGGTTGCCGCCGAAGGCCTCGCGGATCTTGGCGTACACCAGCGCGTCCGCGACCTTGTGCTTGGCGGAGAGCCCGAAGGGCGCCGACGCCGTGCCGGTGCGCCGGAAGTTGTCCTGGGTGACCTTGGCGTACTCGCGGGCGACCTCGGCGGCCCACTGGAAGATCTTGTACTTGGCGCCGCCGCCCGCCCGGGCCTTCGCGGCGACCCCGTTGTAGACCTTCTCGAAGATGCGCGGGACGGCCGCCATGTACGTCGGCTGGACGACCGGCAGGTTCTCGATGATCTTGTCGACACGGCCGTCGACGGCGGTGACGTGCCCGACCTCGATCTGTCCCGAGGTGAGCACCTTGCCGAAGACGTGTGCGAGCGGCAGCCACAGGTACTGCACGTCGTCGGCGCTGATCAGCCCGGTCGCGGCGGTCGCCTTCGCCATGTACGACCAGTTGCCGTGCGGCAGGCGGACACCCTTGGGGCGTCCGGTGGTGCCGGAGGTGTAGATGAGGGTGGCGAGCTGGTCCTTGGTGATCGCGCCGACCTTCTCCTTGATCAGGTCGGGGTTCTTCTCCAGGTACGCGGCACCGCGCTGCTCCAGCTCGGCGAGCGTGAGCACCCAGTCGCCGGTCTCCGCGCCGGCCGGGTCGATCACCACGACATGGGTGAGGTCGGGCAGCTCGGCGCGCTTCTCCCGCGCCTTGGCGAGCTGCTCGGCGTTCTCCGCGAACAGGACCTTGCTGCCGGAGTCCGAGAGGATGAACGCGGACTCGTCGGCGTTGGTCTGCGGATAGATCGTGGTCGTGGCGGCGCCGGCGCACAGGATGCCCAGGTCCGCGAGGATCCACTCGACCCGCGTCGAGGAGGAGAGGGCGACCCGCTGCTCCGGCTGCACACCGAGCTCGATCAGCCCGGCCGCGATGGCGAAGACCCGCTCGGCGGTCTGCCCCCAGCTCAGCGACTTCCAGTCGTCCGACCCCTGGCCGGAGGCCGGAGGCACGGGGTAGCGGTACGCCTCGGCGTCCGGTGTGGCCGCCACGCGCTCCAGGAAAACGGCCGCCACGGTCGGCGGACGGTTCTCGATCAGTGTCTGTGTGTCGCTCACGACATCCTCCGGGGCCCGCGGCTGCGCGGCTGGCTCATTGCGGCTGTTGTTTAACTCACGAGTAACTACCGAGCAGGGATCAGAGTAAAGCGCGACCGGCCGGTGCGTAAGGGGCCGCGGCCTGTCACTTCCTACAGAGAGCGACACTACGCACGCGTAGGGGCCTGCCCCGTGAACACGCGGCAGGCCCCCAGTCTCGCGGTAAAGGACGGCTACTTCTTGCCCTTGCCGGAACCCGCGTTCTCGTCGCTGGACAGAACGGCGATGAAGGCCTCTTGCGGAACCTCCACGGAACCGACCATCTTCATCCGCTTCTTGCCTTCCTTCTGCTTCTCCAGCAGCTTCCGCTTACGCGAGATGTCACCGCCGTAGCACTTGGCGAGGACGTCCTTGCGGATGGCGCGGATGGTCTCGCGGGCGATCACCCGGGAGCCGATGGCGGCCTGGATGGGGATCTCGAAGGCCTGGCGCGGGATCAGCTCGCGCAGCTTGGCGACGAGCCGTACGCCATACGCGTACGCGGCGTCCTTGTGGGTGACGGCGGAGAAGGCGTCGACGCGGTCGCCGTGCAGCAGGATGTCGACCTTCACCAGCTGGGCGTCCTGCTCGCCGGTGGGCTCGTAGTCCAGCGAGGCGTAACCGCGGGTCTTGGACTTCAGCTGGTCGAAGAAGTCGAAGACGATCTCGGCGAGCGGCAGCGTGTAGCGGATCTCGACGCGGTCCTCGGAGAGGTAGTCCATGCCGAGGAGGGTGCCGCGGCGGGTCTGGCACAGCTCCATGATCGAACCGATGAACTCGCTCGGCGCGAGGATCGTGGCCCGGACGACCGGCTCGAAGACCTTGTCGATCTTGCCCTCGGGGAACTCGCTCGGGTTGGTGACCGTGTGCTCCTTCCCGTCCTCCATGATCACGCGGTAGACCACGTTGGGCGCGGTGGCGATGAGTTCGAGGTTGAACTCGCGCTCCAGGCGCTCACGGATGACGTCGAGGTGCAGCAGGCCGAGGAAGCCGACGCGGAAGCCGAAGCCGAGCGCCGCGGAGGTCTCCGGCTCGTAGACCAGGGCGGCGTCGTTGAGCTGGAGCTTGTCCAGCGCCTCGCGCAGGTCCGGGTAGTCCGAGCCGTCCAGCGGATAGAGGCCGGAGAACACCATCGGCTTGGGGTCCTTGTACCCGCCCAGGGCCTCGGTGGCGCCCTTGTCCTTGCTGGTGATGGTGTCACCGACCTTGGACTGACGGACGTCCTTCACGCCGGTGATGATGTAGCCCACCTCGCCGACGCCGATGCCGTCGGCCGGCGTCATCTCGGGGGACGAGACGCCGATCTCGAGGAGCTCGTGGGTGGCGCCGGTCGACATCATCTTGATGCGCTCGCGCTTGTTGAGCTGGCCGTCGATGACACGGACGTACGTGACCACGCCCCGGTACGAGTCGTAGACCGAGTCGAAGATCATCGCGCGGGCGGGGGCGTCCTTGACGCCGACCGGGGCCGGTACGTCGCGAACCACCCGGTCCAGCAGCGCGTCCACGCCGATGCCGGTCTTCGCCGAGACCTTGAGCACGTCGTCGGGGTCGCAGCCGATGAGGTTGGCGAGCTCCTCGGAGAACTTCTCCGGCTGGGCGGCCGGCAGGTCGATCTTGTTCAGCACCGGGACGATGGTGAGCTCGTTCTCCATCGCCAGGTAGAGGTTGGCGAGGGTCTGGGCCTCGATGCCCTGGGCGGCGTCGACGAGAAGCACGGTGCCCTCGCAGGCCGCGAGCGACCGCGAGACCTCGTAGGTGAAGTCGACGTGCCCCGGGGTGTCGATCATGTTGAGGATGTGCGTGTTGGTCTTGTCATGGGTGGGAGCCCACGGCAGACGCACGGCCTGTGACTTGATCGTGATGCCGCGCTCACGCTCGATGTCCATGCGGTCGAGGTACTGAGCACGCATCTGCCGTTGCTCGACCACACCGGTCAGCTGGAGCATCCGGTCGGCGAGCGTGGACTTGCCGTGGTCGATGTGCGCGATGATGCAAAAGTTGCGGAGCAGCGCCGGGTCGGTACGGCTCGGCTCGGGCACATGGCTGGGGATCGCGGGCACGCAGGGTCCTGATTCTTGAGGCGTCCGCAGTGTCTGCGGTCTCGGGTCGGATCGATACGTAGCCTCCATGGTCCCACGGGCGGGGACCGGCGACCGGTTTGGGCCACTCGGACGCCCGCTGGTAGTCTGGGTGGCTGTGTCTCCTGCCCTCTCAGCACGAGACACGACTTCTGGAAAATCATCGGTGCGGGACCCGTGCGGCTCCGTGCCTGAACCTGTAGAGGCTCATCAGTGGCGAACATCAAGTCCCAGATCAAGCGGATCAAGACCAACGAGAAGGCCCGGCTGCGCAACAAGGCCGTCAAGTCCTCCCTGAAGACCGCGATCCGCAAGGCCCGCGAGGCCGCTGCCGCGGGTGACGTCGAGAAGGCCACCGAGTACCAGCGCGCGGCTGCGCGTCAGCTCGACAAGGCCGTCTCCAAGGGCGTCATCCACAAGAACCAGGCCGCCAACAAGAAGTCGGCGCTGGCGTCGAAGGTCGCGACCCTCAAGGGCTGAACCCCTTCTTTGATCTGACCGCCGGAGGGAATCGAGCGGGCCCTCTCATCCGCTCCCGTCCGGCACCCCGAGTCTGTGCGCGACCTGCGTTCGCCACGCGGGCACGGACTCACCTTTCTTTGTACCGAAGGCCCCGCCACCGCCCTTCCCCCTTAGGTTCTAGCGATCGTCGCAACACCCCCAGTTCAAGGGGTTGCGATGTTCGAGATCCGCAAGACCCGGACGGTGGCTCAGGGCCGCAG
>NZ_JBVIPA010000019.1:0-118513 GCF_055578365.1 Streptomyces sp. NPDC033131
GTGGGGGAGGAGCCACGTGGGCGTTTCGGCAACGCGGCGAGGTGCGGTGCCAGGCCGCGCGACCCGGACGGGCATAGTGAAAGGACCCCTAAGGGCGGAGCCGCGGAGCCACTCGACCTGCCCTGTCCCTGCCTGCCGGGACAGGGCACTGGGTGGGAAGTCGACGGATGCCTTCCGGGAGCACCCCTAGGCCCCCAGGCCGTGTTTGCCGCAGGAGTACGGGCCGTGGCAGACGGTCTACGGGCTCTTTCGCCGCCGGCGGTGCGACGGCACCTGGACGAGGTTGCTGACCGGGTTGCAGGCCCGGGCGGATGAGGCGGGGCAACGATTGCAAACACCGCGGATGGACCTTCGCCGGACTCCGGGCGCCACTAAGGAGCCGGTCTACCCGGTGAGTTCCGCCGACCCGGTCGCAGCCGTCGTCGAAGGACGCGCACCCGAGCGCCCGATCGTCCTGAACGGCTGATCGCGAACATGCGGGCCCCGAGCGGAAATCTCTTAGACATCGTTTCTTTTGGCTCCTGTCGGCCGTGGACGTTGTCTTGTCATTGCGGTGTGAGAGCCTCTGGGAATGAGTTACGACTTGGCCGTCTGGGAAGGCGAGCGGCCAGCGGACGACAGGATCGCCGGTCGAGTCTTCACGGATCTCTTCGACCGCTACCTGGACACAGAGGTGGGCTCTCCTCCGACCGAGCGCATCGAGGCTTACGTTGCCGCGCTTGCTGAGCGGTGGGGTGATGTGACTGATGACGTGGAGGACGCCTCACCTTGGGCCGCGGGGCCGTTGGTCGGCGGGGCCGGTGGACCGCTCGTCTACTTCCCGATGAGTTGGAGCAGGGCTGAGGAGGTCTCTGCTTGGGCAGCGGCCCTCGCAGACTCGATGGGGCTCGTCTGCTTCGATCCTCAGCAGAATCGACTCAGGCCCTGACGGTCTTGGTCAGGCGGCGGTATCCGATCAGAAGCGCCGCCAGACCGACGAAGGCGAGGAACTGGCGTACCGATCCATGGATCTGCCTCTGTCCGACCGTGCGGTGTACGACCTGACCATCTTCTGGCGAGTTGGGCGGCGAAGCGGCCGTCGGACACAGAGCCCACCCGGCGCGAGAGTCCTTGAGACCGAGCGGCGATGATCCCGCCCGGCTGTTGCGGATGTGTTCCCGATGATCGCCGCGGCGGCCGCCGCCCTGTCTCCTCATGCGGTGGGCGGCTGGGACGGCCCCGGCCCCGGTGGCGAGCCCGAGGCCGGGGTGTGCGGTCGGTGGGACGATGGTCAGCCGAGCGGGTTGGCGGTGTCGCGCAGGGTGGCCAGGGCCGGGGCGTACATGCGGGCCTTGATGGTGCCGAGGGTGTCGCCGGCCTTGTTCACCTGTGCCTGGGCGATCTCGATGGCGGTGGAGCGCACGGCGTCCTCGGTGACCGCCTGGTCGACGATGCCGGCGGCCGCGGCGTCGGAGCCGCCGTAGCGGCGGGCGGTGACCATGGCCTCATGCGCGGTCTGCGGGGTGAGCCGGGACTGGATGAGGGCGGCCATGCCGGGGGTGAAGGGGATGTTGATGTCCGCTTCGGGCAGGCACCAGTAGCCGCGGTCGGCGCGCATCACGCGGAAGTCGTGGGCGAGGGAGAACATCGCGCCGGCGGCGAACGTGTGCCCCTGCAGCGCGGCCACCGTGATGACCGGCAGCGCCAGCATCCGCGCGAACAGTTCGTGCACGGAGACGACGTAGGCGTGGTACTGGTCGGCGTGCGCGGACAGCCAGTCCAGGTCGAGGCCGTTGGAGTAGAACTTGCCGGCGGCGGTGGTGACCAGGGCGCGGGAACCTTCCGCCTTCTCCACCTCGTCGAGCGCGGCGCCGACGGCGGTGAGCCAGTCGGGGTGGAAGCGGTTCTCCCCGTCTCCGAGGTCGAGAACGAAGACATTGTCGTGGCGGTCGAGCGAGGGCATGGCGACTCCTTCGAGTTGGGCAGACTGGGTGAAGTGGCTGCGGACTACGGCCGGGACCGTGGTTCGGCACCGGGGCGGTCGCTCAGGGCGTGGAGGACCAGGTCGTGGATCTCGGTGGCAGCGGCCTCGATCGGGGCGGTGCTCTGCTCGGCCCGGCACATGATCACCGCGCCTTCGACCGCGGCGATGACGAAGGCGCCAAGCCTCCGGCTGCGTTCCTCGGTGAGGCCGTGCCGCAGGAAGAGGGACGCGAGCGCCTCCTGCCAGCGGGCGAAGACGGCGGCGGCCGAGAGGGCGAGTTGGGGTGCGTCGTCGTTGGTCTCGACGGCTACCGCCACGATCGGGCAGCCGGCCCGGAAGTCGCTCTCCACGAGCCGGTCGCGCCACAGCGCGAAGAACGCGTCGATGGACTCCACCGGGTGATCCGCCTGCATGGCGGCGTCGATCAGGCCCGCGATGAAGTCCCCTGCCAGTGCCACCGCCTCGTCGATGAGCTGCGTCCGCCCACCGGGGAAGTGGTGATACACCGAGCCCCGAGGGGCTCCGCTGTGGGCGAGCACCCGGTCGATGCTGGTCGCGCTTGCCCCGTACTCCCGCAGCAGTGCAGCAGCACTGAGAATCATCCGGTCACGGCTCTCACTCCTGCGCGGACTCACCTGCCCACCACCCTCCCCACGACGAGGTGGCCCGTCGAGCGAGCTACCTGTCGGTAACTTATGGGGTATGGCATAGAACATGCAACACCTTGGCGGGGTCCGCAGCGTGCAGGACGTCCAAGTCCGGGCGCCACCACGTGACCGTGGATCGCGCAGGTGAGGTCGGTCGGTGTGTCCAGCGCGACGCCGACACGTTCGATGCCGCTGTCCTCGGTGGGCAAGTCGAGGCCGGAGCCGTTGGGCAGGGCGGCTGCCCTGAGTCTCTGACCGGCCCTACTTCTTCCTGAGGACGATGTCGAAGCTTGCCGACGTCCACGACGACCCTTCCGGCTGACGGTTGTTGGGAGCCGGCGTTCCCACCCGGTGGCGGTCGAAGGGGGCGCGGAGAATGATGGAGGGCACCACGGGGTCGGGTACGGGTGCTGAGGTCCCGGCCGGACTGCCGTTCGCGCCCCGCTCTGTGTACCGTCGTAGCAGGCCGCGAGGTCTACACCCACGAGGCTGACCGGAAGGCACGCTGAACATGACCGGGCCCCGCGACCGTTGGTCGGAACTGACAGGCGGACAAGCTGGAGAGGAATACTCCCAGCGTTTCGCGCGACTCGCCGCGTCGGGCCACGACATCCACGGCGAGGCCACCTTCTGCGCCGCGCTGCTGAAACCCGCAGCCCGGATACTCGACGCCGGCTGCGGCACCGGCCGGATCGCGATCCGGCTCGCCGAGCTGGGCCACCACTGCACCGGCGTGGACGTCGACCCCTCGATGCTCGCCGTCGCCCGCCGCGACGCCCCCCATCAGGAGTGGCTCCTCGGCGACCTGGCCCGGCTGGACACCCTCGGCCTGAATCCGGACTTCGACCTGGCGCTCGCCGCCGGGAACGTCATCCCCCTGCTGGCCGGCGGCACCGAAGCAGCCGTCGTCCGGCAGCTGGCCGCCGTACTGCGCCCTGCCGGACTGCTGGTCACGGGCATGGGCCTGGACGCGGCACACCTGCCGTTGCCGGAACCGACGGTGACTCTTACGGAGTTCGACCACTGGTGCGCCCAGGCCGGACTGACCCTGCGGCAGCGCTACGCCACCTGGAGCGGCGATCCCTACTACCAGGGTTGCGGCTATGCCGTCAGCGTGCACTCCCGCCCCACCACGTGAGTGCGCGCCATGTCCGCGACCGTCCTGCTCACGGCGATGACCAACCGGTGGGTCATGGCGAGTTGAGGGCTTGGACGGGGTGGCCGTTGTCAGGCGCATGCCCCTGGCATTCCCGCCCTACTGCCTGACCCCGACCCACAACCTCACGGCGAGGTGGAGTGCGGCCTGGTAGGCGATGGCGTCGTTTCCGCTCGATGCTGCAGACGCGCACGCTGGCATCGACAACGCTGCCGACGGCACTCCCACAAGGTTCTCCGGCGTCGCGGACTACTGGCCGGCAGCCCCAGCGTGATGGTTTTCCGCCCCCGCAGCCAACGCACGCATCGAGACTTCACCATCCCCGGAGAGTTCGCCTCACCGGCCTCCAACTCATCCACGCCGTGGAGGACTGCGGCCTCGCTGACCTGGGCCGCCGGGTACGCCGACGGTCGACGACTCATACACACCGAAGGCCACTGCCACGACACCGGCCCGGTGCTCCTTCTCGCCCAAGGGCCCCGTCATCTTCGGACCGCCCTCCCTCTCCGCGGTCACCACCGACCGCACAGGCTGGACCACCAGCGGGGGCACCTGGGCGGCGGCGACCCCGCTCGCCTGGAACGCGGACCCGTCCCAAGACAGCACCGCACGCGCCGGCACCACGACTCAGACGTACGACACCGCGTTCCAGGCCGACCTGCTCATGCACGGCCGCGCTGCCTACCCGGAGCGAACCGCGGAATTGCCCAGGTAGTGGGGCCGCTCCGAGTCCAATGCCGCAGCCAAAGCCTGTGGCGCTGTGGAAATGGGTCCGGCATCATCCTCGTGTGATGGTGATTCCGGCACACGCCGCTGCCGTCACCGCCGCCCTGGCCCGAACCTTGGACCTGGAGCTCACACAGTGCCCAGCTTCCTGACCCACCGGGATCGTGTCCACGACGCCCGGCTTCCCCTCCACCAGCGGCACGGCGCGCTGCGCACCTGCCTCACCCTTTTTGCGCCCTACGGCCTGCGGGCGACGTACCACCACCTCACGCTCAGTGCCGCGATCCCCCGGCGCCTGGAGGCGGATCCGGACGCGCTGGTGCGAGCGGTGGAGGAACTGCACGAGGCGCGCGTGCTGTGGCTCGCGCGGGCGGAGGAGTACGCCGCGCAACGCCGGGCGGAGAAGCGGGCCGGGCGGCGGGCCGTGCCGAGCCCGCGACCGTGGTGGCTGCGGAGCAGGTGGGACGGACCGGACCACGTCTGGCATCAAGACCCGTTTCGCCACCCGTCGATGCGACTGTTCGAGTATGTCCGGCGGCAGAACGCGATTCTGGACGGTGCCGAGCCGCCCGGCTGCCCGGCCTGCGGGGATGAAGGACCGCGGGTGCTGAGTTCGACCGGGCACGGGTGGATCGAGCTGTGCCGTGGGTGCCGGTGGGTGCTGGCGCCATGTCCGTGCGGGCAGCGGCACCGGTTCGTGACGGAGATCCCGTTCAGCTGGCATGGGATCTGGCAGCGGGCGCACATGAGCGATGACGGCAGGCCGAACCCATATTGGCCTGCGGGCTAGCAAGGTTGGATGCGGCACGGCGAACGCTCGGAAAATCGGATCCCGTCAGCCAAGCCGGAACCCGCACACGCCGCCGCCTTCGCCCTGTGTCCGGTTTGTGGCCCCTGGTCGTCGCCCAGAACGAGAGCCAGTACACCCTCCCCGTTGGCGTCGCCCCGGGTCAGCAGCGGACAGGACTTCACACGCTTCGTCCTCCTCCTCCCACACCACTTCGGTGCCGGAACCGCCACCACTCCGGCCTGAAGTAGGCCCCAACTCCGGCGCCCTCCCTGGCCCTCATCGCAGCCCGCTTCGCACCACCGCCGTATGTCGGCCTGCTTCCTGCTGACCTGGGGCTGCGCATCCAGCCTGATTCGTGGTGTCCCCAGCGGTGCTCCGGTTAAGTTGCTCACATGAAGCTGCCTGGGTACTGGATGACGCGTCCCGCTCCATCCCCGGACCGCGAAACGTCCGCATCCTTCGACCGACTGCTGGAGCAAGCGCTCGCGAGCGGTCCCGATGAGCCCATCGACTACCGACTCGAGGCGCCGAAATGGCAGTTCCTCTGCCATGTCGCAGACCGCGGCAGACTGCTGTTGCACGGCTCGGGCGCCCCGGCGATCAGCCGCTTCGAACCCCGGCAGCCGGACGACAGCAGCGAGTTCGGCAACCGGCGCGCGGTCTTCGCCGCCGGCGACGGGCTCTGGCCGATGTACTACGCGATCCTGGACCGGGACCGTCACCCGATGTCGTTGCTCAATGGCTGCGCCCGCATCGTCAACGGCAGCGAGCAGCTCGGCGAGCCACACTACTACTTCTCCATCAGCGCGCAGGCGCTGAAGCAGCAGCCCTGGCGTCCGGGCACGGTGTACCTGCTGCCCGCCGACACCTTCGAGCTGCAGCCGCGGATGCGGGCCGGCGATGTCTCGGTGCAGCCGGCCCAATGGGCAAGTCCCCTGCCAGTGAGCCCTGTCGCCAAACTGGGCGTGCAGCCGGAGGACTTCCCGTTCCTGGACCAGATGCGCGGCCATGACGATGAGCGGGTCTGGCCCCGTGCCGCAGCGGACCCGGATGGCTTCCCCTGGCATGAGGAGGCGTGAGGCATGCGCCGCGGCAGGACACCTCGAGCTGTCCGGTGAGGACGGCCACACCTCCACCTTCAACTCCTACCGCCTGGCCGGCCGCGCGACCGTCCGCATCGACCCGGCGACTACGTATGGGGCAACCGCTCCGACACTGCCACCCTGCGCAACGACCGCGACTTTTCATCGACGAGGCTTCCTGGAGCGACGACCGGACGACCACGGCGACCACCGCGACCACGGCGACCGGGGGGAGCGCAACTGGCACTGACTGACGGCTCAAGCTCGGCCTAACGAGGCCGGGCGCGCCACCTTACAGAGGTGGACGGACCTCGTCCTCAGCAGTCGCCGGCCCGCGGCGACGGCGACCGCCGCACCGCGGCCAAGGCGGTCCCTGCGTGGGCGTCTCCCGGCCGGGCTAGCACGCTGGGGCTGCGTGGACCCAGACGCATCTTCGTGTGCGGCATACGCTCCGTTCGTAAGGGTCAGCGCCGGTTCCCGGGCGGGCCTGTCGACGCCGCTCAGCGCGGCCGCCGCTGTCGGATGCGCTCGGCCACTTCTCCGTTCTCCGTCTCCCACCACGGGCGGACGAGGTCCGCACCGCGTCCGTCGCCGCCGGCCACCGCACCCTGCTCCCGTGCGGCCCCCGTCGCCGGCGGTGCGGGGACCAGTTCCGCGTCCAGGCGGCGGTCCAGGGCCGTCGTCTGGGCGCGTTCGGTGTGCGCCCACTGCACGAGGACGGCCAGCAGGAAGGGCAATGCCACCAGTTCCGCGATGCTGATCATGGCGCCGCCGCCGAGCTGCTGGTCGTGCCGCGTGTCCGGGGCCCAGGAAGGCGCATGGTGCAGGTACCAGGCCCCGGCGATCAGAGTGCCGTGGGTCATGACCACGATGCCCGGCACGGCGTCGATGATGCCGTCGAGGAACACCAGCGCCGCCCTGACCGGATGGGTGCACCACCTCGGCAGTGCCTGCTCGCGGGTGAGTACCGGCACCACGAACAGGCATCCGGCGAGCAGCAGGTGCAGGTACATCAGCTCGTGCAGCCAGCTGTCACGCAGGGCGGTCGCGAAGTAGGGGGTGAAGTACACCGTCAGCTCGGTCGCGAGGACCAGGGCCGTGCTGACCAGCGGGAAGGTGAGCAGCCGCACCGTTCGCCCGGCCATCGCCCGCCGCACGCGGCCGACGGCCGGCCCGGGCAGGGCGCTCAGAGCCAGGCGCAGCGGATCGCCCAGGGCCAGCCCGAGCGGAGCGATCAGGTCGAGAAGGACGTTCTGGACGGCGGCCGGCCAGAACAGCACCCGGTCGTACACGGCGAGTGCGGACATCGTGGCCACGACGAGCGTGCCGAGCCCGAGCAGGGCGAAGGCCACGACGCGGGGGACGGGCCAGTGTTCGCCCCGCTGCCTCACCCGCGCCACCCCCCAGCCGTACAGCACGCCGAGCAGGGCGACCAGCAGCAGGGCCGGCACATCCAGGTGCCACGATGACAGCAACCGTCCCGTGGTCAGCTCGGGCAGACTGCCCATCGCGACCTCCTTTCCTCGCCGAGACCTACTGCCATGTACTCCCGGGCAGGTCCCGCGCGCACCTGACGCGCCGTCGTCATACCGGGTTCATACCGAACCCATGTGTCCGGCTCCGGCCGGAGGGGGAGCCTCTTGCGGCTTGGCATGCGCGCCCACATCGCTTCCGCTCACTGTCCCGTCCGCCGCGACGAGCCCGTGCTCGCGGGCGTAGCCCTCCAGCAGTGAGCGCAACCGGACGCGCCCGCGGTGCAGTCGGGACAGCACGGTGCCGACGGGGGTCCGCATGATGTGGGCGATCTCCCGGACGGTGAAGCCCTCCACGTCGAAGAGGTACACGACGACCCGGGAGTCCTCGGAGATGGCCCGCAGGGCCGCTGTGACGTCCGGGTCGGGCAGATGGTCGAAGGCCTCGGCTTCGGCCGAGCGCAGCCCTGTCGACGTGTGCGACGCGGCGCGGGCCAGCTGCCAGTCCTCCAGGTCCACCGTGCCGCCGTGCTGTGGCCGCCTTCGCTGTGTGCGGCGGGAGTTGAGGAAGGTGGTCGTGAGGATGCGGTACAGCCATGCCTTGAGGTTCGTGCCCTCATGGAACTGGTGGAACGAGGTGTAGGCCCTGGCGTAGGTCTCCTGGACGAGGTCCTCGGCGTCGGCCGGATGGCCGGTCATGCCCAGGGCGGCCGAATAGAGACGGTCTCCATGGGCCAGGGCCGCGGTGAACCGGGCGGGATCCAGCGTCGTGCCCGGGGCGCCCGCGGAGCGGGGTGGGGTCTGGGTCATGGTGCCTCCTGAAGGTGGGGCGACGGCCTGTCTGCCGCCGTCGGTCAGGGCAGCTCTCAGCGGCCGGCTCGGCCGCGGGTCTTCGCGAACGGGCGTCGCGGCGCCGTCGGGAGCGGAGGACCTACGGTCCGATGTGATCGAGCGGCAGCGGCGTCACGTGCGGGGCCGGCTCAAGCCACGTCGGCAGTTCGTGCAGGGCGATGACGACGCTGGTGTCCGGCAGGTTCCGGAGGATGCCGAGTACATGCCGGGCGGTGTGGTCGTCCAGGCCGGTGGTCGGTTCGTCGACGATCAGTACGTGCGGGTGCCTGGCCAGGGCCCGGCCGAGGTAGACCCGGCGGAGCTCACCGCCGGAGAGTTGCCTGCCCACCGGGCCGACGGCGGTCCGGGCGGTCAACCCGCCGGCGTGCAGGCGCAGTTCGGCGAGGCGTTGATCGACGTCGTCGTCGGTCAGGTCGGGGTCTGCCAGGCGCCAGTTGGAACCGAGGGTGCCGGTGAAGAGGTAGTCGTCGGCGGCCACGGCCACGACGGCGGGCCGGCCGTCGGTAGACGTCCGCAGTGACGAGGCGAGGGCTTGGAGCAAGGTGCTCTTGCCGCTGCCCGAGCGGCCGGTGACGACGAGCATCGCGCCCCGGGCGACGGTGGCACCGACGACGCGCCCCGGCCGGAGGGCCGTCGGCGGGAGGCGGTGGCCGGTGAAGCCCACGCCCTGCCCGGTGGACCAGGACCGTATCTCCGTGAGGGCGGTGTCACGTGCGGTGGGCGGCATGCTCGTCGTCAGCCTGAGCCGTGCGGCCTTCGCGGTGGCCAGGGCCTCTGCGGCGTTCGCCAGTTGCTCCGTCTGGGCGAGCACGCCGAGGGACAGCAGCGCGACGAACACGAAGGCGGGGGCGTCCGGTGCGCTTCCGGTGACGACCGTGGCGGTCAGTGTGGCCACACCGGTCAGGCCGGTGGTCAGCGTGGTCCGGTGTCTGCGCCGGCCGGTTGCCGCCCGCGCGCTGTCGAGCCGGGCGAACCTGCTCGTCGTACGCGCCGCGAGCTGCTCGGCGGCGCCGAGCGATGCCATCTCCGTCCATGCGTCGACGGCGGTGACGAGTTCGGCGCGCAGGGCCTTGCGGGTGTGCTGCTCGGTCTCGCGGGCGGTGCCGGGCGCACGGTGGGCGATCAACGCCATGACGACGGCGCCGGCCGCGAGTACGGCTGCCGAACCGCAGGACGTGGACACGGCGACGCCGAGGACCGCGCCGACGGTCAGTACCGCGGTGACCACGACGGGGGTGGTGCACTCGATCAGCGCCATCCCGGCGCTGTCGGCATCGGCCATGCTGCGGTCGAGCAGTTCGCCCGACCACAGTCCGTCCGTCTGAGCTCGTTCGGCCGCCGCGGCACGGTCGAAGAGGCCGGCCCGGGCGGTGGCGACCCTGCGCAGGGCGGCCGCGTGCAAAAGCAGACGCTTGCTGTAGTTGCCTGCGACGCGGGCCAGGGCGAAGGCACGCACTCCGCCGCTGGAGGCGACGTAGGAGAAGGAACCGAAGGTGGCCGCCCCGGCGACGGCGCAGGCGCTGATGAACCAGCCCGACAGACCGAGCAGTCCGGTGGAGGACAGTTCGGCGACGACCGCGAGCACCAGCCCGCCCGCCGCGAGGAAATCCGCCCGTCGGCCGGGGGCGCGGAGACCCGGACCGCCGTTCATCGCGCGGTCACCGGCCTCAGGCCGCGCAGACGACCGCCGTCGATCGAGAGCACGGTGTCGGACGCGGCGGCCAGGGTGAAGGAGTGGGTGGCGATGACGACCGTGCAGCCGTCGGTGGCGCGCCGTAGGGCTTTGACGACCGCGCGTTCGCTGTCCGCGTCGAGATGGGCGGTCGGCTCGTCGAGCAGCCAGAGCCGGGCTCCGCTCAGGAAGGCGCGGGCGATGGCGATCCGGCGGGCCTCGCCGGTCGACACTCCCCAACCGCCCTCACCCAGGCGAGTGTTCAGTCCCGCCGGGAGTCCGTCGATCACGGCGCTCAGTCCGGCGGCGTGGACGGCCCGCCGGATCTGCCGCTCGGTCGCGTCCGGGCGGCCGAGGAGGATGTTGTCGCGGACGGTCGCGTCGAGCAGCACGGTCTGTTGTCCGACCCAGGCGGATTCGCCGAGGACCGGCGCCTGCCGTGCGGACGAGGTCCGCCACTGGACCGCTCCTGCCGACGGCCGGCGCAGACCGGCGATCAACGACAGCAGTGTGCTCTTCCCGGAACCGGAGGCCCCGGTGATCGCGGTCCAGCTGCCCGGCGTGAACTCGGCGTCGGCGTCGACGGTGTCGTGGTCGGCGCCTCTGTGGCGGAACCGGACCGCGTTCAGCGATACACCGACCGGCTCGGCCAGCTGCGGACGCGCCGCCGGGGGCAACGGGGCCGGGGTGTCCTCGACGATGGCGCGGAGGGCGCCGGCCGCGACGCCGGCGCGTTCTCGCTGATGGAAGGCGGCGGCCCGGGCACGCATGGGCGCGAAGTACATCGGACACGCGAGGAGCACCAGCAGTCCGGTGAACAGGTCGGGCCGTGGTGCGTGCGGCACATGGACGTAGCCGAGCAGTGACAGGCCGATGTAGGTGGCGTTCACCGCGATGGAGAACGTGATCACCACATCCATGATCATCCCGGACAGGAAGGCGCGTCGCAGGACGCTCATCGTCGTCTTGGTCAGCCGGTCGGCGGCCGTGGTCAGCGTGCGGCCGCGCCGGTCGGCGGCGCCGAGCTCGCGCAGCGTCCGCATGCCGCGGAAGCTGTCGAGGACGACGGCGTTCAGGTTGCGGGTCGCGGCCGACTGCCGATCCGCGCCCTGCTGGGCGAAGAGTCCCGCCAGGCGCATGTTGAGGGGCAGCAAGGCGGTGGTCAGGAGGAGCACGATCGCGGCAGGCCAGTGGGCAGCGGCCGTGGCCGCCAGCACGGCGGCCATGGAGAGGAGCGCCGAGCGGCTCAGCGGAGCGGCCTGCGCATGGTAGTCGGCAACGTCCTCGGCGAGATCGACCATCGCCCACGCGGCCTCGGCCGGACCGGTCTCGCTGATCCGGCCGGTGGCCGGCAGCAGAGCGCCCGTCAGCCGCTGTCGCAGACCGGTCGCCACGGCACGCGCGCCTCGTTCGGCGAGCGTGCCGGCCGTCCAGCCGGCGCCCACCGCCAGCGCGCTCGTGACGGCGAAGGCCACCGGACCGCGTGTCTCGTGAGCCGTGACCCGGTCCATCACCGCCTGGGCCGTCCATGCCAGGGCGCCCCAGCGGGTGATCGTGAACAGCGTCTCCAGTGTCCGGAAGGTGCCCGACAGGACGAACCAGCGACGCCCCGGCGCGGCGCATGCGGCGAGCCACGCGTCGTCGTCCTGCCGCTGTCCCACGGCGCCCGGCTCACCCCTGTCGTTCCTCTCGTCCCTCTCATGCGTCGTCATGAGGGCGCCGTTCGTCGACGATCCACGCGATGCCACCGGTCACGGCGATGGCGATCATGCCCAGGGTGGTCAGCAGCCGCGAGTGGATCTGCCGGTAGCCACCGAACATCCCCTGGCTGACGCAGTAGGCGAGCAGGCCCAGCGCGGTCCAGGCGACCGAGGCGAGCAGTCGCAGCACGACACGGATCGGCAGCGGCAGCGGCACCGTGCGGCCGGAGTCTCGGGTGGTCATGAGCGTGCTCCTGTGACAAGGGGGCCCGGGGCGGCCGGGGATTCCCCGTCCGGGACTTCGGTCGGGAACGTGCCGGCGAAGGCGCGGTGCGCGAACACGTTGTAGGCCAGCACCAGCGGCATGTTGAGGCCGATGCCGACGAGGATGAAGACCATCGTGGAGTGCGGGGCGGCAGTGCTGCCGACGGTGAGACCCGGCGGCAGGAGCACCGGGTAACGGGCCACGCCGATCGCGAGGAGCACCGACACCGTCGCGACCACCAGCCCGCCGAGCGGCAGTGTGTCCGTCGCTGCGGACCGACGCCTCCAGCGGAACGTGACGAGGGCGGTGGCGGCACCGCCGGCGGCGAACAGCAGCAGGACGCCGAACGCCGTGGCGCGTCCCGGGCTGTGGAGGTTCAGCGGTGCCGCAGTGGTGTCGACGGTGACGAGGACGAGGATCAGCAGCACTCCGGCGACCGCGGTGGCGACGGCGCCCCGGCGTCCCGCCGACTCGCGCAGCCGCCCGGACGACTTGTGCCTGGTGTACGCGTAGCCGAGCGCGGTGTACGCGGCCGTGACCGTGAGCCCGCACAGCACGCAGAACCAGCTGAAGGCCCCGAAGGCGGACCCGGAGTACACGTCACCCCGCAGTCGCACCGCCGAGGTCAGCGTTCCCAGGACGAAGCCCTGCGCGAAGGCGGCCAGCAGCGACGCCACGCCGAACGCGGTCGTCCAGCGGGGAGCCGGCGGCGCCTGGGACGCCATCTCGACACTCACGCCGCGCACGATGAGGGAGAACAGCACGACGGTCATCGGCAGATAGGCGTGCGGCAGGATCGTGCCGAAGGCCGGCGGAAAGCCCGCCCAGAGCGCGACGCCGAGCAGGATGAGCCAGGTCTCGTTGCCGTCCCAGCCCACCGCGACCGACTCCAGCAGGTGCCGCCGGTGCGCGGGATCGCGTTCGAACAGGCTGGCCACTCCGATGCCGAGGTCGTAGCCGTCGAGGACGACGTACATGAGGAGACAGACGAGTACGGTCACCGACCAGAGGGTGGTGGTCATCACGCCGTCACCTCCCGGGAGGCGAGGGGCACGGCAGGCTCCAGAGGTACGCGGTGCCCGGCGAGGCCGCTGTCCGGCAGATCCTCGGGTGGAGGTGCGTGCCCGGGGTCGTCGCGTTCCGGGCCCGTGCGCATGGTCCGGACGACGTAGACGACGTAGGCCACCAGCATGACCAGGTAGAGCGCGGAGAAGCCGATCACGGAGAACAGGACTTCGCCGGGGGCCAGTCGGGACACCGCGGCCGAGGTGCGGAGCTGCCCGAACACGATCCACGGTTGCCTTCCCGCCTCTGCGGTGACCCAGCCCCCGAGGATGGCCAGGATGCCCATCGGTGTGGTCCACAGGACGAAGCGGTGGAAGCGGCGCGCGGTCCACAGGCGGTCGCGCATGCGCAGGACGGTGGCGGCGAACACGGTGCCGAACATCAGCACGGCCGCCAGGAACATGACGCGGAAGCCCCAGAAGGTCGCGGCCATGTCAGGCCGGTCGGCCGCCGGGGTGAGTTTCAGGCCGGGCATGGCCGTCTTGCAGGTGAGGTCCTTGGCGATGTAGCTGCCCAGGCAGGGGATGTCGAGCTCGGCGATGTTCCGCGCGGCTTGCTGGTCCGGGACGGCGAAGAGGACGAAGCCGGTGTCACCGTTGTCCCAGTTGCCTTCGATCGCCTCCAGCTTCGAGAGCTGGTACGGCAGTTCGTGTCCGGCCACGTTGTCGCCGAGGTAGAGCTGGACCGGCATCAGCAGCGCCGCGATCCCGAGCGCGATCGACATCGAGCGGCGGGCGAAGCCCTTGGCGCGCCCCTTGACCAGGTACCAGGCCGAGATCCCGGCGACGAAGAAGCTCGCCGAGATCAGGACGGCGGCCAGCATGTGAGGCCAGCGCCAGATGAACGACGGGTTGAAGATGACGTGCACCCAGTCCGTGGGCTCGAACTGCCCGTGCACGACCCTGAATCCGGCGGGTGTCTGCATCCAGGAGTTCGCCGCGATGATCCACGTGGACGACAGGACGGTACCCACCGCCACCATCACGGTGGAGACGAACATCGTGCCCTTGCGGACGCGGCCGTCCCCGTAGAGCAGGACCCCGATGAAGCCGGCCTCGACGAAGAAGGCCGTCACGACCTCCATGCCGATGATCGGTCCGATGATCGGGCCCGTCCTGGCGCCGTAGACACCCCAGTTGAGCCCCATCTGGAAGGTGATGACCGCTCCGGCGACCACGCCGATGGCGAAGCCGACGGCGAAGATGCGCCGCCAGAAGCGGAACATCTGCAAGTAGACCGCCCTTCCGGTACGCCAGTACATGCCGTAGACGACCGCCAGGAAGATCGAGAGTCCGACGGTGATCGCCGGGAAGGTCATGTGGAACATGACGGTGATGGCGAACTGCCATCGGGAAAGGTCCAGGAGACTCATCAGTGCTCCCTTTCGCGCGGTCCCTCGGGGCGGCCGCGGTGTCGCTCATGCGCGGTGGTGGCCATGAGTGCTTCCGTGTCCGCATGGGCGGGGCGGCGGGTTCAGGCGTCGACGACCGGCGTGGCGGCCGACGCGGCCTGGTTGAAGCGCGGCAGGGCGAGAGCGCCGACCGCGAGCAGGGCGACGATGCCCATCTGCACGTACTCGACTGCGGCGAACGCGTGGGAGACGTTGTGCGGCGCGAGGGCCAGATAGAGCGTGCCGAGGGTGGCCACGCCCAGGGCGAGTCCGCTCTGCTGCAAGGTGATCAGCACGCCGCTGCCGATACCGGCCAGGTGGGTGGGAACGTCGGCGAGCACGCTGCGGAACAGGCCGGCGAACAGCATCGACTGTCCGGCACCGACCAGGGCGAGCGGTACGGCCATCGACCACAGGCTGACGTGCGGCCAGCCTTGGAGCACGATCGTCACCAGTGCGGCCAGACCCACGAGTTGGACGACGGCGCCGGCGGACAGCGCCCCCCGGCCGAACCGGGTGATCAGGCGGGGCGCGATGAGCGAACCGGCGAAGAAGAACAGGGCCATCGGCAGGATGGCCAGGCCGCTGTGGAGCGCGTCGGCGTGCAGGCCGTCCTGGACGGTGAGGGCGAAGACGAACATGAAGGCGCCGAAGCCGATGCTGAAGGCGAACACCATGGCCAGGCCGCGTGACATCGAGGGCAGCCGCAGCAGGGACGGCGGCAGCAGCGGTACGTCGCCGCGCCGCTCGGTGCGCTTCTCCACGACGTAGGTGACGGCACCCAGGACGACGGCGACGGCGAGCAGCACCCAGGTCCACCAGGGCCAGCCCAGCGAGTGCCCCTCGGTGAGCGGCACCAGCAGCGCGGTCAAAGTGCTGGCGAACAGGACGGTGCCGGGCAGATCGATGCCGACAGGGTGCTGCGAGCGGGTGTCGGGCACCAGCCTGGCCGCCAGCAGGAGCACGACCGCGCCGATGGGCACGTTCACCAGGAAGATCGGGCGCCAGGAGGTGCCGGCGATGTCGGCGCTGACCAGCAGGCCGCCCACCAGCTGTCCGACCACGGCGGCGATGCCGGAGGTCGCCCCGTACAGGGCCACCGCACGAGCCTTGCGCTCACCTTCGAGGACGTGGTGGAAGGTCGCCAGCACCTGGGGGATGAGCAGGGCGGCGGTGGCGCCCTGGGCGATGCGGGCTCCGATGAGCGCGCTCACGTTCGGGGCGACTCCGCAGGCCAGGGAGGCGAGCACGAAGCCGACGAGCGCCCCGAGGAAGATCCGGCGGCGGCCGTAGCGGTCGCCCAGCCGGCCGCCGAGGACCAGCAGAGTCGCGTACGCGACGCCGTATCCGGCGATCACCAGCTCCAGGGAGGACGCGGACGCGTGGAGCGAAGCGTCGATGCTGGGCAGGGCCACGTTGGTGATGAAGAAGTCCATGATCGGCAGGAACGCGCCGGCCAGCAGGATGAGCACGCCCATCGGATGCAGGCCGCCTGCGCGGGCCGTGGCACGGGGCGAGAGCGCGCTCGCCCCGGTATGCCGGGAGGAGGTGGTGGTCGTCATGACAGCTCCCAGGAAGGGGATATTATGACTTCATAACTATGAAGTCATAAGGAGTATGCGCTCATAACTACTTACTGGCAAACCCGTACTCGGGAGCGGCGAGGGAGGACCGAACGCACCAGACGGATCCGGCCGCAGGACCGGACGGCGAACAGGGACAGCCCAGCCTGCGGACCTCGGACTGATCATCAGCCGCGAGATCCAGTTGCGCGGCTGCACCGGCGAGCGGGCCGTCCAGCTGTGCCCGTCCGAGGGCATGGTGATGCGCTACCCGCGGCGCGAGCCTCCGCCTCGACCAGCCGCATCGTCACCACCACCGGACTGCAGCGCACCCATCTGTCCAACAGTCTGGGCGGGTTGGAACGCAAGGGCCTCGTCGGACGACGCGCCGCCCCGGGGGGCGGCCGCGGCGTGACCGCCCACACCACCGGACTCGGCCGGGCCAAGCGGAGCAACCGCACGAGCCTGACCACCGCCGTCTCAGCGGCCGGCCAGGACTGCACCAGCACGGGAGGCAGGACCCGGACCACCACCTACGACAGCGCCGACCGCATCGCCTGTGAACCGTGGCGGTGTTCTGCCCGGACGGAGAGCGTTCAGTCAGTCCTGCGGACGACCAGCGCGGTGATGTCGTCCCGGTGTTTGCCGGCGGTGTGGCGGTTCAGGTCCTTCGTCAGGTGGTCGGCGACTTCCCAGGGGGAGATGTTCGCCCAGGCCCCCATGCGCTCTTCGAGGGGATAGAAGGCACCGGCGGCACTGCGGGCCTCGGTGACGCCGTCGCTGCAGCTGAGGAGGGTGGCGCCCGGTGGGAAGGGAAACCAGGCGACGGTCCTGGGCTCGTGGGAGAGGTCAGCAAGACCAAGTGGTACGCCCGGGTCGCCGAGCTGCACAGGGGCGACCGGTCCGGCCTTCAGCAGGTAGGGCGGCGGATGGCCGCAGTTGACGGCCTGCGTTTCCGTCGAGGCGTCGATGCCCAGGACGAGCGCGGTGACGAATCGCTCGGGTTCGCCGGTCTGCTGGGCAAAGGCGTTGTGCCGCACTACGGCCTGTTCCAGGTCATTCACGAGCGCGGTCAGGGTCGGCTCGCGCAGCGCGGCCTCGCGGAAAGCGCCGAGCATGGCGAAGGCCGCTCCGATCGCCGGCAAACCCTTGCCCTGGACATCGCCGAAGAGCAGCCGCGTGCCGTACGGCGAGGCCACCGCCTCGTAGACGTCTCCTCCCACCAGCCTGTCCGCCTCCACCGGCAGGTACACACCGTCGACGATCACCCGGTCGGTGAGGATCGGCAGGGACCGCAGCATCTGCCGCTGGAGAGCGACAGCCGTGGACCGGACCCGCAGCAGCTCCTCCTCCCGCCGAATCCGCCAGTGGCAGGTCACCACGCAGAGCACACCGAGCACGAAAGCCAGAACCATGAAGATCGCGAAGTCGTACGACGAGGGGAGTGGTCGGTAGATCAGAACCGCGGTGATGACGATCAGCACCCAGACCACCGCGTAGACGGTCTGGCGTACCGTGCCGACCGCCGCCGGGAACGCGGGAAGCAGCATCAGCAGGGGGATGAGCCGCACCGTGCGGTCATCGATCATCAACTCCGGCAGCACAATCGGTACGGTCGCTGCGACCACATAGGCCATTGGCGCCTTGACGGCGCCTCTGGGAGCCGACTCCACATCGTTCGCGGTACGTGACCTCAGAGGAGCGCCGGGCGCACGGGCGGCCACACGCCGACGAATCACCTCTTCAGACTCCCGCGGTCCGCCCGCCGCCGCAAAACCGCGGGTGTCATGTCGCCCCGCCGCGAAGAAACGGCTGCTGCGCAAAGCTGGTGCCGGCGCGGGACAGCTGCCGATGGACGGCAACCAGTGCACCGACGCTGCTGAAGCCGCTGCCTTCGGCCTTTCGTGTGTCCTACCAGTATGTGGCCGGTCCCGTGACGACCCAGCCGGCATCGGTGGGCCTGACCCAGAAGCCCAATGCCACCTCGATCGTCTGCGCGCGGTAGGTGATCTCAACGTTGACATGGCTGCCGGTGTGGCCCCAGTGGAAGTCCCCGAGATCGAGTTCGCCGAGCCAGGACAGGTCCTGCTCCCACTCGTCGGCAGCAGGGCTGCCGCTCGCCTCGTCCTCATCGGCGCTCGGTCCGACGGAACCGGTCCACAGCGACTTGAGAACATGCCGGACCGGGTAGTGATCGATGAGTTGTTCGGCCTCAGGCCTCCTCCCGGCTCGGAGCAGGCTGAAGTAGCGGCGAACGACCGCTTCGACGTCGGTCTTGGCGGGGCGCTCCCTCCAGATTTCCACTGCGAGATCATACGATCTCGCCGGCAGCGGGATCCCGCTACTCAGCTGATCATCGTCTCAAGAAGGACCTCCGCCCTCTCTGGCCGGAGGAGTCCTGGTCCGACGTGGAGGTCGACGTACAACGGTCCATCAGCCGCGATCAAGGCGAGTCCCTCGGTCGCGTAGCCGATCCAACTCCCGCAACGGCAACGCCACCTCGTGGGCGGTCGCGTAGATCTGGTGGCTGCGGCTCCCGGTCAGTTCGACCGTGCCCAGTGTGTGTTTCCTTGCAGTTGGCGTTCTTGGATCCTCGGTTGGCCTGTGACTCTCGGTGGCGGCCGCTCCGGCCGGGTGACTCTTGACCTGAACCTTGGTTGATGTACGAGAGTCGTGTCATCGAACGGCGAGACGAGGAGGTTCCGATGACACAGCCCAGGATCCTGGTGACCGGCGCGACGGGAAAGGTCGGCGGCGCGGTGGTGACCCAACTGCAGGCGGCGGGCGTGCCCGTGCGGGCGCTGGTGAGAGGGGAGGCGGACTTCCCGGAGGGTGTGCAGGCGGTACGCGGCGATCTCGGTGATCCCGCGTCGCTGGAGACCGCTCTGGAGGGCGTCGATTCGGTTTTCCTGGTGTGGCCGTTCCTGAGCGCCGAGGGCGCGTCGGACGTGATCGACGCTATCGGGAAGCGCGCCCGACGGCTGGTGTACCTGTCATCCGCCGGGGTCGGGAGCCAGGAGGAGATGCCCGGTGAGGCGATCACCATGTTCCACACGGAGTTGGAACAGCTGATCGAGGCATCAGGTCTGGAGTGGACGGCGCTGCGGCCCACCGGGTTCGCGAGCAACACGCTGGGCTGGGCGAAGGAGGTCCGCACGACCGGTGCGGTACGCGCGCCGCTGGCAAGACTGGCCCGCCCGCTGATCCACGAGGCGGACATCGCTTCGGTCGCCGTTCAGGCGCTGACGACCGACGCCCTGCTCGGCGCACGCCCCCTGATCACCGGCCCCGAACTGATCACCCAGGAACGGCAGGTGGCGCTGATCAGCGAGGCGATCGGGCGGCCGGTGCGGTTCGAGGAGGTCACACTGGACGAGGCCATCGAGCAGATGAAGGCCGCAGGCTACCCGGCAGAGCTGGTGGAGGCCGTGCTGCCGGCCCAGGCGAAAATGCTCGACAATCCGGAGCCGGTCAACGATGAGGTGGAGCGCATCACGGGCACCCCGGCCCGGTCGTTCCGGGAGTGGGCGGTGGACCACGCGGCGGACTTCCGCTGAGAGGGACGTCAATACGTTGACATGGACGACGGAAGCGCCGAAGCACCGGCTTTCGGCTGCGTCGCCCACACGCTTGATGTCGAGGTAGGGCGCTCTGCTCGCGGGCCAGGCGGCCACCACCCTGTCCGGCGGTGAGGCGCAGCGCGTCAAGCTCGCCGCCGAATTCCAGCGCCGCGCCCGCGGGCTCGCCGCCGAACTCCAGCGCCGCACCCGTGGAAGCACCCTCTACGTACTCGACGAACCCACCACCGGACTCGACGCCGCCCACGTCGACCGGCTGCTGACGGCACTGAGACGAAGGGTCGACGACGGCCACACGGTCCTCGTCATCGAGCACAACCTCGACGTGATCAAGTCGGTCGACTGGCTGATCGACATGGGACCGGAAGGCGGCCAGCGGGGCGGCGAGGTCATCGCCGAAGGCACCCCCTGAACAGATCGCGGCCGACGCCCGGTCGCACACTGGACGATTCCTCAACTCCCCGCTAGTCGGGCGTCCTTGACGGTAACGGTTCGAGCCGGCGGGCACGGCCGGCTCCGGGCGCTCACTCAACTCCGGTCGATTGAGCAGCTGATCACGGTCAAGGCGGGCGGTGGTGTGTCGCCGCACCGGTTTCACCACCGCCGGCACGGCTGAGAACTCTTTGAAACCGGGCTGAATGGGGGGTCGGTCACGCTCTGCGGCATGACGACGACGGCCTTGTCAGGGACAGCCCGGGAGGAGATCACCATGAACGGCCTGGGACTGATCCGTCGGCACGCGGCGGCCTTCGGTCGCTTCGCCGGGCTGGGCAGCGGGGTCACCCTGGCGGCCTCGGCAGCCCTGGTCCTGCTCGCGCAGTGGATCCCGTGGATGGTGGCGAACGCGCTGACCACCGTCGCCTCCACAGTGGTCGCCACGGAGCTGCACGCCCGCGTCTCGTTCGGCCACGGACGGCCCGGTCTGGCCGGCCACCTGAAGAGCGCGGCCACCATTGCCCTCGGTTGGCTGGTCACGTCCGCCGCGGTCGGCTCGCTGGCCGTGCTCCGTCCCGACTCCGGACTCGTCCTGCAGCAGACGGTGTACCTGTCGGCCACCGCGCTCGTCGGGATCGGCCGCTATCTCGTCCTGCGTCTGATGGTGTTTGCGGAGCGCGCCCCGCGGCCCCGGACCGGCGGCGGCGCCCGGTCGCGGGCTGCGGGCGACGTGGCGGTCCGCCCCGCGACTGCGCGTTCTGCCGGTCATTCACGACGGCCCGCCGGTCATGATCGTCTGCGAATGGCCTGACGACCTCGCGATCCTGCCGCGCGCCGACGAACACGGCTGCCACGGCTGCATCGACGGCTTCCTCCACCAGAGTCGCTGGGAGCGGTCCGGCGAAGTCGCCGACCAGGTCGGCCGGAACGCGGGTGAGGGGCGGTGGTGACAGCCGTACCCACAGTTCCCGCCGCCGTTTCCAGATGTCGGGCACAGACTGGACAGTCGCCGGCTGACGCCCTCGTTGCTCAGACGGAGTCGGGCCGCTGCCGCCAGAGAGATTGGCGCCCGCGATCGAGGTGCCCATGACCGCTTCCTCGGTCAGGTGGAAAGCGCGGCCTTCAGCATTCGCCGTACCACTGCGGTCAGCTCGGTCGCATCGGGCAGTGGGCGGGTCGTGGCCAGCGCGCCGGCGAGCCAGTCGTACAGCAGGCCGTCGGTCCAGGCGACGAGCAGATCCGCTGCCGGCTCCGGACGGGGAGCCCCGAGAGCTGCCAGCAGGGCCGCGGCCTTGGACCGTGCGCTGAGGCCGGCGGTCCGCAGGTCGGCACGCAGCTCCGGTCGGCGGGTCGCCTCCAGGCTCAGTTCGAAGCGGGCGAGCTGGCGGTCGCGCGCCGCCGTCAGCCAGTGGTGCAGCAGTGCGGCCAGCATGCCTGCTGCGGAGTCCAGGTCCAGGCGCCCGTGGTCCGCTTCCCAGCGATCCGCGTCGGCGACCGAGAGCGCGGCCAGGCGGAGATAGCAGGCGCTGATCAGGGCGCTGCGGGTGCGGAAGTAGTACGACGTGCTGCCGGCCGGCAGGCCCGCGGCGGCGTCGACCGCGCGATGGGTCAGGCCGCGCAGCCCGGCGGTCGCGACGGTGCTGATGGCGGCATCGGCGATCAGTTCCCGGCGGTCAGGGGTGGACATGCCCGCACTCTACAGATGTAGAGTGCGGGCATGTCGCCTCTACAGATGTAGAGGTGGTGGGGATGGGGGGGGGCGGTCGACATGGGTGTTCGTCATGCCGTGGTGGCCGGAGGCGGAATCGGGGGCCTGACCGCGGCGGTGGGCCTGAGCCGCCGCGGCTGGCGCGTCACCGTGTGCGAACGGGCCTCCGTACTCACGGGCATCGGCGCCGGCATCGTGCTCGCCCCGAACGCGTTGCGCGCCCTGGATTCGATCGGCCTGGGTCCCGCTCTGTGCGCGGGTGACGCCCTGCCCGGTCAGGTCGGACTGCGTACGCCCGACGGCACTTGGCTGAGTCGATCCGACGACGGCGCGGTGTCCGCCCGCTATGGGCTCTCCCCGCACGCCGTGCACCGCGGCTTCCTGATCGACACTCTCGTGGCCGCCCTGCCGGCCGACGTCGTACGTCTCGGCGTGTCAGTGGCCGGCCTGGAGGACGCGGGGGACACCGTGACCGTGCGTACGTCGGCAGGCGACCTGCGGGCCGACGTCGTACTCGCGGCGGACGGCATGCGCAGCGTGCTCCGCGGACAACTCTTCCCGGCTCACCGCGGGCTGCGTCACGCCGGTGAAGCCGGATGGCGAGCGGTGCTTCCCGGCACCGGCCTGCCTGCCCAGCAGGCTGCCGAAACCTGGGGGCGAGGCGAGCGGTTCGGCGTCGTTCCACTCACCGACGGACGTATCTACGTCTACGCCACCGCCGTATCCGACCCCGGTGCGAGACCGGCCGACCATCACGAAGAGCTGACCCGGCGCTTCGGCGCGTGGCACGATCCGATACCCGCACTGCTGGACCGGCTCAACCAGCGGAACCCGGACCCGGTGGCCATACTCCACCACGACTTCCACGAACTGGCCGCGCCCCTGCCCCGGATGCACGTCGGCCGGGTGGCCCTGCTCGGCGACGCCGCCCACGCGATGACCCCCAACATGGGACAAGGTGGCTGCCAGGCCATTGAGGACGCCGTTGTCGCGGCGCACCTCCTGGCGCAAGCCGACGACGTGCCAGCCGCGCTCGCCGCCTACACGAAGGCCAGGCACACGCGGACCACCCGGATCAGCCGCCGCTCACGGCGCATCGGTGAACTCGCCCGGTTCTCCCACCCGCTTGCCGTGTCCATCCGGAACCTGGCCGTACGAGCCACGCCTCAGGCCTTGTCGCTGAGAGCCCTGGACACGGTCCTGGACTGGCAACCACCATCCGCCGCCTTCAACGTCACCGAATAACGGCGGCCCCATCCACTCCGGGCCGTCCGTGGCCGGCTGACGCGCTGGGTCACGCCGCAATGCGACCGGCGGGCATGGTCGACGAACCCCGCACGCAGGCGGTGCATCTGGAGAGAGCCAAATGCCTTTCAGGCAAAGGGAGTTACCTCGAGCATCCTGGGTAATCGAAGCGGCGGTCGGGGCACCGGCCGACTCCACCCACTCCGCCCGCGTGGACGGAGTGACGACCCAAGAGGGGGGCTCATGGGCAGCACTGCGAGGCGAGTGTGGACCAGATCGGGCTGTGTGACGGCGACAGTTCTGGCGGTCCTGGCCGTCGGCGTCGGTCCGGGAGGCGCGGCGACCCCGGGACCCGCATCCGTCACGGCGAGTACGGAACCGGCGGACGCGACGCTGGGGTACCGCGCCAACGCCCGCCACGACAGTTTCGTCGCCCAGGCGACGGCGGCCCCGCCGTTCACCAAGCTCTGGTCGGTCGACCTCGGCTCGGCCGTCTCCGCGCCGGTGGCGATCGGCGGGCGGGTCTTCGTGGTGGTCAACGCGGTGGGCGAGGAGGAGACCGGTGGCCCACGCATGGAACTCGTGGGTCTGGACGCGGCCACCGGCAAGAGACTGTGGCCCCAGCGCCTGATCGCCGACAACGATCCCAAGGCCACCCTGGCCTACGGCGGCGGGCTGCTCTTCACCCAGACCGGCCGAGGCGTGGTGACAGCCTGGGACCCCGCGACGGGCGTGCAGCGCTGGTCTCGCAGCATCGGCTCCGGCATCTGCGAGTATCCGCCCACCTGGTACGACGGCGTCCTGTACACGCAGGACGGCCGCGGCACGGCGATGGCGCTGCGTGCCGTTGACGGAGCGGAGCTCTGGCGGGCTCCGCTCGTCGACTGGGGAATGTCGCCGGTGGTCGTCGACGACCTAGGGGTGTGGTTCGGCTTCGACAACTACTCCTACCAGCTGCTGGACCGGGGCACTGGCCGGGAACTGCGGCGTTACGACGTACCCGACCTCACCGCGCTCGGCGGCAACCCGATCGTGCGGGGCGCCGGAGCGCTGTGGCTGCGCAGCAAGGCCGCCGACGACGAGCGGACCGTGGCCTACGACCAGCACACCGGCGCCGTCCTGCGCTCCTTCCCCGCCGACGCCACCCCCGCGTTCGGTCCGGGCCGGGTCTACGTGACCTACCGCGGCACCGTGAAGGCGATCAACACGACGACGTACACGACAGCCTGGAGTTACCGCAGCCCGCGCCAGGCAGCCACCGTCCGCCTCGTCGCCGGCGGCCATGTGTACGTCCAGGACGGTGACGGCCGCCTCGTGGTGCTGAACGAGCGCACCGGCGCCGTCGTCTGGTCCCACCGGCTGTGGGCCGAGCCACATCCGCAGGAGAACGTGATCGCGGAGGAGGACTGGGCGGGCTGGGTCAACCCCGGCATCGCGACCACTCGCGGCCGGGTGTTCACGCCCGGGCAGAACGGCGTCCTGATCGCCTTCGGGAACTGACCGCGCAGCCGCACCGCGGAGGTCCGCGCCGACCGCTTCGGCGCGGGGGAGCACCAGCCACCCAAGTACCCGCCCCACGGCCCATCGCTTGGGTGGCTGGGGTGGGATCCCTGGTCGGCACGGCAGGGCCCTCGGCGACGACGGCAGCACCATCGCCCGTCCCCGGCCCGTGCCAATTGAAGGGGCCGGCCCCGGCGACACCCGCCAGCCGGCGGTCAGATCGAGCGAGGGCGAGTGTCCATCAGGGGACCCTGAGCGTCGCTGGCCCGCGGCCTCGACGCCGAACTCGTGCGGGCCACGCGAACCCGCGCTCCGTGTCGTTCGAGCATCAGGCGGGCCGTACGGGCCATGGCCTCGTCGACCATCTCACCTTGGAAGGTCACGGCGCCCGTCCCTTCTCTCTGTGCCGACTCGACCGCCGCGATCAGCTCTGCGCTACGGGCGAGTTCGGCGGAGCTGGGGGAGAACACCTCGTTGATCACGGGGACATGGGAGGGGTGAATCGCCATCATGCCCTCGTAGCCGAGGGAGCGGTTCTGTTCGGCGAAGGCACGCAGTCCGGGCAGGTCACCGATGCGCGTCCACAGTCCGCTGACCGGGCACGGCACTCCGGCTGCCCTGGCGTCCAGCAGTACGCGGGAGCGCAGTGCCACCGTTTCGGTTCCCTCAGGGCTCCAGCGGTAGCCGACGGCACGTTCCACGTCACCGCCGGGGGTGCTGAGCGCACCCAAGTAGGCGATACGCGCGGCGGCTCGGCCGATGTCGTAGGCCTCGCGCAGGCCGCGCGCGGTCTCCAGCAGGGGAACCAGCGCGATCCGCCCCAGCGGCAGGCCCTGTTCCTGTTCGCACCAGGCCAGCAGCCGGTCGGCAAGCTTCACGTCCTGCGCGGAGCGGACCTTGGGGAGGACGACACCGGCGAGACCGGGCCGTACGACCGCCCGCAGTTCCTCGGCCCCCGCCCAGTCGTCCAGCGGGTTGACCCGGACGAACAGCGCCATCCGTCCCGTCTGCTCGGCCGACGTGGCGGCGGCCCGTGCGACGGCGGCGGCCACCTGCGCGCGGGCGGCGAGCCTGCCCGCGGCGGGCACCGCGTCCTCCAGGTCGAGGATGGCCGCGTCGGCGCCCGCCGCCCGGGCCTTGGGCAGCCAGTCTGTTCTGGTGCCGGGGACGAAGAGCAGGGAGCGCAGCGGGGGCCGGTCGACCACTCCCGCGTCGACCTCGCCAGGGCTCCTGGAAGACTCCTCAGATGACATCGCTCTTCTCCAGGTCTGCCAGCTCTTCCGCGCTGAGCCCGAGCCACTGCCCGTAGACCAGGTGGTTGTCCTGTCCAAGGGCGGGCCCCGTCCGCCAGACCCGCCCGGGGCGCTGCCGGAAATGCGGGATCACCGCCTGCATACGCACCGGACCGAGATCGGGGTCATCGACGGTGACGATGTCTTCGCGTTCGGCGTACACGGGGTCGGCGGCGATGTCCGCGGCGTCGAACACCCGCGAGGCCACGACTTCGGCACGGGCGAACTCCTCCAGGCACTCGCCGGTGTCGCGCTCGGCCACCCAGTTCCGCAGGTTGTCGTCCAACTGTTCGCGTCGGTCGTACTGTTGCTGTGCCGTGGTGAACTCCTTCTCGGGGAGTCCCAGCAGGCGGGCGATGTTGCGGACCGATCGCAGCGTCGCGGAGGTCACCGTGATCCACTCGCCGTCGCGGGAGCGGTAGGTGTTGATCACGGCTGCCGGGGCGACCGCCAGCTGGTTTCCGGAGCGTTCGGGTACTCGTCCCAACTGGTCGTGGACGATGACCTGCCACTCGACCAGCCGGAACAGGGACTCGAAGAGAGCGAGGTCGATCCACTCGCCGTCGAAGCCGGGGTCGTGGTCGCGGCGGTGGAGGGCGGCGAGGACGGCGTAGGCGCCCATCAGGCCGGTCACGGCGTCGCCGTGCGAGAAGCCGGTGTGGACGGGCGGGCCGTCGGGAAAGCCGGTCAGGTGGACTACTCCGCTGCGCGCCTCACCCACCTTGCCGAAGCCGGGGGCGTCCGCCTGTGACGAGGTGGCGCCGAAGCCGGAGATCTGCAACAGCACGGCCCGGGGGTTGATCCGGTGCACGGAGTCCCAGTCGAGTCCCCAGCTGCGCAGGCGTCCTGCGCGCAGGGTGACGATGACGACGTCCGCCCAGGCGACGAGCCGGTGGGCGACGAGCCGGCCGGCCTCGTGGTGCAGATCGAGGGTGACCGAGCGTTTGTTGCGGCCGGCGACCTTGAACCACAGGGGAACACCGTCACGTTGGGGCCCCATGGCGCGGGCCGCGTCTCCGGCGCCGGGGGGCTCCACGTGGACGACGTCGGCCCCTTGGTCGGCGAGCATCGAGCCCGCCAGCGGACCGGCCACCACATGGGCGAACTCGACCACCTTCAGTCCGTGCAACTGCCCGCTTCCGGTGGTGTTCCGCTCGTCGTCCGACACCGCTGAGCTCCCTTGCCCTGCCGTTCCGCGTGGGTCCCCGACAGCGTCGTCCGCGTTGGCGCGGCACGGCCGTCGCCGTTGTCCTCAGACTGCCGGAGCGAAGAAATGCCTGTCGAGCAACAGAAGGCCATGAATCAATGCGAAAAACGCATGAATGTGCGGAGGGGTCGGTACGGGGCCTCAAGCCCACGCGACCCCGGGTGGAAGTGGATGCCCCTGGCGGCGGAACTCTTCGAGCGTCTCCAGGAACCGCTCCGTCACGCTCGGGAGCGTTCGCCGAGCGCGCAGCGCGATGTCCAGGCGCCGGTCCACCACGGGGTCCACCAGCGGACGGCAGGCGACGGGCCCGGCACCCATCAGCGGGAGCACGAGGGCGGGCATCGCCGACACCCCGAGGCCGGCGGTCACCAGTCCCCCCACGGTCGCGATACTGCCCGCCTCGGCCGCCGGTACGGCGTGGGCGTCGATCTGGGCGAACGCCGCGTCGGTGAGCCGGCGCACGCTCGAGTCGCGCCCGACGGCCAGGAACGGCTGACGGGCCAGGTCGTCCCAGGCGATCTCGTGGCGGTCGGCCAGCGGGTGGCCTTCCGGCAGCACCGCGACGAAACGGTCCCTGACCAGGGGGCGGTGCTCCAACTGCTCCGGCGGATTACCGATGGTGGTGATCGCGAAGTCGGCGTCGCCGGAGAGGACCCGGTCCAGTACCGACCGTTCCAGGCCGTCGAGGAGTCGTACCGCCACCTGTGGCCGCCGCTCGCGGAAGTCGGAGATCACGTGCGGCAGGAGCACCGCGGCAACCGAGGGGAGGGTGGCCACGGCGACCGTTCCCGACTCGCCGAGCAGGTATCGCCTGAGCTCCTTCATGCCTGCCCGGTGAGCGGTGACGATCTGTTCGGCGACACGCAGGGCCTCGACGCCCGCCGCGGTCAACTGCACGTTGCGGGTGTCTCGTTCGAGGAGTTGCACGCCGAGCTGTCGCTCCAGATCCGCGACCGCGCGGCTGAGTGAGGACTGGGACACGTGCATCTCAGCGGCGGCCGCGGTAAAGCTCGTGGCTCGGGCGACGGCTGCGTATGCCGCCAGTTGACGCAGGGTGGTGGCCTCCATGGCCGACGAGCATAGGGCTCGCCCGCCTGGATTGATGCGCTTATCGCATGGACAGATCTCGGTTTGATGCTGGACACCGATCCACCGGTGCTCCGAAACTCTCGCGTAACACCTCGGCCTGCCTCCCCCCGCCCAGCCCCGCCCGCCGCCGAGGGCCGTCCCCGAGAAAGCGAGCGCCGCCATGCTGGCAGCCCTGGGCTTCGCCACGATCGCCGTCCTCCTGCTGCTCACCATGACCAGACGCGCGTCGGTACTGGTCGCTCTGATCCTGCTTCCGGTGCTGGCGGCGCTCATCGGCGGATTCGCAGGCGATCTGGGCGAGTTCATTCTCGAGGGGCTGTCCAAGGTGGCCCCCACCGGCATCATGATCGCCTTCGCGGTCCTGTACTTCAGCCTGATGGTGGACGCCGGCCTCTTCGACCCGCTGATCCGCGGTCTGTTGCGGGTGGCACAGGGCGACCCGTTGCGGATCACCGTCGCCACGGCCGTCCTCACCCTGTGCGTGGCCCTGGACGGCGACGGCGCCTCCACCTTCCTCATCACCGTCTCCGCACTGCTGCCGGTCTATCAGAGGCTCGGGATGAACCCCCTGGTGCTGTCCGGAGTGGTCTGCCTCGGCGCGGGCGTGATGAACATGGTCCCCTGGGGTGGCCCGACCGTACGAGCCATGGCGGCACTGAAGCTGGACAGTTCCGAGGTCTTCACCCCCGTGCTGCCCGCCATGGGCTTCGGTGTCGCCTGGGTACTGGTGGCCTCCTACCTGCTCGGCCGCCGGGAACGCAACCGTCTTGCCGCGCTGTCCCCGCAGGGTCCGGTCACGGGCGTGCGCGGGGCCGAGGACGAGCGGGACGACCATGCCCCCGCCGCTTCGACGACGGTCACGGCGACCACGGAACGCGAGACGAGTCGGCACGCCACCTCTGCGACGGCTGACCGGGAGCGTCAGGCCCTCCGGGCTCCCGGGGACGGGCCCGGCACCGTCCGGGTCCCGCCGCTGCCGCGGACCTGGCTGAACATCTTCAATCTCCTGCTCACCGTCGCCCTCCTGGTCTGCCTCATCCAGGAAGTGCTGCCACTTCCCGTGCTGTTCGTCCTAGGGTTCGCGATCGCGGTGCTGGTCAACCACCCCACCTGGGAACAGCAACAGGCGCTGCTCGACAAGCACGCCAAGAGCGTGGTCCTGGTCACCACGATGATCTTCGCGGCCGGTGTCCTCACCGGGATCCTCACCGGCACCAGGATGATCGACGAGATGGCCGAGACGCTCGTCTCCGTCATCCCCGACTCCTTCGGCTCGCACCTGCCTGTCGCGGTGGCCGTCACCGGCATGCCGCTGAGCCTGGTCTTCACCCCGGATGCCTACTACTTCGGCGTCCTGCCCGTACTCGCCGAGACCGCGCAGGGCTTCGGCACGGACCCGGCCGAGATCGCCAGGGCCGCCATCCTCGGCCAGATGACCACGGGGTTCCCGCTCAGTCCGCTCACCGCGTCCACGTTCATCCTGGTCGGCATGAGCGGTGTGTCGCTCGGCGAACACCAGCGCTTCATCTTCCGCTGGGCCTTCGCCACCACCCTGGTCATGACCGCCGGCGCCCTGTTGACGGGTGCGTTCCCCCTGTGACCGGTGTTCCGTTCGAGGTCGAACCCACTGAGCGGAGTCCCGCCGGCCGCGGGCTCCCGGCAGCCACCGCACATGCCGCTCGGACTTACAACGCGCCGCCGGCTTCCGGGAGTCCGGAGGAGGGCGAACACCTCCACACACCCCAGACACCCGGTCCGGGTGCCCCACAAAACCGAGACGAGGACGCATGAGACGGATCACCAGGCGTACGGCGCTCGCAGCCACAGCGGGTGCGCTCGCGGCGCCGGCCGTGAGCACGGCAGCCGCCGCGGCCGCCGACACCACGACAGCCACATCACAAGGACGACAAGCGGCCTCCGGACTCAATCCGGTCCTGCGAACGGACCTCGTCACGCGGGTGACGCCGAGGAACAACTGGCTGGTGACAGCCGTCGCCCTCCAGTACTCGTATCCCATCGACCTACGCGGCGTGGTGGTCCCGCCCTCGGCCTTCCAGGTCAAGGCCACTGTGGGCGGACAAACGGCGGCTCGCACGGTGACCCGGGTCTACTCCAGCACCACCGCCGAAGTGGACGACCGATCTCACCCCGGACGGCCGGGGGACCGCCTGATCATCGAGCTCGACCCGAACGACTCCAACGCGCGGGCCGTCGGCACCGACCCCCTTCCGCTCGACCGCGCGTACTCCGTCAGACAAGCGGCGGACGTGCACACCCCGGAAGGCGCACCGGTACTCAAGGCCGGTCCGTTCGCGAGCCGGAACGACGACGTCATCACTCCCGTGGTCGACGACTTCGCCGCCGGCTCCCTCACCGACTCCGCAGGCTTCGAACTGGACTTCCGGCTGTACCGGCCCGAGGGGTACGTACGGAACCCGCAGACGCGCAAGCGGTACCCACTCGTCGTCACCCTGCATGGCGGTGGCGAAGTCGCGGACAACAACATGACCCAGCTCACCTCCAACCGGATCGCGGTCACGTTCGCCAAACCGGAACGACAGCGCCGCGACCCCGCGTTCGTCCTCGCTCCGCAAGTACCCCTGCCCCGTCCCATGGACGGACCCGACGGCACGGACTGGACCGACGCCAAGGTCCAGGCCGCTCTGATCGAACTCATCGACACCTTCGTGAGCGAGCACTCCCGAAACGTGGACACAGCCCGCGTCTACCTCGTCGGCCTGTCCTCGGGTGCGCGCGGTATCTACAGCCTGCTGGCGAAGCGACCCGACGGGTTCGCGGCTGCCCTTCCCACGGCCGGCTGGGGCGACGAGGCCACCATGGAGAGGATCAAGCACATCCCGATGTGGGCCGACCACTCCGTCGACGACCCGGTCGTCCCCTACCGGGAGGGCCGGTTCGGCAAGCCCGGCACCTGGACACTGATGAACGCGCTGGAGACCGCCGGTGCTCGGGTCAGCCGTGGGGAGTGGGCCAACGATCTGCCGAAGGCACAGTTCGAGGCCCGGTCCCGGGCGCTCCTACGGCAGGCCCGGGCCACGCGCAGTCACGTGCTGTTCACGAGCTACACGCCCGGAACGACACCGGTGAACCCACACCTGTCATGGGCCCAGACGTACGAGAACGACGTGGTCATCGACTGGCTCTTCGCACAGTCCCGGTAGCCGCCGCACGCGGTGTCCCTTCCTTTCCTTCCTTCTTTCCTTCTTCCGCACTGTGAGAGCCGGCGAATCCGGCACCCCTCACAGCGCGGGCGCACCTCGCTGTCCGGTTACCGCGCTCTCACCGCTTTCCGGAGGTAAACCAATGGACCCAACGAGCCGTTCAAGCAACACGACCGCGCCGTTACGGACCCGACCCCGTGCCGTGTCGGCGCTGATCTCTCTGGTCACCACCATCGGCTTGGCGCTGGCTCTGCTGACAGCCGCCGCCCCGCCGGCGGCCGCCGCCGACCTGCTGTCCCAGGGCAAACCCGCGACCTCCTCGTCCGCCGAGAACGCGTCCACTCCCGCGTCGGCGGCGGTGGACGGCAACACCGCGACGCGCTGGTCGAGCACGTTCAGCGATCCGCAGTGGCTGGAAGTCGATCTGGGCGCCACAGCCACCATCAGCCGAGTGGTGCTGCGCTGGGAGGCCGCGTACGCCCGCGCGTTCCAGATCCAGGCCTCCGACAACGGCACCGCCTGGACCACCATCTACTCGACCACGACCGGCACCGGCCGCGTGCAGAACCTCGACGTGAACGGCAACGGCCGGTACGTCCGCTTCCACGGCACCCAGCGCGGCACCGCCTACGGCTACTCGCTGTGGGAGTTCCAGGTGTACGGCTCCGGTGAGGGCACCCCTCCGGGCAACGGCATACCGGACCCGACGACCGCTTCCCTCGAGGCCGCCAACGGGCCGCTGACCACCGCCACCTACACCGTTCCCAGCCCGAGCGGGTACGGCTCAGGCACGGTCACCTACCCCACGAACAGTGGCTCCTACCCGGGAGTCGTACTGATGCCCGGCTATCAGGGCACACAGCAGAACCTGCAGTGGCTCGCACCCCGCCTCGCCTCCTGGGGCTTCGTCGTCATCAACGTCGGAACCCACACACTCACCGACGATCCCGCATCGCGCGGCCGCCAGATCACTGCCGCCGGTACCCAGCTGCTCGCACTCGGCAACTCCCCCGGCAACCCGATATCCGGGAAGCTCAACGGCACACTCGGCGCGGCCGGTCACTCGATGGGCGGCGGTGGCGTCATGGCGGCCCTCCGCGACGACCCGCGCTTCCGGGCGGGCGTGCCGACGGCCCCGTACTACCCGAACGCGAACTTCTCGGCAGTCACCGAGCCCACGCTCTTCCTGACCTGCCAAAGCGACCCCGTCGCCCACGGCGACAGTTACGCGGTGCCCTGGTACACCTCCATGTCCCAGGCCGAGAAGCTCTACATCGAGGTGCCAGGCGACCACCTGTGTCCGATGACGGGCTACGGCAACAAGGCCAAGCAGGGCAAGTGGATCGTGTCATTCCTCAGCCTCTGGCTGCGTGCCGACACCCGTTTCAGCCCGTTCCTGTGCGGTCCCGTGCGTGACGCCGACAGAAACGACACATCCCTGGTCACGCGCTGGATGGACACCTGCGCGTTCTGACCGGCCCGCTCGGAGCGCTCCGCGGCTCGCCGACGCAGCGCTCCGAGTCTGCTGCCCGAGCCGTCGATGCCCGTGCTCTGCACGGCGTCGCCGAAGTCCGCGGCGCCGGTCTCCACGGCGGCGTGGAGACCGGCAAAGACCGGGAGACCCTCCGCCGGCCTCTTGCGAGGCCTCGGAACCCCCGCCGCTCCCGGTTGCCGCCTTGGCGCCACTCACACCGGATCGACAGCGATCGCTCCGTGACCGTGAGCCTGGACGACGTCGCCGCGCACTTCACTTGGTGTGTCAGACCATGGAGAGCCGGTCCACCAGCAGCTCCACCCTGCGCTCGGTGTCCTCCGGCGGGAGCCGTCGCGCCCGGGTCAGGGTGGCCAGCCCGTGCAGGGCCGCCCAGAACGTCTCGGTGAACACTCCGGGGTGGACGCCGTCCCCGGCGACCTCGCCGAGACTCTCCAGCAGGGCGGCGAAGGCGTCCTTCAGCGGCTCCGGGGTGTCCTCCTGCGCGTACGCCAGGCCGCCGTCGAGCTGGAACAGGGCGTCGTAGACCGCCGGGTTGCGTGCGGCGAAGTCGAGGTAGGTGCGGGCGAGGGCGTACACCCGCTCGCGCGGGCCGTCTGCGGCGGCGGTCGCGGCGCGCACCGCCGCGGCCAGCTCGGCGGCGCCCTCGAGGGCGACGGCGCCGATGATCTCTCGCTTGCCGCGGAAATGGCTGTAGAGGACGGGCTGGCTGTATTCGATGCGCTCGGCGAGCCGGCGGGTGGTGACCGCGTCCCAGCCCTGCTGCTCGGCGAGTTCGCGGGCGGTGGCCACGATGAGGCGCTCGCGGCCCGCCCGCTCGCGCTCCTTGCGTTCCTGTACCGACATGATTCGATCCTAGCACTGCTAGACAATCGAGCGGCAGTAGTACTAGCGTTGCCTTGTCAGCTAGCAACGCTAGATTCCCGGAGGGGTCATCATGCTCAACGCACTCGAGGTCGTCACCACCGTGCTCGTCGGCGTGATGGTGGGGGTGGAGTTCTCCGTCGCCTTCGTCATGCACCCGATCCTCAACGCGCTCCCCGAGGACAGTGGGCAACTCGGCCATGCCCACGGGGGCCGGATGCTCGGCGCCGTGATGCCGGTCTGGTACATCGGCTCGCTCGCCCTTGTCGCGGTCTGGGCCGTCGCCGGATGGCACGACCGCGGCACCGGCCTCGTCGTCACCGCCGGCGCGCTGCTGCTCCTCAGTGTGGCCATGTCGATCCTGCTGCTCGTTCCGATCAACAACCGGAACAAGACCTGGACCCCTGACAACCGGCCCGCCGACTGGAAGCAGCAGATGCGCCGCTGGGAACGCTTCCACTACGTCCGCGTCGCTGTCATCATCGCCGCCTTCACCCTGCTGGTCGCCGCCCTCGCCTGAGCCCACGGGCCGACACCGCGCTGGGCGCACATCCCCACTCCCCTGGGAATGAGGGACCGAACCGGAGTCGTCCCCACCGCTACCAGCATCGACATCTGCTGTACGCCATTCGTACGTGACACGTACGGGATAGATACGCGATTCGTACGTTTCGTTGGCTAGGATGTCGCCCAGGAGGTGGTCCATGTCCGAGTTGTTCGATCGGATCGATGCGCTGGTTGCGTCCCGGTCTGCTCTGCCGCCGCCGGCGGAGCGCAAGCGGCTGCGCCAGGCACACGGTCTGACACTGGACGAAGTGGCATCGGCGCTGGACGTTCGGCGGGCGACCGTCAGCGGCTGGGAGTCCGGCAAGACCGAGCCGCGGCCGCCGGAACGTGAGGCTTACGCGCGACTGCTCGGCAAGCTCGCGGAGCTCTACCCCGCCGACCCCAACGCCACGGCGCCCGTTCAAGGCACGGCCGTTCCGGCCAGGTTCTCGAGCGCTCCCGCCCCGGCTCCGCAGGCACAGCCTGCGCCCACAGACGCAGCGTCCGAGGCTGAGGCCATGACGGCCCAGCAGACGACCCGGGCCCGCCCCGCCGTCAGCGCCGTGCCTCCGGCTGCCGCGACCGGTCCGGCGCGCATCTCCGAGCCGTCGTCGTCGGCGTCGCGCCGCCCCGGCGCGCGGAAGGCTGTCGCGGCTGGAAGTCCGGCGGATGGCACCGACCCGCGGTTCGAGAACGGTCCGCTGGCGGTCGTCGACGTCGACGCCGACGGCCAGGTGTACGCGTACTGCGACGGCGGCCTGGTCCTGGACGTGCCCGCCAAGAGCATCCCGGCACTGGTGGACTGGACCCTCAAGGAGGCGAAGCTCGGACAGCCGAAGCTGTCCGGGCCGGGCAAGGACGCCGACCCGCTGTTGGTGCTCACCGAGTCGGCGCTGGAGCGTTACGGCCTGCCGGTCGCCCTCACCCAGGAGGAGCGTCTGGCAGGGCGGATCCCTGAGGGCCACAAGGTCATCAAGCAGCTGGCGCGTGCCGAGTGGAAACTCACCAAGCGCGGGTTCGGACCGTGGGCGAGGATCTACCGCCCCGCGCAGGGCTCGGAGCGGGCCTGTGTGCAGCTGTGCATCCCGTCATGGAACGCGCTGGACTCCCGGCACTGGGGCGAGGCCGGGCAGCTTCCGCCGGCGGACCTCGCGCGCGTACTGGGCGTGTACGCGTCGCGGGTGATGACCCCGCGTGGGTCGGCCGCGGTGACCGGCCTGGAGTTGATGACCGCGCTGCATCCACCGACCCGCGCCTCCGAGCCCGACGCGACAGGGAAGCGGCACTCCGAGCGCAACCCCGGCAGCCTCGGCAAGGAGCCGGTGGACTGCGCGCCGTGCGAGGCCCCCGACGGGCACCCGCTCCTGGCGGATCTGCCGCGCTTCCATGTCCGCGGCCCCGACGAGAAACTGTTCGAGGAGGCGTACGACTGGGCGCGGCCGCTCACCGACGCTGAATGCACCCTGCGGCACCTGGTCGGCATCGACGTGAACATGGCCTTCGCCGCCGGCGCGAACGGCCTCGTCGTCGGCCTCGGCGCGCCGACGCATGTCAAGGCGCCGGTGTTCGATGCGAAACTGCCCGGCTCCTGGCTGGTCGACCTCAGCCATGTGGACCTGTCGCGCGTGAAGGTCGCCAAGGACAAGTGGGCGGACCTGGACGCGAGTCTGCTGCCCAGCCCGTTCACGCCGAAGGGCGAGCAACCGCAGGGCCCGGCCTGGTACGCGACGCCGACCGTCGCCTACGCGGTGGAACTCGGCTACGACGTCACGCCGATCGAGGCGTACGTCCGCTACGAGAACGGCCGCTACCTGGACGCCTGGTACCAGCGGCTGCGCGACGCCTACCTCGCCACGATGGCCGACCTCGGCGTCCACGCGGAGCTGTCGCCGGCCGAATTCCTGGCAGCTATGGACGGCTACCGGCAACGCGACCCGGAACTGGCGATCGTGGCGTCCGCGATCAAGGCGACCGTCAAGGGCGGCCTGGGCAAGCTGCGCGAGCGCCCGCGCGGTGAGGGTTGGAAGCCCGGCCGGCCGTGGCGAGCCCTGTCCCGCCCGACGTGGCGGCCGGACATCCGCGCGGCCGTCATCTCCCGCACCCGGATCAACCTGCACCGCAAGATCGTCAAGCACGCGGCGTTCACCGGCCAGTACCCGGTCGCGGTCCTGTCCGACTGTGCCGTGTACGCGGCCGACGGCGAGAGCCCGCTGGACTTTCTGCCCTACCGCGACGGCAAGCCCCTGCCGGGCGGCTTCAAGCTCGGGGTGAACCCCGGGCTGGTCAAGTGGGAGGGCGCCCAGAGCGTGCTGTGGGGCGAGGGCGTCCGCGAGCAGTTGCAGGCGCCCGAGCTCAACCTCGCCCGCTATATCAAGGACGGCACCGTCACCGACCAGGACAACGGGGAGTAGAGGGCGATGAGCGTGTTCGGCCAGGGCCTGGAACAGGCCGTGCAGCGGGCGTTCACGCGCCCGATCCCCAAGAGCGCGGGCGCGCAGATGCGGTACCTGGTCAAACAGCTCAAGGGCACCAGGGCGGTCGCCCAGATGCTGCGGATCTCCCAACGCACCGTCGAGCGGTACGTGAAGGACCAGATCAAGAAGCCCCGCCCGGACCTCGCCTCGCGGCTGGAGACCGAGGTCAGGAAGAGGTGGCAGCCACAGATCCGCGCCAGAGCACGGCAGCAGGCGGCGACGACCGGCGGCATCGTCATCGACACCCGCGCCCGGATCGGCTACACCGCCCCGATCGGCTCCACCGACGACGCCCGCATCCGGCACCTGACCGTCGCGCTTCCGCCGCAGTACGCCGCCCGCCTCTTCGACGCCCAGCAGCAGGGCGCGTCCGACCAGCACCTGCAGGACATCGCCGCCGAAGGACTCAAGGAGGTCTACTTCCAGGACAGGGGCCGCCGCGCCGGCAGCCTGGAAGAGGTCCGCTTCACCGACATCGAGCACCTCGAGTTCGACTTGTAGGCGCAGTCAGGGATCGCCGGCGAATTGGCGGCAGGCCTCATAGGAGCGGCCACCTGCGCCGCATTCACCTTCGGTGGTGGCGTCTGGCTCCGGTCTGCTGGAGCGGTGCTGAGGCGTGATCCAGACCTTTCGAGTTCGGCGGTCCGGGGATGTCGAGAACGGGCCACCGGCTCCGTCCCGGGAACATCAGCGACCGCCACCGGCCGCACGAGGAAGAGGGAGAACCGAGCATGGCGATTCAGCGGATGGACAACGTCGGCATCGTCGTCGAGGACCTGGATGCCGCCATCGCGTTCTTCGTGGAACTGGGTCTGGAGCTGGAGGGCAGGGCGCAGGTAGAGGGCCTGGTCGCCGACCAGTGCACCGGGCTCGACGGGGTCCGCTGTGACATCGCGATGCTTCGGACCCCGGACGGTCACAGCCGGCTGGAGCTGGCGAAGTACCGCAGTCCCGCGGTGATCAGCGCCGGGCCGCGCAACCGGCCGCACAACATCGTGGGCACGCACCGCGTCATGCTCGCCGTCGACGACATCAAGGACACCGTTGCCCGCCTGCGCCCTCACGGCGCCGAACTCGTCGGCCAGATCGCCCGGTTCGAGGACAGCCACCTGCTCTGCTACGTCCGCGGCCCGGAGGGCATCATCGTCGGACTGGCCGAGCAACTACGCTGAGAAGAGAAACCGAACCCTGCAGCCGAACGAGATCACCGAAGTTCCGAACCGCCGGTCAGCCAGGAGTTGCCGGCCCGTGACGTGACCCGCCCGGCCTGCGTTGCCGAGGACGGACCCGCGCGCAACGTACCGGCCTTCCGACGGCCAGGGTCAGCATTGTCTCGGGCAAGGACCACCGCTATTCCTTCCCCGTCGAGGACCGGCAGCCCCGTCGAGCGGGAGCAGGCAGTCGCCCGGCAGCCGGTCACCGCAGCCCGGCGCCCCGGAAGTTGTGCCGATGAGTTCCCGGCGGTTGTGCGGTCTACCCGTCGACGAAGGGAGCGCACCATGCGCAAGATCATCGTTTGCACGTTCCTGACGCTGGACGGCGTCATGCAGGCCCCGGGCGGTCCGGACGAGGACGCTGAGAGCGGCTTCGAGCACGGCGGCTGGCAGAAACCGGTGGCCGACGACGAGGTCGGCGCGGCCATCGCCGGTTGGTACGAGCACTCCGACGCGATGCTGCTCGGCCGCAAGACGTACGAGATCTTCGCGTCGTACTGGCCGACCGCCGATCCCGACAACCCGTTCACCCATCGGATGAACAGCATGCACAAGTACGTGGCGTCTCGGACCCTGACGTCCGTCGAGTGGCAGAACTCCATGCTGCTGGAGGGCGGCCTCGTCGATGCCGTACGCGAGCTGAAGGCGTCCGACGGCGGCAACATCAACGTCGTCGGCAGCGGCGACCTCGCCCAGACCCTCATGCAGCACGGCCTCGTCGACGAGTACCGGCTGACCATCCATCCGGTGATCATCGGTACCGGCAAGCGGCTGTTCGCCGACGGAGCGATCCCCACTGCGCTGGAGCCGGTCAGCGTCTCGACGACGACGGGCGGCACCATCGTCGGCGTCTACCGGCCGAACGGTAAGCCCAGCTACGACAGCTATTAGTCGAGGATGCCGAGGGCCGTGTCCGGTCGGCAGTGGACGCAGGCCGGCACCTGCTGGCGCAGAGCCTCCAGCGCCTGCTGCCGGGCGACCGGACGGCACCGGCCGCTCTCGGCAGCCGCCCAGCACTCACCGGTGTGCACGGCGTCGACGTTCGTGCGGTTGAGCCCGTACTGGATCAGCCACTCAGGCGGTGGCGGCCGCATCTCCTCACCCTGGCGCCGCTCCGCCTCGCGCTGCTCCTCCACCTCGATCCAGTCATCGAGCTGGGCAAGGGCCGCCGTCGCCTGCTGCACCACTACGCGGCGGGCGAAACGGAGCATCTGAAGTCGCGACGGTACATCGTTCACATGTTCGATTCTAGGTTCCTGCCGAGAGAGGCGCTGTAGCGGATCCCGGACCGCCGCGACCGGCAGGCCCGCGGGCATGCTCGCTGAGCTGCCCGGTCCTGGCCTGCGCCCGCTGCGCGGCCCGAAAAACGCCGGGGACGCCGATGGCGCGTACCTGTGAGCGGCCTGCAGGTCGGCGCATAGGCAGGCAGTCACAGGTCATGCCGGCCGGCCGGGCACCGACGCATGTGGAGGTGGGCTTCCTGCACGGCTGCGACCGGCCCGCCGTACTCGACGCCGCCGTGGCGCATCCCGATCCGCAGGTGCGCTCGAGGCCCGCGGACACCTTCCGGCCCAAGCTCACGTCCGAACAGTGGGTACGCCTGGTCCGCGCAGAACCGTCGCCGAGCCGGCGCGTGCTCTGGGCCGAGCGTGCCTGCGCCTGGGGCGTCGAACTTCCGGGGGACCTGTACGACGACCTCCTCACGGGCCCGTCCCGCGCTCAGGCCGCGGAACTTCCGGCACTCCCCGCACACCACCTCCCCAACCTCGCGGCCGACGCCGATCCCCGGGTGCGGGCGACTTCCTGCGCCCGGTGGGAAGACCTCGCCGCGCCGCTGCGGGAGCGACTGCTGGTCGACACCGACGACGCGGTGCGTACGGCGGCGCTGCTCGCCCACCACACCGGCGTCCCCATGCCTCGCGAGGTCTTCGCCGCGCTGCCCCCGCCCCGGCGCGCGCTCGAACAGTGCCGTCTCTCGCCCGAGCTGGAGGCGGAGCTGGTCAGGGACGGGGACGCGGAGGTGCGCCGGGCGCTGGCTGCCAACCCGCGGCTCAGTGCACACAGCGTCGCCGTCCTGGCGGAGGACCCATACGACGACATCCGCTCGGCGGTGGCACTGCGGTCCGACCTCAGCGAGGAGCAGCGTGCTGCGGTGCGCTACGACTTCGACCCGACGTCGATGTCGCACACCGTGCCCTGGGTCAAGGGCCTGCACGGTGATGCCGACGCGATGCGCCGCCTCGCCGTTTCGTCCCATCCGCTCATCCGCCGAAGTGTGGCCCGTGCCCGGCATCTCCCACCGGACGTCGTGGAGCGTCTGGCGCGGGACGAGGACCGGACGGTCCGCCTGTTCCTCGCCGAATCGTGCGACGACGCGCCGGCCGACATGCTGCTGGAGGTCTGGCGCTGGTGGGACGGCAGCTTCGCTCACCCCGACCGCCCCCGCAGCCACCCCAACTTCCCCCATACGGGCCTGCTGCGCTACGCCGACGACCCCAGCGCGCGGATGCGCCGCTTGAACCTGAACGATCCAGAGTCCACGCCTGCCGACGTCGCACGTCTCGCCCGCGACCCAGAAGCCCGAGGTGCGCCGTCGCGCGGCCGAGGACGTCCGGCTGTCACCGGCCGACGCGGTGCAGATGCTGAACGACCCGGCGGGCCACGTCCGCGGGGCCGCGATGCGCAATCCACGGCTGCCGGCCCGCGTCCTTGCCGGGGTGCTGCACGACCGCGACACGGCAAGCGCGGCGGTCACCAATCCGGCGATCCCGGTCCCCGTCCTGCACCGCATCCTGACCGCGGCCGCGGCAGCCGTGGCGGTCTGAATTGGCCAGTCCGAGCATCACAGAGGGCCACGCAGCCTGACGCGAACCCCAGCGTCTCCGGATCGGATCCGCTCGTGTGATGGGATGCCCGCCAGGTGCACACAGTGGGTGCGCCGGTACGACGCGACAGACGCAGGAACGAGGGCAGGGAGGGAGGTGCCATGACGAGCAGGCACGAGACTCACGGGGCAGGCCTCGGGCCGCGGCCGCTGCAGACGCGCGCCCTGACCCGTGAGGCCGGGCGGGCACGGCAGCTCCTGGCCGAGGGGGAGTGGCGCCCTGCCGCGGCGGACTCCGAAGCAGCAGCGGCCGTTCTGGCCCGCCTCGCGGCCCCGCTGCCGGCCCGGCGGGCAGCGCCCGCACGGACGCTGGCCACGGACCGGGACCGGCGACTCCAACGCCTCCTGCGCACCACCCTTCACCACCTCGACGCAGGCGCCGTCAGCCCGCCCGCGGCCGCCCTCCTGGCCTCCGTCGCCCGTGCCTTCCTGCCTTGGCACGCCAGCCCGAACCCTCCGAGCGCAGCGGCGGCCCCGAGATACGGGACCCCGGCGGGGACGGCAGACGGCCTGGCCGTGCCACCGACTGCGGCGGGCGAGGCCCTGCTCCCCGATCTGAACGCACTGTTCGCCGTGCTGGCCTCGGCGAGCCCGCCCGGGACCGTCTCGCTTACACCCCCGGTCGAGCCCTGGCAGGTCCGCTACGCGGGCCGCTTCCGTCGTTACGGCAGACCCGCTTTCGGCGTGTGGACGGCCGAAACCGTCGGCTGCCCGACGTGCGGGGGTAAGGCCGGCCCGTGGACTGTGATCTGCGACTGGCGCCTGATGTGGCTGGGCTGCCCGTGCGGGGCGGTGACCCACGAGCACGGCCTCGCCTTCTCCGAAGCCTGGCTCCTCTTGCCGGACCAGTGACCGGGCGTCGTGGCCGACCGTCCACCCCTTCCTGCCCAGCGTCTCCAGGCCGGCGCCGTCTCAGCGGGCTCCCGTTGGAACTGGTCGAGCCGGCCCTGGCGGCCTGGCGCCTCGAGCGCCGCTGCTGGCCGAGGCGTCGAGCGGCGTCTCGTAGGCGAGGAGTGCTCCCGAACGGCCGGGTTCCGGTCGGCGACGCGTTTGCCGACCGGCGCCGGGCTGGTGGAAACGTCCCAGCGGGGCCATGGCCGGAGTCAGCCAGGCGACGCTGCCGCTCGTCGAGGTGCGGCAGAATCGCCTCGAACTTGGCTGCCCACACGGCCCGTTGCCCAACCGATCCGCTCATTCCAGACCAGCGAACCACTGAACGGAAAGCCGCGAATCAATGATCTGCAGGCCCTAAGCGGCACTTTCCGGGTGAGTGAGGTTTGCGCCGTTCGCCGGATCGAACACATGGGCCTTGCCCACGTCGACCTGTAGGTCAACGGACTCTCCTTCGCGGGCGCGAGTAGCTGCGTCCAGGCGGGCCACGACTTGCGGAGTGTTCGAGCCGGTGTCACGCAGGCCCGCGTCCGCAGCGAGTTCCTCGAGTTCGGACGTCTTCGCGGCCGCGCCCTCCGCGGTGAAGTAGACGAACACGTCGGAGCCCAGCGACTCGAGAACGTCCACGGTGACGGTGAAGCGAGGGCGGCCCCGTTCTTGTGCCAGTGCCGCATCCTCGAAGGCCTCCGGACGGAGGCCGACGATGACATCGCGCGGTGCGTTCTGCCGCTCCAGTGCCTGACGCGTACGGTCGTCCAGGGGCAGACGGCCCACGGGGGAGCGGAGAGTGTTGTCCTCCAGGGTGGCCGTCAGGAAGTTCATCGCAGGGGAGCCGATGAAGCCCGCGACGAAGAGATTGCGTGGGTGGTCGTAGAGCTGTGCGGGTGTGCCGACCTGTTGGACGAGGCCCTGTCGCATGACGACGACGCGGTCGCCGAGCGTCATGGCCTCGGTCTGGTCGTGTGTGACGTACACGGTTGTCGTGCCCAGGCGCCGTTGCAGCCGGGAGATCTGGGTGCGCATCTGTACGCGGAGTTTGGCGTCCAGGTTGGACAACGGCTCGTCCATCAGGAAGGCCTTGGGATCGCGGACGATTGCCCGTCCCATGGCCACCCGCTGGCGCTGGCCGCCTGACAGGTTGGCGGGCTTCCTGTCCAGGTGCTCGGTCAGGTCGAGGACCCGGGCGGCCTGCTCGACCTTCTCGTTCACGGTGGCCTTGTCGACCTTGGCCAGGCGCAGGGGGAAACCCATGTTCTCCCGGACGCTCATATGCGGGTACAGGGCGTAGCTCTGGAACACCATCGCGATGTCGCGATCTTTGGGCGTGAGATCGTTGACGATCTTGTCGCCGATGCGCAACGTGCCCTCGGTGATGTCTTCCAGACCCGCGATCATGTTCAGGGTGGTGGATTTGCCGCATCCGGACGGACCGACGAGGATCACGAACTCGCCGTCGGCGATGTCGAGATCCACGTCCTTCACGGCGAGGGCTCCGTCGGGAAAACGCTTGGTGACTCCCTCGAGGATGATCTCGGCCATGGGTGGTGTCTCCTTGCCTTCTTGCCATCCGGCTCTGGGGTGTCCCGGATCGGGTGGCTGCGGACCGGCGGCCGGCCGGCGACGGTGGCCGGTCAGCCCTTGACCGCTCCGGAGGTGAGTCCGGCGACGATGCGCCGCTGGAAGAGCAGGACGAAGATGATGATCGGAATGGTGATCACCACGGCCGCCGCGGCGATCGATCCGGTGGGCTGCTGGAATTGCGAGCTGCCGGTGAAGAATGCGATCGCGGCCGGCACGGTGCGTGCGCTCTCCGTGGAGGTCAGCGAGATCGCGAACAGGAAGTCGTTCCAGCAGAAGATGAAGACCAGGATAGCCGTGGTGAACACGCCCGGCGCCGCCAGCGGCACGATGACCAGTCGGAATGCCTGCGCGGGCGAGGCGCCGTCCACCTTGGCCGCCTTCTCGAGATCCCAGGGAATCTCCCGGAAGAACGCCGACAGCGTGTAGATCGCCAGAGGCAGGGAGAACGTCATGTACGGGATGATCAGCCCGATCCACGTGTCGAAGATGCCGAGGATCCGCTCGATGTTGAACAGCGGTGACACCAGCGAGATCGGGGGAAACATGGCGATCAGCAGTGACATGCCGATGAGCACCTGCTTGCCGGGGAATCGCAGTCTGGCCACGGCGTAGGCGGCCATGGTGCCCAGTACCACCGCGATGGCCGTGGCGATCAGCGCGATGCCGATGGAATTGATGAGGGAGCGGGTGAACTCGGACGTCTCGAAGATGCCCTGGTAGTTCTCCCAGGTCCACTTCCTGGGGATGTAGTTGCCGTCCGTCAGCGTGCTCGGGTCCTTGAACGACAGCGCGGCGATCCACCACACCGGGAACAGTGCGTAGAGCACTACCACCACGTTCACCACTGCCCAACGGGTGGCGTGTGCCTTGCCCACAGCAGTCATCAGCGCTTCACCTCCGCGCCGGGTGCGGCCGCCCCGAACAGCTTGATGAAGGCGAAGGCGATGATCCCGACGCAGATGAAGATCAGCACGGAGATCGCCGACCCGATGCCCAGGTTCAGGGCCGTGAACAGGTTGTGGTAGCCGAGGATCGACAGGGAGCCTGTCCCCTGGGCTCCCGAGGTCAGGATGAAGATGTTGTCGAAGATCCGGAACGCGTCGAGGGTGCGGAACAGCAGTGCCACCAGGATCGCCGGCTTCATCAGCGGCAGTACGACCTTGGTGAAGCGCTGCCAGGCATTGGCCCCGTCCACCATGGAGGCCTTCAGGGTTTCCTCGGGGACCAGAGCCAGGCCGGCGAGGAGTAGCAGGGCCATGAACGGGGTGGTCTTCCACACCTCTGCGAGGATGATCAGCCACAGGGCCGGCCACTGCTCGGTCAGCGGAGCCTCACCGCTCGGCAGCAGCTCGGCGAGGTATCCGAGCTCCGGCGTCCAGGCGTACTGCCAGGAGAACGCCGCGACGACCGTGACGATCCCGTAGGGGACGAGGACCGACGTGCGTACGGTGCCGCGGCCGAAGATCGTACGGTGCATGACCAGCGCGAGCCCCATGCCCAGGACCAGTTCGATGGCTACGGACACCGCGGTGATGAACAGCGTCACCCAGAAGGCGTCCCACCAGAAGGGGGACGACAGTACCGCTCCGTAGTTGCTGAAGCCCACGAACTTCGCCTGAGCGGGGAAGCGCAGGTCGTATCGCTGGAGCGACAGGAAGATGGCGTACCCGATGGGGTACGCGGTCACGGCCACCATGACGGTGACCGCCGGAGCGCACAGCAGCCAGCCGAGCCGCCGCTCCTGCCGGGCACCGGCGGACAGTGCCGCCTGGTCCCTCCGCAACTGCCCCGCATCGAAGGGCTGCGGGGTCCCGGCCGGTTTCGCCTGCATGCTCATTGCGGGCCGCCGGGGGAACAGGCCCGCGCGCTTGAGCACAGACGGGCGGGACAGCGGGGCAGGTGGGTCACGGAATCACACCCTCGGACTCAAGAGCCTGGTCGATCTGTTCTCTGATGGTGTCGACCGAGCTCTGCGGACTGATCGCGGCCGGTGGAGACAGCGTGTGGGAAACCGCGATCGACACGTTCTGGTACGCCGGGGTGATCGGGCGCACGCTCGCCGACTCCAGAGCCGCCAGCACATCCTTGGCGAACGGGTAGTCCCTGATGAACGACGGCTCGTCGTACAGACTGCGCATCGTGGGCGGCAGACCGCCCTTGAGCGCAGCCGTGAGCTGGTTCTCCCGGTTGCGCAGACACAGCGCAGCCTCGAAGGCCGGCCCGGAGTTGCGCGAGTACGCGCTCACGGCCAGGTCGATACCGCCGATGGTGGGGCGTGACGGACGGTCGGCGTCGACCCGCGGGTAGGGCGCCCAGCGGAAGTTCTTGAACAGCTTCGGGTTGTTCGCCTTCATCGACGGATAGACGAACGGATAGTTGATCTCGAACGCCGCCACCCCGGACTCCATGGCAAGGCGGTTCTGATCTTCCATCTGGTTGGGAAGGGACGGGTCCGCGGCCGGGGACTTCGCGAGATCGCGCATGATCTGGGCGGCTCGCACGGCGGGTGGACCGAGAGAGGGCTCGGTGGCGCCGGCGTTGAGGATGGAGCCGCCCGCGCTGTTGACCACGCTGTTGAACCAGACGGTGAGACCCTCGTACTGAGCGCCCTGAATCTCCACCAAGTGCGGTCTGTCCTGCTGAGCAAGGTCGCGGGCCATGTCCAGCATCTCGGCCCAGGTTCTGGGCGGGGTCGGCACCAGGTCCTTGCGGTACCACAGGAGTTGCGTGTTGGTGTTGTACGGGACGGCGTACAGCTTGTCCTTCCAGGTGGCGGTCTGCAGTGGTACGCGCAGCGTGCCCTCGGTCGCCTGCTGCTTCACCTGCCCGGTCCACTCGCGGATCCAGCGGGCCTCCGCGAACTCCGCGGCCCACGTGACGTCCAGACCCATGATGTCGACCGAGGTGTCCTCGGCCGCGAGTCTGCGCACCAGTTGCTCTCGCTGCCCGTCGGCGGCGCGCGGAAGCTTGTTGTAAATGATCCTGTAGCGACCGCCGGACGCCTGACTGCACTTGTCGGCGGCCTGCTGAAGTGCACCGGAGTCGTCGGGGAAGTTGTACCAGTTCAGGGTGATCCGGCCATCCTGCGCATCGTCACCACCGCAGCCGGAGAGTACCGACGCGAGCATCGGCAGTACGGCGAACGCCCGCAACCGCCGAGACCTTGTGAGCCGCGCTCTTTCCTCAGCCGACCGGAGCCTGGGATCCGGCCGGAAGCCACATCCGGCGTGCACTCGTTTCCACACCTCGCTTCCGGGGTCGACAGTCACGTGACTCGCATCCGCACCAATTCTCTTCCCGGGGGACACTAAACGGGATGTATGGCGACATCAAGCACATTTTGACTCGAAATTCTCATTGGGTAACCAACGTGTTCTGGTGCAGCCTTTGTGCGGTGTGCCGGGCTGCGGGTGGTGAGGACCGCGGCGGCGACTGACGACATTCGCTTCACCTCACACCAACCCAGCAGACCGTCAATCGCGCGCTGTCCGTGCACCAGGCCGACGAGCGCACGCTGGTGCGGTGATCCGGGGTGTGGGCCGCGGTAAGTCGTGGTTGCGGCCGACGACCAGGGGCAGTCCGTTCGCGTCTGACAGGATGTGCATCTTGGTACCCGGCTTGCTCCGGTCCTCGGGGCTCGGACCTGTGTGTTCGCCCCTTTGGAGCGTGCGTGCACGGAGTTGCGGACGACGCGGGAGACATCGATGAGGCCTGCGTCGTCGAGTGGTGCAGGCCCGCTTGATGACTGAGCGGCGACTGCGCGATGTACAGGCGCTCGGCGGCCCGCCCGAAGTGCAACTCTTCGGCGACGGCCACGAATCCGGTGAGATGTTTCCGCTCCGCGGAGGTGACGACACGTCGCCGTATGGAATGCGACGGTGATGACGGAGGGGGCATTTCCGTGAGGGATCTGGTCAAGGGGGCCAACACATTCCTTCCGGCAGTGCCGTTGCGCATCGCGGTGCGTGGCGAACTGCGGGCGACGGCGCTGCTGCTGGCGGCGGACGGCCGGGTCCGGGGGGACCAGGACGTCGTGACCGACGGCGCGTCGGCACATCCGTCGGGCGCGGTGCGCCTGGCGGGGGGCGCGGACGGCACCACATGGCTGGAGGCGGGGCTCGGCGAGGTGGAGGCGGACGTCGAGCGGGTGCTCGTCGCCGGGTCCACGCGCGGTGGAACGGTGCGGGAGACGGGGGTTCCGTCGGCGGAGGCGTACGCGCCGGACGGGACGTCGGTCGCCCGGTACGAGGTGGCGGAGGCGGGGACGAGACGGCTCTGGTGCTCGCGGAGTTGTACCGGCGGGCGGGCGGCTGGAAGTTCCGGGCGGTGGGCCAGGGGTATGCGGTCGGGCTCGAGGCGCTGGCGCCGGATCACGGTGTGGGGGGTGATGCCGGTGTCGGGGGCGGCGCCGGTGCGCGTGCCGTTCGCGCCGCCGGCGGGGGCGCCTGCGGCCGCACCGATTCCGACACCCATTCCGGCAAAGGCACAGGCCCAGGTACCGGCACCGACCGTGGCGGTGCCGGGCACGGCGGCTGCACCCCCGCAGCCTCAACCGGCGCCGCAGGACTGGGTGTTCGGCCCCGTCTTCGAGCCGCGCACGCTCACCGGCCGCGACAACGACGTCATCCAGGTGGACGGCCTCCCGCCGGGTCCGGTCGTCGTCGAGCTGTTCGTGCTTGGCGAGGCGTGGACGTGTCTGACGCCCCTCGACCGGCGCAACAAGGAGGGCTCCTCCCTCGTCAACAGCGCCGAGGTCAACTTCCAGGGCAGGCTGCTCACCACGGTCCCGCAAGGCGGCCCGCTGCGCCTGCGGCTCCAGGCCGAGGGGCGCTGGCAGGTGACGGCGCTGCCGCTCGCCGCGGCCCACCGGCTGACCGGAGAGTGGCTGGAGTGGCGCGGCCCGGACGTCCTGCTGACACCGCGGGCCCGGCGGACATCGCCATCCGCTACAAGGGCGACGACAACCTCATCGCCCACCGGTACGAGCTCGAGGGCCACGCCGACCACGCGACGCTCCCGCGCCACGAGAACTTCGTCAACAAGGTCGGCGCCCGCCGGGAGACTCACCCGCTGCCCGAGCGTCCGGTGATTGTCGAGCTGGAGAGGGCGGACGGCCCATGGCGGGCCAGGCTCAGGGGTGTCGGGAAGTCGACGGACACCCCGCCCGAGGACGGTGTCGCCGCCCAGACGTTCGCTCCGTTCGCGGTGCCGGGCCCGGAGAAGACGAGCACCGTCGGCAAGTGCTCGCGCTGGGGCCGGCGCGGCAGGGGCTGACGGGCGTACGGGCGGGCGTTGTCAGTGGCGTCTGGTGCAATCGGTGCATGACCGCTCCAGACGCCGCCCGCCGGCTACCCGACATCCCGACCCTGCGCTCCCTGTGCCGTGCCCTCGCGGCGGCGGAGGCGATGGTCAACCCCAGCGGTGAGTACGCGTATCACGTGTACGCAGCGAACTGGGGCGAGTCCGAGGAGGCGCTGTCCGTGGACACCGGGTCGGGGGACGACTGCACGGTCGTCTTCGCGCCGGCCGGTGTCTACATACGGGTGTTCAGCCATGAGTCGCCGATGAGCCCGTACGGGAACGACGAGGAGCAGGCCTGGCCCGGCGTCCTCGACTCGGTGCCCGAGGTCTTCCGCGCGTACGTCGACGAGCCCGCGTTCACCGACGACGGCCTGCCGCGCGTCACGGCCTGCATCTGGCGCGAGACTGGCGACACGCACTGGCACACCGGTGACATCGCGTTCCCCGACGAGGAGGAGGACGACGTGGACGGCGCGGAGTGGCTCCTCGACCTCCTCCTCGAGGGCACTCCGGAGGCGTTCCGGGAGTGGGCGGAGGACTACTACGAGCGGCCGGTCGACCTGGAGGCGGTGCGCCGCGTGTACGCGGAGGCGGGCGTCCCAGAGGTCGCGGGCCAAGTGCAGAAGTAGTACGTCAGGCGGGCTGCGGCCACGTGCGGCGATGGCCGCCCTGGTCGCGGTGATGGTGAGGGTGTCAGTCGGCCAGTTCAACTACGCCCCGACCCCGACGAGGTCGTCATCGATCTGAGCGCCGCCCACATCTGGGACGCCTTTTCGGCGCCGCACTGGATGCGATCGAGACCACGTACACCCAGCGGGGCAAGACCGTCCCGATCTTCGGTCTGAACAAGCCGAGCGCCCGCATCCACGAAATGCGAGAAGTGGCTTTACTGTTCCTTTACTATTGAGTGGGGGAGACTTCCTTCCCTGACGAAGACGTTCCGCACCCGTGCCGGGGGCGGTTGAGTGATGAAGGAGCAGCGGACCCGCAATGGGTGAACCTCCCAGTACGAGCCGTGCCATACCCCGCCCGACAGCCAGCAGGGAATCGGGGGTGGCACGGTGACCGAGTTCCTGCTGCTCCTGCTTGCTCTGGCTCTGACTCTCGCGTGCGCGGTGTTCGTCGCGGCCGAGTTCTCCCTGACCACGGTCGAGCGCGCTGATCTCGAGCGTGCGGCTGAGGCGGGTGAGCGCGGCGCCGACGGCGCGCTGAAGGCCGTACGCCGCCTCACCTTCCAGCTGTCAGGCGCCCAGCTGGGTATCACCGTGACCTCGCTGGTGATCGGCATGATTGCCGAGCCGTCCCTGGCCGCGCTGCTGCGCGGCCCGCTGACCGCGATCGGCCTGGCGGGCGCGGCTTCCACGATCGCCACCATCCTCGGTGTCGCTGTCTCCACTGTGGTGTTGATGGTCGTCGGTGAGCTGGTACCGAAGAACTGGGCGATCGCCCGGCCACTGGCCGTGGCCAAGGTCGTCGCCACCCCGCAGCGCGGCTTCACCGCCGCCTTCGGACCCTTCATCGAGCACCTGAACAACACCGCCAACCGTTTCGTGCGCCGCTTCGGCCTGGAGCCGGCCGAAGAACTCGCCCACGCCCGCAGCCCGGAGGAGCTGGTGGCGCTGGCTCGGCACTCCGCCGCCCAGGGCGCGCTGGAAAAGGACTCCGCCGAGCTGTTCGTGCGCACCCTGCATCTGGGGGAGCTGACGGCCGAGAACGTGATGACCCCGCGGGTGGACGTCAAGGCCCTCGAAGCCCACGCCAGCGCCGCGGACGCCGTCGACGTCACGCACGCCACCGGCCTGTCCCGTTTCCCCGTCTACCGCGACAGCCTGGACGAGATCATCGGCACCGTCCACATCCGCGACATCCTCGCCCTGGACGAGGACAGGCGCCCCGGCACGCCGGTGACCGACCTGATGACGCCGCCGCTGCTGGTGCCCGACAGCCTGCCCGTAGACACCCTGCTGGCCCGGATGCGCACGGAGCGCACCATGGCTGTGGTCATCGACGAATACGGCGGCACGGCCGGTGTCGCCACCGTCGAGGACATCATCGAGGAGGTCGTCGGCGAGGTCCGCGACGAACACGACCCCCTTGAGCGCCCTGACCTGCTGCCACGCCCCGCAACCGAAGACGGGCGCCGCATCTGGCAGGCCGAGGGCAGTATCCGCACCGACCAGCTCGCCGAGATCGGCCTGAGCGCCGCGGACGGCCCCTACGAAACCCTCGCCGGCCTGACCGCCACCCTCCTCGAACGCATCCCCAAGCCTGGAGACACCGTGCACCTCGATGGGTGGGACATCACCGTTGTCGATGTCGACCATCACCGTGCCGACCGCCTCACCCTCACCGCCCCCGCTGCGGACCGTGCCGAGCAGGAGACCGTCCGATGACCACCGTCCAGCTGCTCATCGGCGCCCTGACCCTGCTCACCAACGCCTTCTTCGTCGGCGCCGAGTTCGCCCTGATCTCGGTACGCCGCAGCCAGATCGAGCCCCAGGCCCAGGCCGGCAACAAGCGCGCCAGGACCACCCTGTGGGGAGTGGAGCACCTGTCGGCGATGATGGCCACCGCCCAGCTCGGCATCACCGTCTCCTCCCTCGTCCTGGGCGCCGTCGCCGAGCCGGCCATCGCCCACCTGCTGGAACCCCCGTTCCACGCCATCGGTGTGCCCGAGGGGCTCATCCACCCGATCGCCTTCGTCATCGCCCTCGCGCTCGCGACGTATCTGCACATGCTTTTCGGCGAGATGGTCCCCAAGAACATCGCCCTGGCCGCCCCGGTGCCCACCGCGCTGTTCCTCGGCCCGCCGCTGGTCGCCCTCACCCGTGCGCTCAAGCCCGTCATCTTCGGCATCAACGCCTTCGCCAACACCGTGCTGCGCCTGCTCAAAGTCGAGCCCAAGGACGAAGTCGCCGCCGTCTACACCGACGACGAACTCGCCCGCCTCGTGGCCGACTCCAGCCAGGCCGGCCTCCTCGATCCCGCCGACGGCGAACGGCTGCGCGACGCCCTGGAGCTCGGCACCCGCCCGGTCGGCGAGGTCCTGGTGCCCCTGGCCCGGATGAGCACGGTCGACCACCGCGTCACCCCCGCCCAGCTCGAGAAGGCGGCCACAGGCGCCGGCTACTCCCGAATGCCCGTCCTGGGCCCCGGCGACACGATCATGGGCTACCTGCACATCAAGGACGCCATCGGCATGTCCGAACGGCACAAGCCCTTCCCCCGCTCCGCCCTGCACCCCGTGACCCGCGTGCAGATCGACACCCCGCTCGACGACGCCCTCACCGCAATGCGGGCGGGTGGCACCCACCTCGCCGCCGTCACCGGCGACAAGGGAACGGTGATCGGCATCGTCACCATGGAAGACGTCCTGTCCGAACTCGTGGGACCAACGGCCGCATGATCACTCGCTCCAGAAACGGGGATGCCGGGTCGTGTGCCAGCAGACGTGAAGGCGCCGTTGCCCGGTGAGCTTCGATGCGCGCAGCCTGTGTCGCCAGCCGGGTGAGAGCCGTGTTCCGGGGTAGAACGGTTGTTGGCTCCTCCGATTGTGGTGAGCCGGAGCATGCCCGGATGAAGGGCTGTTCCTTGGGCATGAACGAAGGATCGACCAGTATGGCCAGCGGCACCGTGAAGTGGTTCAACGCCGAAAAGGGCTTCGGCTTCATCGAGCAGGACGGCGGAGGCCCGGACGTCTTCGCGCACTACTCCGAGATCAAAGGCAGCGGATACCGCGAGCTGACCGAGGGCGAGCACGTCACCTTCGACATCGGTCAGGGACAGAAGGGCCCGCAGGCCCAGAACATCATCCGCAGCTGACCGGGCGCAGGGATGCAGAGCGAGGCGGCTGTCCGGTCGGGCAGCCGCCTCGCTCATGAAGGTGCTCCATAAAGGATCTTTACGGTCCCTCCCGCCGCCACCAAGAGGCTCCCAGTGGGTGGGAGGGCAGCCCGGCTGAGGTGGCTCGGCATGCGAGACCTCTGCCGACGCACGGCCATGGCCGTCAGCCGGTGGCCTGTGCCGTGGGGCCGTCCGGACCGACGGAGGAGAGCGTGTTGCCGGCCATCGCCACGATCTCGTCCCTGACGAGCGCCACTCTCGGCGCTCAGTCCTGGGACGCGTCCCCGAGGAAGTCGACGGCGGAGGTCCGCCAGAGTTCCCTGCCGGTGCTCAGGTCCAGGGCCAGGACGCGGCCGATGCGGTTCGCGAAGTAGATCCGCCCCGTGACCACTGGGAGCCCCACCCCCGCGCAAGCGTCAGACGGCGACGAGCTCCATACCGAAGTAACCGCCACCCACGGGGTACATCCGCGAGCGGCGCCATCCCGAGGCCGCGAAGAGGGCGTCGAATTCGTCCAGATCGCGTTCCATACCGTTGGTCATGGTGAGCATGGTCATGTCCGCCCGGGTGGCGAAGTCGGGCTTACCGATCTCGCCGATGACCGTCTCCACGACCAGTACCCGTCCCCCCTCGTTCACGGCTGAGCGGCAATTCCGGAGGATCACGGCGCACTGGGTGTCGTCCCAGTCGTGCAGGATCGTCTTCAGGAGGTAGAGGTCCGCCGGAGGAACCTCCGCGAAGAAGTCGCCCGCCACCGCGGAGAAGCGGTCGGACAGACCACGCTTCCCGGCCTCGCCGCGTGCACCCTCGACGGCGTGAGGCAGGTCGAGAACCTGTCCGCTCAGCTGGGAGTCGGCCTCCATCAGCGCCAGGACGAAGTCACCGTTCGAACCGCCGACGTCGACAACGGTGGATACACCGACGGTGGAGACCGCGCCCACGGCGCCCTGCGTGACCAGGCCGGACAGGTCTCCCATCGCCTGAGCGAAGAGCGCGGCTTCGTCAGCGTTCTCCGGTTGCGCGAAGTACTCGAAAATGTCCGACCCCAGCGCCTTCCTGGTCTGAGCGGTCCCCTGCCGCACCGCCTCGGGGAAGTGGGCCCAGGACTGCCAGTGCGAGTGTCCCGTCTGGGTCATCACCAACGAGCGCAAGGAGCCGGGCACACCTGAACGCAACAGCCGGCCGCGCCCGGTGAGAGCGAAACGATGACGCCCTTCGTAGCTCAGCAGGCCCGACGACGCGGCCGCGCGCATCAGCCGGTACGTGGCCCGCGGATGACTGCCCTCGCGCTCGGCCAACTCTTCGGCCGTCATGGCTCCGTCGGCGAGATGGTCGGGTATGCGCAGGGCGGCCAAGGCCCGCAGGATCTGGGCGACGACGAGGCCGCCCAGAAGGTCGAAAACGGCGGCAGCGTCCGCTGCGGGATCGCTCGGCACGGCTTCAGTGCCACGCGTCATGTCGGTCGTGTCAGTCATGACAGCCAGTAACCTCTCAGGATTCAGAACGGGGCGGAGCCCGTGGAAGGCGAGGGCGGGAGGTCCGCACGTCCGGCGACGCGGCGGCTCCTTGAGCGGCACGGCGCCGGACCTGAGTTGCCGTGATTCCGCTGCAGAGGAGGCGCAACCCGGCCTCCGTGCTCTGCGGTACAGGCCCCACAGCTCACCTTAGAGAGATCGTTACGGCGCACGCTTGTACCGCAGCGTCACTCCGACAGAACGTCAGTGCCATGGACGTGCGCATGGTGAAAGATGAAGCGGGGCGCGTATGCCCTGCGAGCCGTTGTCGAGTTGGAGCATTGGTCATGAGCACCACGGGAAGCACCGCGCCGAGGGCCGGCGGGCCGGGCAGGAATTTCTTCGTGGACGTCACAGCTCCGAGCACCGCGCGGGACGGCTTCGACGTCTTCCGACGCGAGTGGGAGGGGCAGGTCGGAGAGGCGCTTCCCCTGCCATCCCTCGAACCGCTCGGCTCCGGTGACTTCCGGGTCACTGTCCGCGCCTCCAAGATGCACGACGCGGTGATCGCGGACCTCTACGGTGAGTCGTTGGCCGGCGGCACCAAGGGCGCCGGTCACCACCTCGACGACCGGGTCCTCGTGCATGTGATGCGGCGTGGCGAATGGCGCTTCGTCCGACCGCGCGACCGCGGCGAGGTCGCCGTCCCGGCCGGGCAGTTCATCGCGCGGCACAACGGTCCGCCGGTGCGGTTCGAGATAGAACCGCGCACGACAGCGAAGGTGCTGATCCTGCCCGCCGCACAGCTCAGGCCGCTGATCGGCGACCGGCCGGTCGTGGGACCGGCCGACTCGACCGAGGTACGTCTGCTCATGGGCTACGCCAAGTTGATCGACGCGACGCTGAACGACCTCACGCCCGCCGGTGTACAAGCCGCCCGCAACTCTCTGATCGAACTGATCAAGGGAGTGCTGACGCAGGGGTTCGACGACCACGAGCCCTGGCTGGCCCCGGCGCTGGCCGAAGCGGCGAAGGACATCGTGGACAGCCGCCTGACGGATCCTGAGCTCTCCCCCTCGGTCCTGGCCCGCGAACTCAACGTCTCCGTACGGACGTTGCACCGGGCGTTCGCCGCGGCCGAGGAGTCGGTGAGCGCGTACATCCGGCGCAGGCGGCTGGAACAGGCCCGCCTTGAGCTCGCGTCACCGCTCACGTCACCGTTCGGCCGACCGAGCATTTCGGAACTCGCCGCCCGCTGGCGGTTCGCCGACAGCAGTCACTTCGTTCGTGCCTTCAAGAAGCAGTACGGCGAAACCCCCAGCCAGTTCGTCCGGTCGAGGGACCCGGCGCCGGGGCCGCCCACCATGTGACACGGCGTCACCCGCACTCGGCGGCCGGCGGACCCTGACGCCGACCGGCGCTGAGCCCGTCCAGGGTGAGGTCGAGGAGACGCTCCGCCTGCTCCCGCTGATCGGGCTTGCCGGACGCGAGGGCAATGCCCGTGAGGGCGGCGAACATGTCCGCTGCGGTGATGTCCGAGCGGATGGTCCCGGCGCCGGCGCCGGACGACAGCAGGGAGTCGAGGGCGGACAGCATCATCTCGTGGCTCTGCGCGTACGGGTTGACGCCGGACGCGACCAGGGCCCTCAGGGCCTCGGCCATGCCCAGTTTGGCGGTCGCGTAGTCGATGAAGCGGCCCATCCAGGCGCGCAGGGCGTCGCGCGGCTCCATCGTGGCGAGCAGCTGGGGCGCGGAGTCGCAGAGCTTGGCCAGCTCGTTGCGGTAGGCGGCCTCGATCAGGATCTCCCGGGTCGGGAAGTTCCGGTAGAGGGTGGCCGAGCCGACCCCGGCCTCCTTGGCGATGCGCTCCAGGTGCGCGTCGAGCCCTTCCTCGGCGAACACCCGCACCGCGGCCGAGAGGATCCTGTCCCGGTTCCGCTGGGCGTCGGCGCGCAACGGACCACCTGTCTGTCTGGCCATGATGCGGGTCTCCTGTCGAACCGACTTGCTAAGTGGGGGTGCCTCCACTTAGAGTCCAAGAAGTGGGGGCGCCTCCACTTCATTCTAGGGCACCTCTCGGCCCATCCCATCTTCCAGCGGAACGGCCTTGTCCCGCCGTGTCCCGCGCTGCCCGCGGGCTCCCGCGTCATCTGCGGAACCGCACACACAGGAGAACAGCATGAATCTGTCACTCGAAGGAAAAGTCGCCGTCGTCACCGGTGGCGCGTCAGGCGTCGGCCTGGGCATCGCCCAGGAGTTCGTGGACCACGGCGCCCACGTCGTCATCACGGATCTTCGGCAGGACCACGTGGACGACGCCGTCGCAACGGTGGGTCCCCACTGCACGGGGATCGTTGCCGACGTCACCCGCAGCTCTGACATGGAGGCGGTCTACGCAGAGGTCGTGGCACGCCACGGACGTCTCGACGCGGTCGTCGCCAATGCCGGCATCGGTGACCACGGAGCCCTCGGCACCATCACCGAGGAGCAGTTCGACCGGACGTTCGGCGTCAACGCGAAGGGCGTCCTGTTCACCGTGCAGCCCGCGCTGCCGCTGATGCGCCCGGGCGGAACCGTCGTGGTCATCGGATCCACGGCCTCTGTCCAGCCCCCGCAGGGGATGAGCCTGTACGGCGGTTCGAAAGCTGCCGTACGCAATTTCGTCCGGGCCTGGATCCAGGACGTCAAGGGATCGGGCATCCGCATCAACGTTCTGAGCCCGGGAGCCGTCGACACGGCCTCGCTGCGCAGCGCGGCCGAGATGGCGCGGGGCGTGGACGGCGTGGACGGCGTGGACGCGCTCATCGCCTCGCTCGGCGAGGGCAACCCCACCGGACGGATCGCGGACCCGCGTGAGATGGGAAAGGCCGCGGTCTTCCTGTCCAGCGACGACTCCAGCTTCGTCACCGGCGTCGAACTGTTCGTGGACGGCGGCCTGGCACAGGTCTGATCCGACGGTCAGGGACTGCATGCCGAACCGGCGCAGGTGGTGGTACGCCACCCGCAAGGGCCGCCACTACGGCACCGTCCTGGTGGACGTCGAAAACCGCCGTTCCTTCGGTCTCCTCTCTCATCGGGAAGCATCGAGCCTGGCCGGCTGGCCGCCTGGCTCGCGCAGGGGCCCGGTGTCGAGGCGTCTGCCGGGACCGCGCGCCGTTCTTCGCGGAAGACGCCGCAGCCGGAGTTCCGCAGGCGATCCAGGTCGCGGACCGATGGCATCTCTGGCACAAACATCAGCGATGCCGCCGAACGAAGCGTTGCCCGGCACCGCCACTGCCTGCGCGTCCTCGTCCTTGCTGCTCCCGAGTCGGAATCGGAGCCCGCCCCGGCTGCGGACCCGTCCGGCTCGCCGTGGCCGCGAGGACACCGGCTCTCACTCCGCCCTGGAACTCCGGTGTCGTCGAATGCCACGTCAACGGAATCAAGATGCTCGAGCGTCAGCTGTTCGGCCGAGCCGGCTTCGATCTCCCAGTCATCAGGTCCTGCGTGCATGACGGACGACCTATACCGGCTCCTCGTACACGTCGATCTCGGAGGGCGCACGAGCAAGCAACAGTTCGAGGTGCTCCTCCATGGCGGCGTGCCACTCGTCGAGGTGCGCATCGGCGTCGGCGTCGTGAAAGAACCAGGAGTCGAAGCCTCCCAGGGCGTCCAGGGCGGGTTCGCACTCGTAGCGGAGTTCGCAGTGAACCTGTACGTAGTGGTCGTGCTCACCGTCGGTGTCACTGATGTCGAACTGTCGCGTGAGGTCCACAGTGAACATCGGTCGCCCGCCGAAGGCGTACGTGCCGTACTGGAAGAGCAAGCCGTCTGAGTCCGGTGTGGGAGCCGTGGCAAAGCGCTGCCGCCCGAATCGCATGAAGGCCAGCCATGCAGCTCGAGTGGTCAACTCGGTCTTCGTCGATCGCCCGGCCTCCAGCTCGGCACACAGGAGATGGAGGGCTTCCTCCACCCGCGGTCTGTCGTGCACTCAGCTCTCCTCGCGTCGTGAATCAGCACCCTAACCTCGCAGGGCCGGATCAAATCCGGTTCTGATCAGCGAGACAGCCGCCTCCTGGCACGCAACTCTCAGTCACTGCTGCACGGAACTGAGCCAGAACGCGAGTAGCGACAGCAGGTGTAAGCGTCACCTAGGAAGTGTGCTCGATCACAGCCAGGGGATGGCCAGCCAGATAGTCACGGCCGCAGTGGCGATGAGCCCGACGTTGAGTGTGATCCGGCGGTCTTCGCCGGTCAGGTGGACGGCGATCGCACCGATCTGCAGGAGCACGAACCCGATGGCCGCGGCGAGTGCCAGCCAGGGTGCGATGGCGGTCAGGGGTGGAAGGATCAGTCCGGCCGCGCCGAGTGTTTCGACCGTCCCCAGCGCCCGCACGGCGGGCAGGGGCATGCGATCGACCCAGGCCATCATCGGGCGGAGTTGATCTCGGCTACGGAAAAGCTTCGCCGCGCCTGCGTAGAGGTAGAAGAGGGCGAGCAGTCCGGCGACGATCCAGTACGCGATGTTCATGATTCCCATCCACGGTCACCGGTTGCAGATGACCCGTCGAATTCCAGGGCAACTCCTGGAGAAGGCAGGAGCCATGGTCTGAGTGACCGGAGGTTGAAAGGTGGGCGCCCCGCTGCGCTGGGCAGGTGGAGGACGGCCGGGCGGTGTCGTCTCGCCGGCTTCAGCGGAGGTTGGTGACGGGCTCGGTCGCGTAGCGGCTCATCGCGTGGGCGCCGGCCTGTGGCGTCAGCGGCCGGCCGCCGGCGATCACGTTCTGGAGGTCTCGGAAGTACTGCACGTACAGGTCCGGGGTGAAAGTGCTGAGGATGACGGCGGGTTGGTCGGTGATGTTGGCGAAGGTGTGTGGGGCGCCGGGCGGGACCATCACGAGCGTGCCCTTGGTGGCGTCGTAACCCTTGTCCCCGACGATGAACCGCACCGTGCCGGAGACGATGTAGAAGCCCTCGTCGTGCTGGGCGTGCCGGTGCTGCGGCGGGCCCGGGGTGTGCGGGGCGAGAACGGATTCGGTGATGGCGAGGCGGTGCCCGGTATGGCTGCCGTCTTCGAGGACGCGCATGCGCGTGGTGCCTATGACGATCGTTTCGCCGTCGTCGGGACCGACCACCGATACGGCGGGGTCGGGCTGCGGTGCGCTGGTCTTCGCTTCTTCGGTCATGCTCCGAGTGCACCGCCAGGGCGCCGCGGCTGTCCAAGACCCGTTCCGCAACGCCGATGCCGTATGGGTATCGTTGCAGCGTGGAGCTACGTACCCTGCGTTACTTCGTGGCGGTCGCTGAGGAACTCCACTTCGGCCGGGCCGCCACTCGACTGCACATGAGCCAGCCGCCGTTGAGCCGGGCGATCAAGCAGTTGGAGACCGAGATCGGCGCCCTGCTGTTCGCTCGTTCGCCAGTGGGCGTCACACTCACGGCTGTGGGCGCAGTGCTGCTCGATGAGGCGCGGGCCCTGCTTGACCAGGCCGACCGCGTCCGCGTACGCGTGAGCGCGGCGGCCGGCGTCGCGACCATCACCGTCGGCATCCTGGGCGACAGCACTGACCCGGGAGCGACCAGGCTGGCCGCCGCTTACCGTCGAAGCCACCCCGGCATCGACATCCGCATCCGCGACACAGACCTGACCGACCCCACCTGCGGGCTGCGCGCCGGAATGGTCGACGTCGCCCTGACTCGGGCGCCGTTTGCCGAGACCGCCCTGACGGTGCGTGAGCTGCGTGCCGATCCGGTGGGCGTGGTCCTGCGCGCCGACGATCCGCTGGCCCGCCGCGGCAGGCTGCAGCTGGCCGACCTGAAAGAGCGCCGCTGGTTCCAGTTCCCACAGGGGACCGACCCGATCTGGCAGTCGTACTGGAACGGCGGCAAGCCGCGCGAGGGCCCAGTGGTGCGCGTCGTCCAGGAATGCCTGCAGGCCGTGCTGTGGAACGGCACAGTCGGCCTGGCCCCGCTCGGGCACGACCTGCCCGCGGAACTGGCCGTGGTGCCGCTGATCGACATGGCGCCAAGTCGCGTGGTGGCGGTATGGAACGAGGGTGACACCAACCCGTTGATCCGATCGTTCGTCGAGATCGCGACAGCCGCGTACCGCCAGTGAGTACCTGGTAAAAGGTGCTGCCGCAGCTTGTGAGCAGTTCGAACGCGGTGTCCTCGGGACTGCGTCCCGAAGTAGTGAACATCTGCTGCCCGTTGGACGGACACTACCTGGCCTGGGGCGAGGTCCGGTGTCTGCTCGAGCCGTAAGCAATGGCCCTCAGCCTCGGCGTGATCGATAATCGGACTGTGGAGAGAGTCATCGATCTTGATCAAGCGGTCGTCGAAATTGCAGAGCGTCGACGTGGGTGGGAGTCCGCAGGATTGGCTGTCGCGCCTGTCGGTTGGCGTGACGAAGCGGCTTCTTGGCCTCAGCGGCTCGAGACGGACCGCTCGCGAGTGGAGGATCCCGATTCAATCGGCGTCCGTATCACGGGGCTGGCAGAGACCGAGCTCTGTGTGGTGCTGTTCCGCGGCGGCTGGGCCGATGTGGACTTCATTGCGAGCGTCGATGACGCCGGTGTGCTCCCTGCCCCGGATGTGGTTTCACCGCAAGCCTTCGGGAATCTCCTCGACCGTTGCGTGTCCAGGGTGTTCGGTCCGGCTCCTCTCTGATCGACGAGATCGTCCGCGCGACGGATGCCGGCCGCGCTGGAGGACGAAGTCAACGCTCACACAGCCGAGTTCGCCGATCAGCGCGACGAGAACGGGCGCCTACTCGTGGTCCGCAACGTCTACCACCAGCCCCGGAAGGTCACACTGTGGCCGGCGCTGACCAGGTGAAGGCCCCGTGGGTGAACGACAAGCGCATCGACGCCGAGACCGGCGAGCGCAAGCGGTTCTCCTCCGCGATCCTGCCGCCGTGGTGCCGTACGAAGGCGCGCATTCCACCGCCGCCGCAGCCAGTCGCCGGCCTCCCTGATCGCGACCAGCAATGCCGCGGACGCAGCGCACCGGGCGAGCCCCGCAGGCTGACCGAGAACCTTGCCCAGCAGCCACGACGAGCATGACAATCGCCCACCACGCGAGAACCGATCGTGTCGTGGGCCACCAGCGCGCCACCCTCTGCGTCATCGTGCGGTTGCTCCTGTGCGGCACGCCATGGAGGATGCCGAAAATCGATGCTCGAGCGCGGTGTGTCGTCTCCTACGAGACGCGCCGCCGCTGGTGTGTGAAGTTCGGCCCGGCCTACGCCGACGCGCTGTGCTGCAGGCAGCCCCAGCCCACGGTGACTGGAAGTACCTCTGTCGGGCCGTCGACCAGGACGGGATGCTGCTCGACATCCTCGTACGGAACCGGCGGGACCGCCGCGGCGAGGCACTTCCGCCGCCTGCTGAAGAACACGGGTGCGGCGCCACGGGTGATCGTCGCCGAACCGGGCCTGCGTGATCAGGGCTGATCGCTGATGGTTCGGCAGGCCGCGGTGAACAGGGTGTGGCACAGGTCGATCAGTTCTTCGACGGTGGCCTTCTGGTGGCCGAGTGTCCAGTCCACGAGGAGTTCGTTGACTCCGCCGACCAGGGTCATCGCCGTCATGGTGAGCCGGTTGGAGGAGGATTCCGGGCCGGGGAGCGGTCCGACGACGGCGGCGATCAGTGCGGCGAACTCGTGCAGGACCTCACGGCGGCGCACTTCGAGGCGGGGGCTGGCGCCCACGACCTCGATGAGTACCAGGCGGGCCATGCGGGCGTCGCCGGCCAGTGCGCGGATGAACACGTCGAGGCCGGCGCGCAGTTGGGCGTCGACATCGGGTGCGGCAGCGGCTGCTGCCTGCGCGGTCTCGGCTTGGATCGTAGTGATCAGCTCGTTGTAGACCCCGGCGAGAAGGTCCTCGCGGTCGCGGAACGACTCGTAGAAGTAGCGCTCGGTCAGTCCGGCGTGCGAACACACCTGCTTGACGGAGACCGAGGCGTATCCGGCCGTGCCGAACAGGTCGAGGCCCGCCTGGACGAGGCGGGTGCGGCGCTCCTGCTGTCGTTGCGCCGCATCGCGTCCGCCGTAGCGCCGCCCGGCGGACTGTGTGCCGGTCATGTTCTGGCCTTCGCAGAGGTGTTGACACCGGTGTGCTCTGAACTGACACTCTAGCTTGTCACATCATCTGACACAGCATCGTGTCAGAAACGCGGGGAGGCCCCTTGCCGCTCAGCGTTCCGCTCATGCTCAGGGCAAGGAAAGGGGCTCGACCGTGGCAGCACCGCCCAGGTACCCGTACACGTTCAGCCGGAAAGACCGCGGCCGCGACAGGTTCCCCCGCACAGAACCGCTGACCGGACGGGTGATCGCGGTCACCGGGGCCGGCCGGGGAATCGGGCGTGCCGTCGCGGCCCGGCTCGCCGCGGCGGGAGCCGCCGTGGCGATCGGCGATCTCGACGCGGAGCTCGCCACGGAGACGGCCGGTGCCATCGGCGCGCGTCCCGGTGGCCGACTGCTCGGGCTGTCTCTCGACGTCACCGACACACCCTCCTTCGAAGACTTCCTGCGCACCGTCGAGACCGAGCTGGGGCCGATCGACGTACTGATCAACAACGCCGGAATCATGTGGGTGGGCCCCTTCGCGGAGGAACCGGAGGAAGCCGCCCTGCGCCAGTTCGACGTCAACGTCCACGGCGTACTGCGCGGGATGAAACTCGTGATCCCGGGGATGCGGAAACGCGGTCGAGGACACGTGGTGAACATCGCCTCCGCCGCCAGCAAGATCGCCCCGGCCGGCGAGGCCACCTACGCGGCGACGAAGCACGCCGTCCACGGCTACAGCACAGCCGTCCGCACCGAACTGCGCGGCACCGGCGTGCAGGTGTCCCTGGTGATGCCCGCCGTCGTGGACACCGAGCTGGCCGTGGGCACCGCGACCGGCCCCACCCGGCGCCTGACGACCGATCAGGTGGCCGACGCGGTGCTCGACGTCGTGCTGCGCCCGCGGTTCGAGGTCTTCGTTCCACGACAGGTAGCCGGCCTGACCCGGCTGGCCGCGCTGCTGCCGGGCCGAGCCCGCGACGCCCTGCATCACCTCTTCGTCCCCGACCAACTCGCCGCCCTGTCCGACCGGTCGGTCCGCGCGGCCTACGAGCAGCGCACCCGGACCGCCCGCTTACCCGAAGGATGAGCCCGTGGCCACCACGCCCAAGCCGGCGCCCAGCGCGAAGAAGGCCCAGGACGCCGCCGCTCCACGTCCGATCCCCGAATTCGAAGGCGTCCACGACGTATGGCCCCGCGGTGACCGGCTGCGAGCCGTGCGCAGCGCCGCGGCCGCCTACCGTGAGCGGTTCGTCCAGCAGGGCCGTATCCACGCCGTCCGCAGCTTCGACATCGCCGCCGCCCCGTACCCGACCCGGTTCGGCTTCCATGGCGCCGCGCTCGCGGTCAACCCGTTCGTGAGCATCGTCAACCGGATGCTCGTCGTGCAGTTCGACGGCTTCGACGGTGAGCCGAAAACACTGGTGTGGGAGCCGACCGTCGCCGCCGGAACGGCTCAAGCGCCGTTCTACGCCCAGCTCAAGCGGCTGGCCGGGGACTTTCTCACCGAGCACGTCTTCACCCGCTACTACCACGACCCGAACACCGTCCTGCCCTCCTGCGGTCTGCGACCCGAGGACGTGGACTTCGTCAGCTTCGACCACCTGCACGTCCAGGACGTGCGCATGATCATGGGAAGTACCCGCACGATTCCGGGCGAACGGGCACCCCGCGAAGCACTGTTCCCGCGCGCCCGGCTGCTGGTGCACCGCAGGGAGCTGGGCACCTTCGAGTCGACGCATCCGATGCAGTGGGCCTGGTACGTCGACGGAGGCATGGACGGGGTACCGGCCGAGCGCGTCACCGCCTTCGACGGCGATGTCGAACTCGGCGTCGGCGTCAGCCTGTTGTGGACCCCCGGCCACACGGACGGCAACCACTCCCTGGTCCTGAACACCCCCGACGGGGTGTGGGTCTCCTCCGAGAACGGCATCTCGGCCGACAACTGGCAGCCCGAGCTCTCCCGCATCCCCGGGGTGCGCCGCCACGCCGCGTTTTACGGCCATGAGGTGGTGCCCAACGCCAACACCCTGGAGGACTCGCTCGACCAGTACGACTCCATGGTCAAGGAGAAGACCCTCGCCGACCCCAGCCGGCGTGATCCGCGCTGGTTGCAGATCCTGCCCTCCTCGGAGCTGGCCCCCTTCAAGCGGCAGTGGCCGGTGCTGCCCAGCTTCCTCCACGGCGGTCTCCACTACGGCGAGCTGACCCCTGCCGGTCGTGGCCGATGACCGGCCCGGCCGCCCGCCGGATCGCCGCGGACGGCGTGGAGTTGGCCGCCTACCAATGGGGAGCGTCCACGGCTCCTCCGGTGGTGCTGGTCCACGGCTATCCGGACACCAGCGCCGTGTGGCGCCCGGTCGCCGAGCGCCTGGCCGACCGCTTCCACGTCACCGCCTTCGACGTGCGGGGAGCCGGTGCCTCCCACCGGCCCAGGGGGCTACGCGCCTACCGGATGTCCCGCCTGGAAGCCGACCTGGAAGCGGTTCTCGACGCCGTGAGCCCCGACCGCCCGGTGCACCTGGTCGGACACGACTGGGGATCGATCCACTCCTGGGAGTCGGTCACCGGCACCCGCCTGGCCGGGCGGATCGCCTCGTTCACGTCCATCTCCGGACCCTGCCTGGACCACGTCGGCCACCTGCTCCGGGCCCGCCTCCGACCGCGGCATCCGGATCTGCCGAAGCTGCTGAGGCAGGCCGCACGGTCCTGGTACATCGCCTACTTCCATCTTCCGCTCCTGCCCGCCCTGACCTGGAGGGCACTGGGACACCGCTGGGGCGCCTTCCTCACCGGCTCCCAAGGTGTGCCCGGGCACACCCCCTACCCCGCGCCGACAATCGCCCGCGACGCCGTTGCCGGCACCGCGCTGTACCGCGCCAACATGCTGCCCCGCCTGCTGCGTCCCAGGGACCGGCCGACCACCGTCCCGGTCCAGCTCATCATCCCCACCCGGGACTTCTGCGTCACCCCGGTGCTGTCGTACGGAGTGGAGCACTGGACGCGCCGGATACAACGGCGACCGATCGACGCCGGGCACTGGGTACAGCTCAGCCACCCCGAGGAGATCGCGTCCCGCATCGCGGAATTCGCCGACCGCGTCGAAGACGGCTCCCGCCGCGATCCGGACCACACCGCGCACCCGATCTGACAGCCCAACACATAGGCAGTAGTGCACGACGACTGCCTGACCGCCCCTTCGTACCCACCGATCGCCGACGGAGGAGGAACCTGTCATGTTCCGAGCCGCACACGCACATGCCCACCCGCCACGTCCGTCCGAGCCCCTCGACCACCACGACCTGGTGCTGCAACCCCGTGACGTCACCTTCGACTGGGGCGACACCCCGCTGCACTGGCTGCCGGGTGAGCCCTTCGCGACCCACACCTTCGATGTGCTCCACCTCATGCTCCCCGAGCTCGAACGCTGGTTCGTGCGCACCTTCGAGCAGGCACTGCCACTGATCACCGATGACCGGCTGCGCGAGGACGTACGCGGCTTCATCGGCCAGGAAGCCATGCACGCCGAGGCACATCAGGGGGTCCTGGAGCACCTGCTCGCCAAGGGGCTGGACCCGGCTCCGTACACCCTGCAGTCCGAATGGATCTTCCGAAGGGTGCTCGGAGACCGGCCGGAGCTGACGCCCGCCGCCGCACACGCCCACCTCCTCCAACGGCTCGCCCTCATCGCGGCCTTCGAGCACTTCACCGCGTACATGGGGCACTGGATTCTCGGCAACGGGCACCTGGACCAAGCCGGCGCGGACCCCGCGATGCTCGATCTGTTCCGCTGGCACGGCGCGGAGGAGGTCGAACACCGTTCGGTGGCGTTCGACCTGCTGGTGCACCTCGATCCCCGGTACCGGCGCCGAGTGGTCGGCATGCTCGTCACCGCTCCGGTGCTGACCCGGCTGTGGATCCGCGGAGTCCGCTTCCTGATGAGCACCGACCCCGAACTCGACGACCGGGTCGAGGTCCGCTTCCGCGACTACCTGGCCGCGGCCCGCAAGGACCTGTTGCCCCCACCGGGCTCGTTCGCCCGCTCGGTGCTGCGCTACTTCCGCCCCGGCTACCACCCCACCCAGGAGGGCTCGACCCAGCAGGCGGTCGCCTACCTGGCGGCGTCCCCCGCTGCCCGAGCGGCTGCCCGATGACCCGGCAACCCGTGAGGCCGCCCACGGACATGGTCACACCCGTCACCATGCCGCCGGATCTGTACGTTAGGCCCCGCGGCGACTCCTTCATGCGGAAGCTGGCGGCCTTCAGCGACCATGCGGTCTCGAGCCTCGCGCGGCGCGGCACTCCTCCCAGGCGCCCGCCGGTCACCGAGACGCCCGTGATCCGGGAACTGGTGGTCGCCGCCAGGCACCAGGAGGCCGAGGATGTCGTCTCCCTGCGGCTGGCAGCACCCGGCGGGGGAGTACTCCCGCCCTGGCAGCCCGGCGCCCACATCGAACTGCGCCTGCCCTCCGGCCGCAAGCGGCAGTACTCGCTGTGCGGCGACCCCGCCGAGCGGTACCAGTACCGCATCGCGGTGCGCCGCATCGCCGACGGCAGAGGCGGTTCGGCCGAGGTGCACGACGCCCTCGGAGACGGTATGCGGGTCGCTGTCACCGGACCCCGGAACGCCTTTCCCTTCGCCGCCGAAGCATTCGTCCTGCTCATCGCGGGCGGCATCGGCATCACCCCGATCCTGCCGATGGCCCGGGAAGCCGCCCGACGCGGGCTGGACTGGAGGCTCGTGCACACCGGCCGCAGCCGCGGCTCGATGCCCTTCGCGGCAGAGCTGGCCGAACTCGCAGCCGCAGCCCCTGGCCGGGTCTGCATCCGTCCTGACGACGAGTCCGGCGTGCCCGAAGCAACCGATCTGTTGAGTTCGAGCCCGGCGGCGGGTGCGGTGTACTGCTGCGGGCCCGCGCCCATGATCGACGGCGTCCGGCGCGCGTTCGCCGGCAGCCGCGCGTCAGCCCTGCACTTCGAGCGTTTCGCCCCGGCCCCGATCACGGACGGCCGTCCCTTCGAACTGCAACTGGGCGACACCGGACGGGTTCTGCCGGTGCCGTACGACCGCTCCGCGCTGGATGTTCTCCACGAGGCCCTGCCGGACCTGCCGTTCTCCTGCCGCCAGGGGTTTTGCGGCACCTGCCGGGTACGGGTGGCCCACGGCCGTGTCGATCACCGTGACCGCCGGCTCACCGCCACCGAACGTGCGGCCGGCGCCATGCTGCCCTGCGTCTCGCGTGCACCGGAAGGAGAGCGGTTGGTGCTGGAGTGCTGAGCGACGGCCGGGCGCCCGCGGAGCGCGGCCGTCGCCGCGAGGAACCTCAGCGGCAAGGGTGGATCCGACCCATGACACGACGCACTGCCTGGACGGGGGACGGTCCATCGGGGACACTGGCCAGTTTCACGCTCTCAGCGTGTTGGGCGGTGAGGTCATACGAGCCTGACCGGTCCGGCGTCGATCGGCAGACGGACCAGCAGGTAGGGCTTACGGCGCAGGTCCTGGCCCTCGTGGAAGGGGGACAGCCGGTTGAGCTGGTTGGCGATGGCGTACAGGTGCCGGTCCGAGGCGACGAACAGGGTGTCGACCCAGATCAGGTCGCTCCCTTGGGCGAGGGTCAGGTAGGTGCCGTTCGGACTTCTGCACCAGATCGCGTTGTGTTCGAGGTGTCCGCCGTGGAGCCGTCCCTTGTCGTCGCTCTCCAGGCCGTCGGCCATCGACTTGAACCCGAGGTCCTCGACGGTCGCGGCCCCCTCGGTGTCCGTGGCGTCCGGGTCGGCGAGGGTGTCGGTGGACACGCTGTGCAGGCGGCGGCTGGACAGCGGGCAGTAGTGGAGGCGTGTGCCGTCGGCGCTCAGAGCGATGCCGTCGGAACCGGAATCGCAGTACGTGGGCTCGCCGCCGGCCGGGCCGACCATGAAAGGGTCGCCGTAAGAAACCTACGCCGTTTCAAGGGGAGCGTCTCCACTGGGTCAAGCCGCTGGAGGACGTGGTGAGTTGCGCGTCACCTCGCTGCGTGGGGGGATCGGCCGGACGCTGCTGTGGCCGGTGGAGGACGGCGCCTCCAGCAGCAGTTGTCGGGAGCCGGCCTCGGCCGTGTGGTCAGGGCGAGCCGGAGCCCAGGTTCTCTCAGGTCGGCCGGGCTGCCGGCCGGGTCAGCGGGACCAGGCGGCGGTCTCCGAAGGTGACCATCGCGTGCACGGGCGTGGCGCTGGCGCGCATGAGCGCCGCGACGCCCCGGCGGCCCTGCCTCCGGGCGAGTTCCGACCCGGCGCTGATCATCAGGGCCGTGAGGGCCGGCATCGGACGCCCGAAGAGGGTGATCTCCTTGATGCGTGCCTCGTCGTCGAGCCGCAGCAGTTGCGCCTCCTCGAACGGCTGGGATGCCACCCGCGCCCGGTAGAACAGCGCGTACGCGTCGTTCTCGCCGGTCTGGGTGTGGAAGCGGATGTCCTGGACCGCGGTGAACGCCGAGGTCAGGAAGGAGCGCAGTTGGTCGGGTCCCTCGAAGCGGAACTGCTCGGTGAGCGGCGAGCTGAGCACGACGTCCCGGCTCAGGCACGCGACCGCGGCGTCGACGTCACCGCGTTCTGAGGCGGCGCGCCAGCTCGCGATGGTAGCGGCGGCGGAGTGAGGGGTCTCGGACATGGGTCTCTCCCGGTATCAACGGCGCGAACGCGTTTGCGGGTGACGGGGTGCGGGTGACGGGGGATGTCAGCCGGCCAGCTTGTTCATCGAGCGGATCTGCTTGTCCAGGACCCAGGCGGGAACGAAGCGGAGCATGCGTGCGCGTCCGGCCATGGGACCGGCGGTGTAGCGCGGCTTCGGCTTCTTGTCGGTCGCTGCCGTGACGATCGCCTTGGCGACCACGGCGGGGTCGTCGCCGCCCTTGATCGCCTCTGTCATCAGGCGGTCGAAGATGTGCCGCTGATCCGCGTAGACCGGCAGGGGCGTGTCGGGCTTCGCGCTGTTGGCCTCGAAGCCGGTCCTGGTGTAGGCGGGTTCGACGAGGAGCGACCGCACGCCGTATTCCCGGACCTCGTGGTCCAGGGACTGGGAGTAGCCCTCGATAGCGTGCTTGGACGCGCCGTAGACGGCCATGTAGGGAGCGGGGATGAACCCCTGCACGGATGAGAGGTTGATGATCCGCCCTCGTCCCTGGGCGCGCATGTGCGGCAGGACCTCCTTCACCATGCGCATGACTCCGAAGACGTTGATGTCGAAGACGCCCTCGGCCTGCGCGACGGAGGTTTCCTCGGCCGCACCTATCGAGCCGATGCCGGCGTTGTTGACCAGGACGTCGATCCGCCCGAACCGGTCGATCACCTGCTGGACCGCTGCGGTGACCGACTTGTCACTGACGACGTCGAGGTCGAAGAACGTCACCCCGCCGAGCGGAGCGACCCGTGAGGTGTCACGACCCGTGCCGGCCACCTCGAAACCTGCCGCGACCAGTGCGAGCGCCGCCTCCTTGCCGATACCGGAGGACGCGCCCGTCACGAGGGCCACCGGCCGATTTGTCGTCATCATGCACTCCCGAACTCACGAGAAACCGATCGGTTTCCACTTGGCCTCACTGTAAACCGAGCGGTTTCCCATGTGCAAGCTCAAGCACAGAACTGATCCCGGGCCGAGTCAGCGGCTGCCTTCCGGTTGAGCCGACGGGCGCCCGCGACAGCCAGGCCCTCATCCCGCTGATGCAGTGAATACCGCCGATCCGGTCCCGGCGCGGCCGACGGCGACGCAGGCCCGGCAAGCTCCACAGCGACAAGTGCTACGACTCCAACCACTTGCAACGATGGTTACGCAGCCGCGGGATCACGCCCCGGATCGGACGCAAGGGCACAGACTCCAGCCAGCGGCCGGGTCGGCACCGCTGGACCATCGAACGAACCATGGCCTGGCTCGGCGGATGCCGACGTCCGTACCGGCGCTACGAAGGCAAGGCGACCCACTTCCTTGCCTTCACCAGCAACGCCTGCACTCTCATCTGCTGCCGACGACTCGCCCAGGCAGACGACTTCTAGGGTGCGTCGGCGTAGGCGAGATGGGTGCCGCAGACGGTGCAGCGGAAGAGCATGGCGGTCGCCCCGTCGCCCAGGTTGGCCAGGACGTGCTCAAGCTGGTTTTCGTCGTGCCGGCCGTCGAGGCGCATGTCGGTCCGCGGCTGGTCGCGGGCTTCAACGTGCGCCGCCAGCTCGGTGTATCCGACTTCGCGCACGAAGGCGGCCGCGTCCTGGCAGTGGACGAGCCAGTGCGGATCCTGCCAGGCGTGGAAGCCAGGGGTGCGGCGGGTGACCTCGTGTAAGACGCCCTCGCTGACACCGTCGAGCCCGTAAGAGTCAGCGAATTCACCCGCGAAGCGTTCAGCCGCGCTCCCGTCTGCGATACACCACGGGCAGAAACGTCCGTTGACCTCGTGTGCGGTGTAGAACGTGGCCGTGTAGATCCATCCCCTGTTGCGCTTGCAGCAGGCGCACGTCTCGGCGGCCTCGCGGATGGACCCGCTTGCCAGCGGATCCGGGTGACAACGAAAGAAGGGCAGGCTGGCACTCATCGCCGGTTCCCGATCTGCGCCCCGGTGGCCATGCCTACTGATCCCATGGAGAGCAGTCTGTCCGCGAGCGGTACCCCGATCAAGTGCGGCGCCGGATTCCTCGCAGCTTGTGTGTGAAGCGGTGCATGTGGGGGTCGAGCACCCCAGCCGGCTCCTTGAGTACCTGCTCGTCGGTCAGCCACCGAATGCCGTCGAACTCGCCGTGGTCGTAGGAGGTGATGGTGTCCGCGTCGGCCGCGAGGAGGTGCCAGAGCGAGACGTCGGTGTGTGAGCGCTGCCCACGGGTCCGGGTCACGGTGAGGAAGTGAGGGAGCTCGCCGGTGATCGGTGATGCCACGGCCTCGATCCCCAGCTCCTCCCGGCATTCGCGGACCACCGCGGCCCACGGGCTCTCACCCGGCTCGACGTGTCCTCCGGCCGGCAGCCACAGGCCTGCCTTGCGGTGCGCGACGAGCAGCAGCTGCCCGAGCGTGTCGTCCAGGACGACGAAGTAGCTCACCAAATGCATCGCGGGAACATCCGGCTTGCGCACCCGCCAGACCGGGGCTCCGCTGCAAATCCACTGCGTAGCGGTCTCCCGATGAGTGCGTTCCAGTTCGTCCCACGGTTCGACAGCGCCGATCAGTTCCAGAAGGTGGGCGCGCGGTGGATCGTCAGGGGTGGCGAACGGATGGCTAGTTGAGGGCATCTGTGCATGCTGGCAGACGTCACTGACAACCGTCTTCGACGGACACGACACACGGGTGTCTGGGCAACTGCGGGACTATCCGGGGAAATTGAGTGACCGTCCACAGCAGCCGCGACGGGACTTCTACACCCAGCGCATCCCTATCGCGGACAGCTGATGTCCAGGAGCCCTTTCCGGGAGAACCACCGGTCGTTGTCGTTGTCCCGGACCCCGGACCCCGGACCCCGGACCCCGGGCAGCCGGTCGCGGCGATGCGCGTGCCGTACAGCACCACGTGTGTCATCCCCTCGGCGAGGCAAAAAACCCAACACCGCGTGCAGATCGAGTGCTTGGGCGGCCGGCACACCGATGCCCTCATGGAGGTAGCGGTAGCCGGTGGCCTGCGAGACCCCGGAGTCCCGGGCAGGCAGTGCACGCAGACCATTCCTCCAGGGGCTTCACGACTGCCCGGCCTCGCGGCCACCCGGAGATCATTTCGCTGGCGAAGCCTCAGAGGTAAGAGCCAAGCTGGGCTCAGCCCCAGGACTTGCCGGCCGGTTCCTTGATCGTGCGGTTGATCCGGTTGAAGAAGTTGGTCAGCGCGATCTCCAGGTTGATCGCGCCGATCTGCTCCTCGGTGAAGTGGGCATTGACCTCTTCCCAGATCTCGTCGGTGACGCCCGGCGCACCGTCCTGCAACCGGGTGGCGGCCTCGGCCAGCGCCAGTGCCGCGCGTTCCGCGTCGGTGTAGAACGGCGCCTCGCGCCACGCTGCGACGTTGTGCAGCCGCTCGTCGGTGTCACCGGCCTTCTTCCCGCCGGCGACACTGGCGTAGACGCACGCCGAGCAGCTGTTGATCTGGCTGGCGCGCAGGTGGACCAGTGCGAGCAGCTTCGGGTCGACGCCCCCGGCGGCGATCGCCTTCTGGAGGTGCTGGATCGCGGTCCACACCTCGGTGGTGTTCGTCTTCTTGTTCTTGAGCCGGTTTTCCATAGGGGAGTGCTCTCCTTCATCGGGTTACGTTGCGGCGCCTGTGCGCGTCATCCCTATGACGGAGCAGCTCTCACGGAGGTAACAACAACATGGCCGGCACCCATCCGACGGACCCGATCGTCGACGCTTTCGAGTCCCACCGGGACCGGCTCCGCGCCGTCGCCCACCGCATGCTCGGATCACACGCCGATGCGGAAGACGTGGTCCAAGAGGCGTGGTTGCGTCTCTCCCGCCAGGACACCGGCACCATCGACAACCTCGGCGGCTGGCTGACCACCGTGGTCGGCCGCATCAGCCTCGATGTCCTGCGGTCGGGCCGGACGCGCCCAGAAGTCCCGTTCGACGACCAGCTGCCCGAATTCACCGTGACGCTCGACGACGCTCCCGCTCCGGAAGACCTTGTGGCACTCGGGGACTCCGTCGGCCTCGCGCTCCTCACGGTCCTCGACTCGCTGCGCCCTGACGAACGACTGGCGTTCGTGCTGCACGACGTGTTCGCCGTGCCCTTCGCGGAGATCGGCACCATTCTCGGCAAATCCGCCGACGCGACCAAAATGCTCGCCAGCCGCGCCCGCAGGAAGGTACACGCCGCCCAGCAGCCCGCCGGCGCCGGACGAGAACAACGCGAGGTGGCCCAGGCCTTCCTGGCCGCAGCCCGCGACGGCCGGTTCGAGCAGCTGCTGCAGGTTCTCCACCCCGAGGTGAAGTTCACCGTCCACACCCCGAACGGCACGTTCGTCACGCTGGGGGCCACCGAAGTCGCCACCCGCGCGCGAGTGGCCGGCGGCGCGGCACGAGGACATGCGACGACCGTCAACGGCCGCCCCGGTGTCATCTCCTGGAGCGAGGACGGAGCTCCGCTTTCCCTCCTGGCCTTCACTGTCGCCGATGGCCACATCACCGAGATCACCGCCGTGGTCGACCCGGCCAAACTCGCGCTCATGGACCTGCCGGACCCGGTGTGACCTCTACCGGCGAAGGCCGCGCATGCTCGAAGGGGTCCACAGCTGTTCCCGCAGAGACGTCAGCCTCTGGGGCCGCGTTTGAGGTCTACGTGGGCCGTGGGTGAGGAGGTGTTTTAGCCTCTGCTGGTGAGCGATGCACGAGTTCCCTTCGTCGGTGACTTCAGAAAGCTTTCCCAGGGGAGCCCGGATGGGCTGTCGCTGTGGTCTGCGGTCAGGGCCGAGGCGTCCGTCAGCGCTCGGGAGATGGTCAAGTACTTGCACAGCGGTGCCCTGCTGGCTGCGACGACCACGGTCGCGCGTGACGTTCTCAGCTCCGATCACCCTGTGATCGGCGGTGCGCACGGACATCGCGCCGCCCGCCGGCCTGAAGCCGGTCTGGGAGTACCCGAACGCGAACCTGGAGGGGTTCCCTCGCTTCATGGAGGACCGCGGGCCCAGGTCGAGCGGCTGAAGCAGACCTTCGCCCTCTACTTCGGCGAGGTCAAGGGTGACCCGACACCCGGCTGGCCCGGTCTGCACCCGGGCGCCTGACGCCCGACAGGCCCCGTACCGGTCTGGCCCGACGGCCTCCGGGCCGTCGCATTACGACGTCTTCGGCATCCCCATCCGCCCCTCGACGGGTGGGGATGCCGTCACCCCCCGATCACCGGCCAAGAGCCACCCGGAATGAGCTCTTCACCGTCGTTCAGCCTGCGCGTCGGACGCGTCGCGTGGCAGGCCGAGCTGTGCCGGGGAGCGCTGTTCGGGGGTGCGACAGGGGCGCTCAAGTACAGAAGGAGGTATTCCTTTCCGCGAGCGGTACCGACTCCAAGGGCAACTCACAAACCGTAAGTTCCACCGCGCCGAGACGTGAAGGCATCCCCTCGCCGGACAGGCCTTAGGGGTCTTTGCACTATGCCCGTCCGGGTCGCGTGGTCTGGCACCGCACCTCGCCGCGTTGCCGAAACGCCCACGTGGCTCCTCCCCCACGCTCGAACAACCTCGCGCGGGGGGACCCCCATCGAGGCCGCTCCGGCGCCTTGCGATGCACGGCACCAGACCACGCGACCTGATCGGACGCTCATAGTGAAAGGACCCCTTAGCCGAGCTTCCGCAGCACCTCGGCGATCGTGGCCCGGTACGTCTGCAACGCGTGCAGTCCGGCGGCGTAGCGGTCGCGGTGCCGTGTGATGTCCGCGGTCTGCTTCTGCGCCCGTACAGCGTGCCAGAGCTCGGCCGTATGGTGGCGGCGCTTGCAAGTGACGTCCGCGGCGGCGGTGGCCCGCTCCCGCTTCGTATGCCGGGTGTTGCCGTCACTGCCTCGTTGCCAGGCGGTGTCCGTGTACGCCGCGACGGGGTCGGGATAACGCGTGAATCCTTGTTCCGCCACACAGCGGGACCACACATCCCAAGCCGCGCGGAGGTGCGGGTCGCGCTTGACCGCCTTGTCGACCTCGATCGCCCGTTCACTTGCGTAGAGCCAGTCCCTCTTCAGGTCGATGCCGCGCATCAGCCGCCGGCTCGCCTCGGCGTTGCAGGCGGGGAAGTCCGCATACTCTGCGTTGGTCATCCGGCGGCCCTTCGGCCGGAGAGCTTGGGACTTTGCCGGGTCCCAGCCGTAGCCCCAGCGGTGGGCGGCGGCCAGATCCAGGGCACCGTAGTCGGTGCTGACCGCGGCGGCGATGATGGGATCGGTGGGGTAGCGGGGGTCGAGCGGGAAATCCGGGTGGCCGCGCTCCGCCATGCACTGCCGGACCAGCAACGCCGATGCCCGCTGCGATCGCTGGTAGTCCTGCGGCGTGTAGTCGTAGCGGTCGGCCGGGAGGGGGCCGAGGTCCGACGCCGTACGGACGGCCTCCGGGCGTTCTGGACCGGAAGCGCAGATCGCCGCCAGTATCGCCGCGGCTCCCAGGAGCCACCCCCGTCTCGTCATGCGCAGGGATGCTAGCGGACAGCGTGCAGCGGTCGGCCGTGGCCCCCACCCAATCAACCATGCAGGCCAAGGCCCTTGATGACTCGCTCCATGGGGCGATGATCGCCTGACGGTCTATCGCTTGGGCTGTGTCCGGGAGCGTGCATGCCCGGCCTTTTACGGACGATTGGCAATTCCGCAGCTTGTTCAGCAGTGACTACGAGCGGGAGCTGTTGGTCGTTCGGCGCTTCGGCCGGTCTGCGGGTCGCCGGTTCGGCGCTAGGGGGCGGCGGTGGCTGCGAGCAGTGCGGCGTCGTCATCGACCCGGTCGGGGGTGTTCAGCAGTTCCATGGCTCGTTCGGTGATCTGCTGGGGGTCGGGGCGGGCGGCGGCGGGCAGCGCGCCGCACATCCGGCGCAGGGCTGCCAGGCCGTCGTTGAGGGACAGTGCCCGGTTCTCCACGAGACCGTCGGTGTAGAGCAGCAGGCTGGTGCCGGGCCTGAATTCCACCTCGCGGTCGACCGGGGTGCTGCCCAGTCCCAGCGGCAGCGCCGGGGGGAGCTCCAGGTAGGCGGTGTCGGCGGCTATCAGCAAGGGCGGCAGGTGCCCGCTGGCGGCGTAGCGCAGGCGGTGATGGCGGGGGTCGTAGACCGCGTAGAGGCAGGTGGCGAACCGTTCGGTGGCGAGTGACCGCATGTAGGCGTCCAGCCTGGTCAGCACCTGGGCCGGGCCGGCGCCCTCCAGTGCGAGGCTGTGCAGGGCGGAGCGGAGTTGGCCCATCAGTGTGGCGGCTTCCACGTCGTGGCCCATGACGTCGCCGATGGCCAGTCCCACGGCGCCGTCGGGCAGGGCGAGCACGTCGTACCAGTCGCCGCCGACTTCGGCGCCGCGGTTGCTGGCCCGGTAGTGGGTGGCCAGGCGCACGCCGGGTACCTGGGGCAGATGGTGGGGCAGCAGGGCGCGCTGCAAGGTCAGGGCGAGGCGGCGTTCGTTGTGGTATCGGGTGGCGTTGTCGTAGGCCAGGGACAGACGGTGGGCGAGGTTCTCCAGATACTTGTGTTCGACCTCGGAGTACCCGCCGGTGTGCCGGACCAGTACCAGGGCCCCCAGCGTCTGGTCGTGGGCGTGCAGCGGCAGGGCCAGTACGGCGGCGGGCGCCGGGTGCGGGCCGGCTGGGGCCGGGGCGGTGCCGTTGATCGCGTGGGTGGCGGCACTGGCCAGAGCCTCGCGGGCGAGAAGGGGGGCGCCGGCGATGTATGCCGGGGGTGACTGCGCCGGGGCGGGTGCCACGGCGGTGAGGTGGATGCTGATCTGGTCGGCGAAGTCGGGCAGCAGGATCTGGCCGGCAGTCTGCAGGATCTGGTCCGGGTCGAGGGTGGCGGACAGCCGCAGGCCGGCGTCGGCCAGGGAAGCCAGCACGGCCAGCTGGTTGCGTGTCTCGGTCAGGGCCTGTTCGCGCAACCGGGACAGTTCCAGCCCGGTGCGGACGCGCGCCAGCAGCTGGCGCGCGGAGAAGGGTTTGGCCAGGTAGTCGTCGGCGCCTGCATGCCGGCCCTGGACGGATTCCTCTTCGCCGGCGCGGGCGGTGAGCAGGACGACGGGCAGGCGGGCGGTACGCGGGTCGGCGCGCAGCGCCCGGACCAGCTCGAAGCCGTCCATGCGGGGCATCATCACGTCGCTGAGCACCAGCTCCACCGGCTGCGCCAGGGCTGTCTCCAGGGCGGCCCTGCCGTCGGCGGCGAGCAGCACGTCGTAGTCGGGCTGCAGGAGTTGGGTGAGGTAGGCGCGCATGTCGGCGTTGTCGTCGACGACCAGCAGGCGGGCCCGATGGGGACGGCCGGTTTCGTGCGGGCCGGGAGCGTGGGGGGCATCGTGGTTCGCGGGGGCGTGCGGGGTGCGTGCCGCGGCGGTGGCCGCGGCGGGGACGGGGTCGGCCGCCAGCCAGCCCAGCGCCTCGTCGACATAGGCCGCGGCACGGCCGGGCCGGCCGTCGCCGCCTTGGCTGGTGGTTTGCCTGGGGGATCCGGCGACAGCCGCGGGCGGGGTGGGGCGGGGCCGGTGGGCGGCGGCGAAGGGGAGGTCCACGGTGACGGTGGTGCCCAGGCCGAGCCGGCTCTGGACGCCGATGGTGCCGCCGTGCGCTTCCACCAGGTCCTTCACCAGCACCAGCCCGAGACCGCTGCCTTCGTGGGAGCGGGAGCGGGCGCCGCGGACCCGGTGGAAGCGCTCGAACAGGCGCGGAAGCTCGTCCGCGGTGATGCCGGTGCCGGTGTCGGTCACCGTCAGCCGGGCCCGGTCGCCGGCCGCGGCCATCTGCACCCGAGCACCGCCGGTGAAGGTGAACTTCAGGGCGTTGCTGAGCAGGTTGAGGATGATCTTCTCCCACATCTCCCGGTCCAGGGACACCGGCTTGGGCAGCGGCGGGCAGACCACCTCCAGCGTCAGGCCGGCCGCCTCGAAGGCGGAGCGGAACACCCCGGCCAGCTCGGCCGTGGCACCGGCGAGGTCGACCGGCTCAAGGGCCGGGCGCATCTGCCCTGCCTCGGCCCTGGCGACGTCCAGGAGGGTGTTGACCTGCTTCAGCAGGCGCAGGGCGCCGCGCTCGGCCAGTTCCAGCTGCTCGCGCCGCTCGGACCGGTCCTCGTCGGCCAGAGCCTGCTGGAGCGGGCCCAGGAGCAGGGTGAGGGGCGTGCGGAACTCGTGGCTGACGTTGGCGAAGAAGGCAGTCTTGGCACGGTCCAGCTCGGCCAGCGCCTCCGCCCGCCCACGCTGCTCTTCGTGCGCGAGCGCGGCCGACAGCGCCCCGGCCACGGCGGAGGCGAGCACCTCCAGGAAGTCGTGGTAAGCCCCGGCCGGAGGGAAACAGGGGTTGACGCCCACCACCAGGACGCCCTCCACCTGGCCCGCGCAGTGCAGCGGCAGGGCCAGCACCTGCTCGACCGGGAGCCGGGAGGCCGCGGCGTGCTGCCCGGCCGTGCCGGCGCCGGTGAACGTGGCGGAGGGCAGCGTGGCCGGGGCCCCGTCGGCGACCACCTGCGCCAGCCGGGCCGCCACCTGCGGCCCGGCGGCCCCACTCAGCCCGACGGTCTCGGCCGCCGGCCGCTCCAACCCCGGCCCGGAGGTCAGGTACAGGCCCAGAAACGGGATCTCCTCGGGGTAGGAGCCCGCGACCTCGGCGACCACGCGGGCGACCTCGCCCGGGGCGGTCAGCCCGGTGGTGCGCGCGCCGGTCTCGCTCAGCAGACGCAGCCGGCGCTCGCCCAGTACCCGGCCGGTGGTCTCGGTGAGGATCTGCAGCACGCCGCCGGCGGTGCCGTCGTCCAGCAGCACGGGCTGGAAGGCGGAGTCGAAGTAGCACTGCTCCAAGAAGCCGTGGCGCTCCAAGATGAGCAGCTCGTCCGGGACCAGCAGGGGCTTGCGGCTGCCGGTCACATAGTGGAAGTGGGAGCTCACAGGGTGGGCCCAGACCTCGGGGAACACCTTGCTGTAGGGCCTGCCGAGCGCCCAGGGGTGTTTGGCGCCGACAATGGGTGTGGAGCCCAGGTTGTACAGCGTGGCGAATTCAGCCCCCCAGTACAGAGCCATCCCATGCTCAGAGGTGAGCATGAGGCGCAGGGTGTCCACCAGGGGACCCGGCCAGGAGATGGGGAGGCCGAGCGGCGTCGCCGCCCAGTCGATCCCTGACAGAAGCTCGCCGAACGCACCTCCCTCGGCGAACACCCGGGCCGCCGCGGTGCGCGGGTCATCGGGCCGGCGGGTCATCGAGAGTTCTTCCTCCTGGCGCCTTTGCGATCCGCCCGCGCCCTCTCAAGACTGCCGACGGTCACTCGCTGCGGGACTTCCGGGCAGATCTGAGGCCGGATCCAACGGTTCCGGCTACACTTTTGCCCGATTTATTAAGTTTAAACAATTAAAAGGCTATTTGCACAGCAGTGTACGCCTGCGCTGTGCTCGAACGGCCCGGTGACGTTGCTGGTCGAGTTGACACTCACCGCCGAGCACGGGCGTGGGTACAGGGCGATGTACGACGCGCCCCGTGTTGCTGTTCTGCCCCTCAAGGTCCGCGATCCGCACACCGCCGACCTGTGCACGTGCCTCAACATCGCCGCGCACACTCAACTCCGCCTCGTCCGCCCCTCACCGAGGAGCTGTCGCCGTCTTTTGCAGCGTGGACATCATCCGTCCCTCGGATGTGCCCAGACCCTCCAAGCCCGGACCTGGCCGTCCACCCGGCTCGAAGAACCGCAGGTCAGTCCCACGTCACGAGGCTGGGAAGACCGTGAAGCGAAGCGGAACCCTCACCGAACACGTCCGCCTGAAACAGCAGCGAAGTCAAATGATCAAGCCCAGAGCCCGCCCCGGTCCCGGACGTCAGGGGGTGAGCTGTTGGTGTCCGATGACGGAGAGGAGTTCGAGCTTGCTGTGGCTCTCCGTGCCGGGGCGAGTGGTCAGCACCACCAGCGTCTGGGCGCGGTTCTCGGTGAACAGGAGCTGGGCGTCGACGTCGATGCGGCCGAGTTCAGGGTGAAGGATGGTCTTGCAGTCGTCGTAGCGTCGTGCGACCTCCTGAAGTTTCCACATGCGGACGAACTCGGGGCTGTGTTCCTGGAGTTCGGCGAGGATCCGGGCGGCTCGGGGGGTGTCGCTGCCGGCTGTCAGCGCGGCCCGCAGACGCGCAGCCTGGGCGCGGCCGTGGCGTTCGTGACTCTCCTCGGGAACCATCAGACGCTCGGCCGGATCCATGAACCAGCGGTAGTAGCCGCTGCTGGCCAGACCGGTGTGGCGGGTCTGGTCGCCGAGCAGTGCGACGGCCAAGGGGTTCATCGCAAGGGTGTCGACCAGGTCGGTCTGCACCAGGGCCGGGGTGTCGTCCAGGCGGTCCAGGACCCGCATCAGCGTCGGGCTGACGTGTTCGGAGCGGTGGAAGCGGGCCGGGGCGTTGTGGCCGATGAGGACGAAGAGATGGTCGAGTTCGTCCAGGGTCAGCCGCAGTGCCCGGGCGAGAGCTTCGGTGATCTGGACGGAGGGCTGCGGAGCACGCTGCTGTTCCAGCCGGGCGTAGTAGTCGGTGGACATGCCGGCGAGCTGCGCGACCTCCTCGCGGCGCAGCCCCTGCGTCCGCCTGCGCGGCCCCTCGACCAGCCCGACGTCGCGGGGCCGCAACATCTCACGCCGGTGCCGCAGGAATTCCGCCAGTTCCTTCTTGTCCATGCCCCCCATCCTCACCGCATCCCGCCCGGCTATCCAGAGACCGCCGATCCATGGCTGAGCCCTCCCCTCGCACCCGCGCGAAGCCGCTCATACGGCCGACGCCGAGGTCGCTCGCGGCGAGACGCCCCGATGGTCTCTTGAGCTGTATGACTCGCTGGGAAACTCACTGACCGCCGGCGGGTGCGCCGCAGGCTGCCGGTATGGAAGACGGCCTGCGGCGACTGTCCCGTCAAGGACGTCCAAGGCTTCAGACCGGCCCCGGGCCTCGTCGTCCGGCCCGGCCGACACGACGATTGTTCGCCGTGTCAGACGGGCGCTCGCGTGCCCGTCGGCACTCAGGACGGAGCCGGTCGTCTCCAGTACGACGACCAGGGCGAAGCCGAAGGCGCTGCCTTACCGTTCCGTGTCCTCGGGTGGACCTCCCCGAGGCGGTCCAGCTCGCGTTCGCCCGTGATGTGAGCCCACAGGCCCGCGCGCGTGCTGTCTCGACGGTGTCCTCGTCGTCTTCGTCCGCGTGTTGCGCGCCGGTCATTACAGGTCGGTCAGATGCTGCTGAGCATGGCGAGGACGTTGTCGTAGGAGCCGTTGGCCACCGCGTCGCGGATGGAGCCGGCGCGCTCGACGACAAGCTCTTTCGCGTCGGGCTTCTCGCGCAGCAGGTCGAGGGTCTCGGTGAGGAAGTCGTCCAACGGCATGGCGTGGTCGTCGTCCTGCTGGCCCAGCAGGGTCGTGCGTACACCCGGCGGGACCACCTCGATCACCTGGACGCCGTTGTCGGCGCCGGCGAGCTGGATGCGCAGGCTCTCGGAGAAGGAGTGCAGCGCGGCCTTGGTCGCGCTGTAGGTCGGGGTGACCGGGAACGGTACGAAGGCCAGCGCCGAGGTGACGTTCAGGACGACCGCGTCGTCCTTGCCCACCAGCAGCGGCAGGAAGGCGTACGTCATCCGTATCGTGCCGAGCAGGTTGACCGTGACGTGATCCTCGGCGACGGGGAGTCCGGCCGGGTCGAGGAGGTTCTCTCGCTGCATGATGCCGGCGTTGTTGACCAGGACGTTCAGCCCACGGTGGCTCGCCGCCACGGTCTCACGGGCCCGGGCGATCGAGTCGGGGTCCGCGACATCGAGGACGAGCGCGTCGATGCCCGGGTGCTCGGCCGTGATCTCGTCGAGGAGTTCCTTGCGCCGACCGGCGACGATCACCTTGTTGCCGGCCTCGTGCAGGCGCAGGGCCAGACCGAGGCCGATGCCCGAGGTGCCGCCGGTGATCAGGATCGTGTTGCCGGTCATCTTCATGGGGGTCGCGCTCCTTCGTTACGGCGGGCCGGTGAGCGCCCGCAGCCCCGACCGTAGGGGCGCCCGCGCAGGGGCGGGAGAGGACGGTTTATCCATGGATCGGCGGTCCCTGCGTGGTGGAGGCGTGGAAGACGCCTCAGCCGGTCAGCCCCCTGACAGGCGCAGCGAGCCGCCAGGAGGAGGGCCCGGTGGCCAGGATGACGATCTGGGCGGTAACGGCGGATCCGTAGTTGAACCGCAGCACCCGCGCGGCCGGGCCGGCTCCAGCGCCACCACCTCCCGGGTGCTGAGAATCTCCGCGCCGAACTTCACCGCCTGGCGCCGGGCCCTGTCGGTCAGCTGTGGGCCGGTCACCCTGTCGCGAAAACCGAGGTTCCGTTGGCGAAGGTCGTCATGACTCTGTGGGCGGGAGGGGGCGGTTGCATGCCCGACGGCGTATCCGGTCACGGCGTGGGTAGCGGGGGTTGAGGGCAAGCACATCGCGGTTCGGGACGACCTGGCGCTCATCGGCGTCGACGACCTCCCCATGAGCTCGCTCGCCGTACCAACCCTCATCATCCGGATGGACCTCACCGCAGCCGCCGACGATGTCGCCTCAAGCGTCCTCTCGATGGTCGGCGTTCCACCCCCGACTGCGCCGAGTCGACCAGACGCGGCCGACATCCTCGCCGTCGTCCAGCGTGAGACGACGTAGCTCCTCGGTGCCGGCTGCTCCTTCGCAGGGAAGGCACATAGCTGTCTAGGTGAGGGGCCTGCGCTGCCGCGGCTGATCCGCTCCCTGGGCACCTCGGATCCGGCCGGGGCAGCATTCCGACAGGGCGCGGGGCTGGCAGCGCGGACTGTGGGTGCCGGCAGCCTGACGCGGCTCGCGGGGCTGGACTGCGGCGATCAGTCGGCGACGGGCTCGCGGGGCGACGTCACGTCACAGCACCGCTCCGGTCGCCGTGTGTCCGACGCGGTTCGGCTGGTGCTGCTGCACTACCTCGATGCGGGCGAACTCGCGAGGCGGCGATGAGCTCGATCGCTTACCTCGAGTGATGACGCGCACACTGAGCCGGGGGCTGTGTGCGCGGCGTGTTAGCGTCCGGCCGTGATCTCCCAGGCATCGCATGCCTCTGCACCCGACAGCGCAATGGTCGGCACCGGCCCGGGGGGCTGCCCCGCAGCCCCGGGCGCACGTGACCCGCTCGGCGTGCTCGATCTGTTCGGCGACGGCTTCGTCCGTGACCCGTACCCCTGGCTGGCTGGGCTACGGTCCGAGTCTCCGGTGCATTACGACGCCGCAACCGGTCTGTGGCTGGTCAGCCGTTACGACGACGTGCGCCGGGTACTGCTCGACCCTGCCGTGTTCTGTCCGGACAACGCCCTGCGCGCCGTCACCCCTTTGCCGGTCGCCGTGCTGCGGGTTCTCGCCCGGGCCGGCTTCACACTCCCACATGCGCTCGCCAACAACGGCACCCCCAGCCATCCCGGACTGCGCCGCGTGGTGACCCGGTTCTTCAACGCCGAAGGCGTCGCCGCAGCCGTACCGATGATCCGGCGCGTCGCCGAGGAGTTGCTCGACACAGCGTGCTCGGAGCTCGACGCCACCGGCCGCTGCGAGCTGTTCACCACATTCGCCCAGGTTCTGCCTTGCCGGGTGCTGATGGAACTCCTCGGCATCCACGGGGTTGCCCCTGCCACCCTGATTCGCTGGAGTGATGCCTCGCTGGAGCTGTTCTGGGGCAGGCCCGCACTGGAAAGGCAACTGGAACTGGCGGAATCCGTCGGGGAGTTCCATCAGTGGCTGACCGACACGGTGCGCTGCGGCACTGCCCCGTCCAGCTCCTTCGTCGGGGCGTTGGCCCGCCACCGTCTGCCGGGCGGCGAGCCGCTGGACGTCGAGACCGCGGTGGCCGCCTGCTTCTTCGTCTTCATCGCGGGCCAGTCCACCACCGGACAACTCCTCGCCACAGTGCTGCAGCGAGGGCTCACCGAGCCCGGCCTGTGGCAGCGCGTGGCTCGGCAGACGGGTCTGGCCGAGGCCTGGGTGGAGGAGGTGCTGCGGCGCGAACCGCCGGTCACCACCTGGCGCCGGATCACCGCGTGCGCGACCGAACTGGGCGGTGTGAGGCTCCCGGAGGGTGCCCAGTTGCTGCTGATGCTGCTGGGCAGCGGATCCGACCCGGAGATCTTCCCCGACCCGGAGCGGATGCGTCCACACCGGACGAACATCCGCCACCACCTCGCGTTCGGTGTCGGTCGTCATCGCTGCCCGGGAGCTTCCCTGGCACGCACAGAGGCGGCCGTGGCGTTGCGGGCGGCGGCCGATCGCCTGCCGGGAGTGCGGCTGGAGCAGGGTGGGACCGAATCACCGGTGCTGGGTCTGCTGTCCTTCCGGGCGCCCCTGAGTGTCACCGTCCTTCGATGAACCCGGTTGCCGCGAGGAGTTGAGAGCGGTTGTCCAGCGACATCAGCACCTCAGGGGTGTCAGGGAAGGGGAGGCGGAGGCGCTCCGGACGGTTCCCGCGGGCGGAGAACTACTGCCTGTCGAGGACTCCAGGCGTGTCATGCAGGACCACGCTCCGCTGCAGCGGAACCCGCCCCGGGCGGAGCGCGTTCACCGGTGCGCAGGGTCGGCCATGCCGAAGGGGATGCCGAACAGTAGCTTGAGCTCCGCGGGGACCCCCAGGAACTCGCGGACGGTGTCGGCGTAGACGCCGAGTACGGTCTGCGGGATGCCGGCCAGCCCCCGGGCCGTCAGCGAGAGCAGGAAGTTCTGCGCGTACATGCCGATGTCGCCGGCCGTCCGTACCCCGTCGTGTGGGGCATGAGGGCTGGCCACCGTCTCTTGTGCGGCACAGACGGGGAGGGGCCATGGGGCGATCAGTCGGGGGTCCCGGTCGAGTCGGCCGGTTCGGAGTCGTCGGCCGGCGTGGACCGCTCGATGTCGTCGTCGGTCGCGGCCCAGCTGGCCAGCAGGTTCAGGGCGTCCTGGGTGGGGGAGGCGGGCTCGGCGGTGTAGGTGAGGAGGACCTGGCTGGGGTCGCCGCCCACCGGGAAAGTTTCGAACGGCAGGTCGAGGTCGCCGACGACCGGGTGGTGCAAAAGCTTCACGCCGGTGGTGTGCACCCGGACGTTGTGGGCGGCCCAGCGGTGCCGGAACTCCTCGCTGCGGGTGGACAGTTCGCCGATCAGGTCCGTCAGACGCCGGTCGTAGAGATCGCGCCCGGCCTCGGCGCGCAGCATCGCGACACAGTCGCCTGCGACCTGGTCCCAATCGCGGAAGAATTCGGTCGCTCGCGGGTCGAGGAAGACGAACCGGGCGTTGTTGGGCGGGCGCACAGGGTCGGCGTAGACCGGGGAGAACAGGGCACGCCCGAGGTCGTTGGTGGCCAGGATGTCCCCGCGGCCGTTGAGGACGAATGCGGGTGTGCCGCTCATCGAGTCGAGGACGCGCTGCACGGTGGGCCGCACGCGTTGCTGGGCGGGCCGGCGGCGCGGCGGGCGGGTGGTGGCGGCCCCGCGCAGGAGGTCGAAGAGGTGGGTTCGTTCGGCCTCGTCGAGCTGAAGTGCTTGTGCGATGCCCTCGATGATGCTCTCCGAGACGCCGGTGGCGTTGCCGCGCTCCAGCCGGGTGTAGTACTCGCTGGAGATGCCCGCGAGAAGGGCTACCTCCTCGCGGCGCAGCCCGGTGACCCGTCGGCGCTCTCCGCCGTACACGGGCAGCCCGGCCTGCTCGGGGGTGACCTTGGACCGTCGCGTGCCCAGGAACTCACGGATCTGGGCGCGGACGTCCTCATGTCGCGGTTGGTGCCATGTGGGTCGTTTCTGCCTGCCATGCGTTTCACTCTACGAGCGCTTCCGCCGGCTTGGGGGTCCCTGTCAGTGACCCCCTCATCAGGGACTCCCACGCGCCGGTGACAAGCGGTTTTGTTGGTGGTGCACCGCCCACGGCGGTGTGAACGGCCCGGAACGGCGCTGCTTGTGCCGCCGGTCTCCAGCCCTTTCACGGCGCCGTCGGCGCCGTGATCACCAGAGCCAGAAGGACGATCATGCGTCGATACACCACGTCGGCCGCCGTAGTCACGGCGCTGGGAGCGCTCAGCCTCGCGGCCTTCGGATCGGGAGCCGCGGCCGACACGGCCGACCGCACCACCGGCTCCGGGTCACCGTCTCGTGTCACGGCGGAGTCCGTCTCCTGGAACCACGGGATCACTCAGGTGAACAAGCGCATTATCGAGCGCTACACCAGCGAGTACCTGCCCGGTCGCAAACCCGCTCTGGCGAGCAAGTTCGTCAGCCCGGACATCGTCGTGCACGCCGGCGGCCAGACGTGGCAGGGCCGGGACACCTATCTCGGCATCGTCGCCGCCAACCTGACGGCGTTCCCCGACCTGAAATGGACGGTCCAGGACATGCGGGCCGAGGGTGACACCGTGGCGGTTCGCTACTCCATGACGGGCACTCATGAAGGACCCTTCGCCGGGGTCGAGGCGACGGGCAAGGCCATCCGCTCGGAGAGCATGGCGTTCTACCGCCTGTCCCACGGCAAGATCGTCGAGGAACGCGCCCAGCTCGACATGCTCGGCATCCTCACGCAGATGGGCGCCATACCCGCCGCATAACAGCGGAGCGCGGTGCTTCACGCACCTCCACTCCCCGACGCCGAGGGTGGAAGACCGGCGCCCGCCCGTCCTCGGCAGGCACGGATCCGCCTCCCCACCGGGCTTGTGCCGCACATGCAGAGAATCAAAGGAACAGGACACCCCCATGGCATCGAAACTGACTGGCACTGTCGCTCTCGTCACTGACGCGAGCAGTGGTATCGGCGAGGCCACCGCCCGCCAACTCGCCGAGCACGGTGCGTCCGTGGCCCTGGTGGCGCGCCGCAAGGACCGTCTGGGCGCACTCGCCGCTGAGATCGAGAAGGCCGGCGGCACCGCGCTGGTGGTGGAGGCCGACATCACCGACCGCGACCAGGCCGAGGCCGCCGTCGAGCAGACCGTCGAGCACTTCGGACGGCTGGACACCCTGGTCAACAACGCCGGTCTGATGCTGCTGGGCCCCATTGTCGGCGCGGACGCCGAGGAGTGGGAGCGCATGATCGCCGTCAACGTGCAGGGCCTGCTCCACACCACCCGCGCCGCCCTCCCGCACCTGCTCCAGGCCGCCGGGGACGGTACGCGCCGGGTCGCCGACATCGTCAACATCAGCTCCATCGCGGGCCGCGTGGCCTGGAACGGCTACGGCGTCTACAACCTCACCAAGTTCGGGGTGAACGGCTTCACCGAGTCCCTGCGCCAGGAAGTCACCCAGCGGCACGTGCGCGTAGGTGTCCTGGAGCCGGGCGGGGTGAACACCGAACTGGACTCGCACAACAAGCCCGAGATCCACGGCGAGATGATCCAGCCCTTCCTCGACACGACCGAGATCCTCGCCCCCGAGGACATCGCCGACGGCGTCACCTACATGGTCACCCGGCCCAGGCATGCCTCCATCGCCGAACTGTGGATCATGCCCACCGACCAGGCCTGACCGCCCTCCAGGCCGCCCGGCCCTTCCTCGCCCGGCCGGCCGCTGGGCCGGGGACGAAGCATCACCACCGCACACACCAGATGCCGGATGAACGGCGGCTGAAAGGAAACCCATGAGCAAGGTCATTCTCGTCACCGGTGCCGGGCGCGGTCTCGGCACGGACATCGCCCGCGAGGCCCTGGCCGCCGGCCACCAGGTCGTCGCCACCGGCCGCCGCCCCGACGAGGTCGAGAAGGTCCTCGGTGGCCCGCAGGACGACCTGCTGGTCGCCAAGCTCGACGTCACCAGCCTGGACGACGCCGAGGCCGCCGCGCAGGCCGCCGTCGACCGCTTCGGCCGCGTCGACGTCCTGGTCAACAACGCCGGGAACCTGTTCACCGGCTACTTCGAGGAGATCTCGCCCGCGCAGATGCGCCGGCAGTTCGAGACCAACCTCTTCGGCCCGATGAACGTCACCCGCGCCGTTCTGCCCATCATGCGCCGACAGCGCGACGGCCACGTCATCACCATCACCTCTACCGCCGGCCTGGTCGGCATGGAGTTCACCTCCGCCTACGCCGCCTCCAAGTTCGCTGAAGAGGGCTGGATGGAGTCCCTGCGCTACGACGTCGAGCCGTACAACATCCACACCACGGTCGTGGAGCCCGGCTACTTCCGCACCGAACTCCTCGTGGACGGCTCCACCAACTGGCCCGAGCTGTCCATAGACGACTACGCCCCGCGCACCGCCCCGCGGATCGAGGGCATGAAGAGCATGAACGGCAAGCAGCCCGGCGACCCCGCCAAACTCGCCCGCGCCCTGCTCACCATCGTCGGCCAGGACAAGCCCCTGCAGCGCTTCGTCGCCGGCGCGGACGCCATCGAAGCCGCCGAGGCCAAGGCCCGAGAGCTCCTCGCCCAGGCCGAAGCCTCCCGCGAACTGGGCGACAACCTCGCCCACGACGACACCACCGTCTGAGGGGGGACCATGCCGCTGAAAGGCGAGTACGAGCCGAGCACGGCGCAGTTCGTGCGTGACCAGGTCGAGCTGTACGAAAGCTCCGGCGGTACGCAGGGAACGACGCTGGGGGTCCTGGTCACCCGGGAGGAAGACGAGAACCTCACACCGGCCGCGGGCGAACGCCACGACGAGGCCAATATGGCGAGCATCGACCGCTGATCGCCGATGCCGCTGCGCCCGGGTCAGCCCATGCACCCGGACTTCGCGACGGACTGACGTCGCGGCGAACTTCTGCCTCGTCACACGCGACCAATCCGCCCCCCCATTCACCCAGTTCACTCACTTCACTGACCACTGAAAAGGTTTCCTCACCATGCCCAAGGTTCTCCTTGTCGTAGGCCACCCCGACCTGTCCCAGTCGAAGGCCAACGCGGCGCTCGTGGACGCTGTCCGCGACCTGCCGCATGTCACCGTGCACGACCTCTACGCCACCTACCCCGACTTCCGGATCGACGTCGCCGCGGAGCAGGCACTGCTGGCCGAGCACGATGTGATCGTCTTCCAGCACCCGGTGTTCTGGTACAACACCACCCCGCTGTTCAAACAGTGGCAGGACAAGGTCTTCACCCTGGGCTGGGCCTTCACCATGGACGGCTCCGCCTCGCAGCTGGCCGGCAAGAAGGCCGTCGTCGCCGTCACCACCGGCGTCCCCGCCGACCACTACACCCCGGAAGGCCCGAACCAGGCCACCATCGAGACCCTCCTCGGCACCTGGCACGCGACCCTGCGGCTGTGCCAGTTCGACATCCAGCAGCCGATGGTCAAGGTCCACGGCACCGCCTTCGGCCTCTCCGACGAGGACCTGGCCACCTCCGCCAAGCAGTACAACGAACTACTCGCCTCCTACGCCGCCTGACGCGCTCTCACCACCGCGGCCGCTCGCCCTCAAGGCGACGCGGTGGTGCTGGGTCTCACCAGTCTCCGGCCGCTCTACGCCGTATCGGCGTCGAGCGGCCGGAGACCTGACCGCTCAACCGCAAGGTTCGCAACGCCGAGCCGCTTGCCGAGACGGCTCTCCAGGTCTTGTGCGACCAGCGCATCAGCCTGGCCGGAGGGCACCGAATACCAAACTGATACACACTCAAGCAGGCCATGTCCGATACGAAGCCGTATCCGCCTAGCGGAGGCCCTCCAGCGCTGCGGGGTCGCGCCGGGGCCGGAAGCCTCACCGCCGTGCGGGCCACGGCCAGGATGCTGGAGGAGGAAGGACGGCTGAAGGGTGTGCTCGCCTGGTTTATGCGCGGTGCTGAGGCCGGTGCTCCTCTGGCCTTGCACATTGCCCGGACTCTGGAGAAGCAAGGCGGGGACGGCCTCCCGCCCATCGAGGGTCCCCCGGTTCCCGCCCGCCGAGGCCAGCATCATCATCGCCCGCCGGTAGCGCACCGAGTTGGTGCTGCCCCGGCGCACGATCTGCTGCAGCTTCTGCCCCTCCTGGTCGGTCAGTCTGCGTACACGGACTGGCTCATCCACCGCGCCCCCACCGGTCGAATAGACGTCACCGCACATCCAACCCGTCACGACCGCCCACCCGGCGAAGCTGCGCGGTCACAGCACCAGGGCGGTTGGCGGCGTGATCGACGACCGCCGCCCAGGGCTGCTGTGTGCTTGGCGGTGCGGGCGGTTGGTGTCCGGTGTGGATGGCGGCTGGACCAAGGGGTGACGCCAATGCCCTGGCCGACGGCATCAAGCACGTCATGCTCTTGCCGGGTAAGGGCGACCCGTCTACCTCGACACCGGTGACGACCGGATCACTGTGCGCGCCGGCACCTTCGAAAAGGGGCGTGGCCGGGGCCGGGACGACGCAGCTATCGACGTCTACTCGCTGAATATCGCCGTCGACCGGGGGCTGTTGCTCAGGACCCTCCACAGATTGACGGACTCGTCGCCCGGCTCAGCTTCACCTTCCGGGGCCTGGTGATGCCGGTCCGAGCCACCAACACACGGTCAGCCTCATTCAGGGACTCCACCAAGTCCTCGAACCGGGCCTGCCACGAGGCCTCCAGGCGGGCGCGCGTCTGATCCGCTTGCTCCGGCTCGGTCGCATCCAGCGCGGCGACTGTCCGGTCCAAACGCCCCAGGGCCACTTGAGCAGCAGACGCGTCACCACGGCCGAAAATGCGGGCAACGCGTTCCCTCACCCCACCCAGGCATCCGTACCGGCGGCCGAAAGGGGCGGCCCTGTCCCATTCCCGGTCGGCAGTCATGCCCTCGCCGGCCTTACGCTGCCAATCAACCGCCCGGCTCTCGGTGACAGGACTTCCCTCCCGGGGGAAGGTGATGAGGGGGTGACAGGATGGACGCAGTGGTGGCGATCAGCCTGATCCGCATGGCCGCTGCAGACTTGACCTTGGAACCCTGGCAGCGTCCCTCGGACGCTTGTCTGGTCCAGTTGGGCCTGGACGCTTTGATGGCCGACGTGGAGGCTCCCTCGCTTCCCCTCCTGGCCGGGCTCGCGCGGGGTGAGTACCCCCAGGCCCGCGAGCTGTTCGAACTTGTGCTGGAAGAGTTGGGTCTGCTGCCGCCGGCATCGGGAGATCTTGCCAAGGCGCGATGGGTTGCGGCCCGTTGGTGGGTCGGCCAAATAGTGGACTGCCGGCTCGATCCCGTACACGGAGCCAAGCTGATTCATCGGGAGGCTGCGGCCGAACTCGACTACCCCGCCGCGCTACAGCCCATCGTTGATCTGGCAGGAGCACTCGAGCTGCTGGGTGATCAACTTTCGGACCAGCAGCACCTTTGCGAGCAGGTCACCTCTGCGGCGCGAGACTTTCTCGCCACGGAAGCGCACCAGGACCGCGGCCTTTGAACCACGTCGCAACAGCGATCAACAGGCGTGGCCGACTTCGGCTGTCGCGGTGCTTGCTCACGGGCCCTCTGTGCTGTCTGGCGTCGACTTGGATGCTTTGGGAAACCACCGGGTCAGCGGCGGTGCATCGTCTCCAGGGCCGCGGCCAGGACGTGGGGATCGTGGTGGCCCTTGTAGACCGCGGGCGGGTGTGTGTCGAGCTTGAGGAGTCGGGCCACGGCCGTCCAGGCGGTGCGCACCGAGTACTCGACGGTGAAGACGACGTCGTCCGGCACCTCGGCGAACTGGCCGATGAAGGCGAGGTTCCTCGATCCCTCGGGTACGACCTTGGGCCGGTCGTCGCGGCGGCGGGCCAGGAACTGGCTGGTGATGTACGGCATCAGGCAGGGCACGACGGTGGAGGTCTCCAGGACACGGGCCGCCGTCGGCTCGTCGAACGGCAGGTGGTGCAGGACTTCTTCGAGGATCTCGCGGCCGGAGCACATCGTCATCGGCTTGGGTGTGTGGTTGCCGGCGCGGCCGGGATGCAGGCCGTAGCCCCACCAGACGGTGACGTCCTCGGGCTGGTCGCGGTAGAGGGGCTGGCGGTTGGCGACGATGGTGAGCAGCCAGTTGGAGTCGGTGAAGGTCATCAGGCCGCCTCTGCCGGTTTCCCGGCCGCTGAACTCCTCCAGTGCCTTGAGGAAGGCGGGATCCTTCGCGGTGACGGTGAACGACTCCCATCGGGACTCTTTGATGTGCTTGTCGAAGGCGTCCGGGTTGCCGAAGTCCTCACGCCCGCGTGCCAGTCGGTGCCAGAGCAGCCAGGCGTCCGAGCGATGGTGACGCGGGGGCGGGGCTTCGGTGTGCGAGCCGAGGCTGGAGGCGTCGGTCATGGAGCCGTTGGTGACCAGGACCAGGTCTTCAGGGGCTACCTCGATCTTCTCGTCCCGGCCGCTACGGGACAGGTGGATGCGCTCGACCCTCGTACTCCTGCGGCCCGGTGCGAACCCGAGGTCGGTGACGTGGCAGCCGGTGTGGATGGTGACGCCGCGTTCGCGGAGCCAGGCAGTCAGGGGGCGCACGATGGAGTCGTACTGGTTGTAGCGGGTCCGATGGATGCCGGACATGGAGGCGAACTCGGGGAGGAGGTGGATGAAGCGCCTGAGATAGCGGCGGAACTCGATCGCGCTGTGCCAGGGCTGGAAGGCGAACGTGGTGCACCACATGAACCAGAAGTTCGTGGTGAAGAAGTGCTCGCCGAAGCAGTCGCTGATGCGCTTGCCGTCGAGGTGCCCCTCAGGGGCCGCCAGGCACCGGACCAGGCTCAGCCGGTCTCCCTCAGTGAACCCCATCGAGCGGGTGTCGACGATTTTCCCGTCGCCGTCGACGAGGCGTGCGATGTCGTCCCAGGCGAACTCCTCACGGCCGGCGAGTATCTCCTGGGTCACCGACACCGAGGGGTCGTCGAGAGAGGGGATGCCGGACAACAAGTCGTACGTGCAGCGGTACTCGGCCTCGAACATCCGCCCGCCGCGCATGGTGTAGCCGGTGTTCGCCGTGCCGCCCGCGTCCAGGCTGCCGCCGATGTTCCTCTGCTCTTCAAAGAGGTGGATGTCCACGCCGTCGAATCCGCCGTCGCGGATCAGAAACGTGGCCGCGGCGAGCGCCGCGATGCCGCTGCCCACCAGATACGCCTTCGCCATCTCACAACTCCTCGGTCTCGCCCGTCGACAGGGAACCCAGTACCCCAGGTTTTCTGAGCCGGCGGGCGCCGTCAGTGGGCCGTTGGTCACCTGTGTGGTCCATAGGGCCTCTGAGGCGGCCTCTACGGTGTCCACTTGCGGCGTGGGGCCGGGACAGGTCCGGGTTGCGGACCGTCACCGACCGGCCGAAACTCACCACTGGCTCACGCCGGGTGAGAATGCGTGGCCCTGCCGCTGTCTTCAGTAGGCCGTGGCTCAGCGGTTCCGCCGCGCCACGGCGGTGCTGGCGCGTGGTGGGCGTGGTGCCCGGCATGGGCCGCCTTGTCGGTCTGGCGGCGCAACCGGTCGTGGAGCTGGTCCACGACCTCCCGCCCGGTGGCCTCCTCGGCGAGGACGGCCACCTGACGCCGTCCGACATGCAGTGCAGCCGTCGCCGACCAGGGGTGGCCCGCGTGGTGGGCGGACGCTCGCGTGATGCGCACCTCGCCGGTGACTGGGGGCAGTCCCGGCCTGCCCAGGACGGCGTCGATCTTCGCGCGGGCGTACGCCAGGGTGTCCTCGTCCACCTCGCCGTCCGAACGCAGCAGCACGGTGGGAGTGGCGGCTGGGGTGTCCTTGCTGGTCATGTCGGCTCCTTGGGATAGAAGTGCGATGGGCTGCCGGACGTCGTTCAGGCCGTCGGACCGGGCAGCCACAGGTCGGGGCCGAAGACCTCGTACCGGATGCGCTTGGCCGGGACGCCCGAACGCAGCAGTTGTCCGCGCACCTCGCGCATGAACGGCAGCGGGCCGCACAGGAACACCGTGGCGCCGTCGGGCAGTCCGATGCCGTCGAGGTTCATCAGACCGGCGCGGGAATCGGATTCCTCCTCGCCGGGGCGCTCGTACCAGAACACAGCGCGAGCATGGGGCAGTTGCCCGACGAACTCGCGCGTCTCGGTGCGCAGGGCGTGGTCGGTGGGCGAGCGGTCGGCGTGCAGGACCATGACCGGGCGGGGTGAGCGAACGGCGGCGAGGTGGGCCAGGATGCCGGTCATGGGGGTGCAGCCGATGCCCGCGGAGACCAGGACGACCGGGGTGGTGGTGTCGGCCGGGTCGTCGAGGAAGACGTCACCGAAGGGCGCGGACAGTGTCAGTTCGTCGCCGGGGTGGACCTGGGTGTGCAGCAGGTCGGAGACCTCGCCGTCCGGCTCACCGGACGCACCCAGCACCCGCTTCACGGTGATCCGCCTCAGTTCCCCGCCGGGGTCGCAGGACAGGCTGTACTGGCGCAGCTGGTGTACGCCGTCGGCCATCAGGGCGCGCACGCTCACGTACTGGCCCGCCCGTGCCCGCGGGGCTGGTTTGCCGTCTGCCGGGCGGAGCAGGAAGGACACGGTGTCAGGGGTCTCGGTGCGGCGGTCGACGACCGTCCATTGCCGCCAGATGTGGCCGGGCTCGACGCCCGCGTCCTGGTAGAGGCGGGCCTCCCTGCCGGTCAGTGCGCCGGCCATCAGCCAGTACACCTCGTCCCAGGCAGCTGCCACTTCAGGGGTGACCGCGTCGCCCAGTACCTCCGCTATCGCGCCGAACAGGTACTTGTGCACGATCGTGTACTGGTCCTCGGTGACGCCGACCGCGGCGTGCTTGTGCGCGATGCGGTCCAGCAGGGTGTCCGGGCGGGTGCCCGGGTCATCGAGGAGCGCGGTCGCGAATCCGGCGATCGAACCGGCCAGGGCACGGCGCTGGGCTCCGCTGGCCTGGTTGCCGCGGTTGAACATTCCGTCGAGCAGTTCCGGGCGGTCGCGGAACATCGCGCCGTAGAAACGTGTGGTGATCTCGTCGAGCGCTCCGGCCACGGCGGGCAGGGTGGCACGGATCACGGCGGCGGATTCTGCGGACAGCATGGAGCCTCCCGGGGAGGGGGGTGAGGTGGGAAGGGTGCCGCATCGCATCGGGCGGCGGTCCCATGTGTAGCAGGCAAGGGGCAGTGTTCCGGCGCTGTTTCGCGGCGCTGGGCGAAGAAGGGCCGAACGGCCCCCCGGGTTCGGGAACATCGGCCCCACAACCCGCTCTGCCACAGGGCCGTACGGCGTCGGGGCGGCCTCCCGACGGCCCTGTCCGCGGCAACGGTCCTGGGTGATCGCCCAACCGTGGCACCGGCCACAGGAACCTCGCACGCGAAGCGCTGCGGCGTCTGCCGCACTGGGCGGCTCAATGATCGCGGCACCACTCCCGGTACGCGGCCACGGCCGTCGGCAGGGTCGGGAAGATCCGCTCGCTGCCGACGGTGTCCGCCAGGCCGTACGCCGTCAGGTCGTCCAGCAGATCCTGCTTGACGCGGGCGAGAGCGAAGACCATGCCGCGCTCGGTGAGTTCGCGACGCAGTGCGTCGACGGCGTCGAGAGCGGTGATGTCGACCTCGACGTTGGCCTCCGTGTTGAGGACGAACCAGCGAACCGGTTCCGTCTGTTTGTCAATCGCCGTCAGGGCACGGCCGCGGAAGTTCTCCGCGTTGGCGAAGAAGAGAGGGGAGTCGTAGCGGTAGACCAGAAGGCCGGGGATGGTGCTGGCCTGGGGGTAGTCGTCGACATCGTGCATGCCGGCCACACCGGGCACCAGTCCCTCGACGGCGTCGTGCGGGCGGGCCACCCGGGTCAGCAACTCGGCCACGGACAGGCCGACGGCGACCAGTACCCCGTACAGGATGTCCAGGGCCAGTACACCGGCGAGGCAGCCGAGCGCCAGCAGGAGTTCCCGGCGGCGGAAGGACGCCAGCCGCCGGAAGCCCGCCAGGTCGATCATGCGGACGGCGGCGTACACGACGAGCGCCCCGAGGACGGCCGAAGGCGTGCGGGTCAGCAGCGGGCTGAGGAAGAGCAGGACCGCGAGGACCACCGCTCCGGCGATCAGCGAGTACACCTGGCTGCGGGCGCCGGCGGAGGAGGCGAGCGCGGTGCGGCTGGCGCTGCTGCTCACCGGGAAGCCGTGCAGCGCACCGGCGCCGAGGTTGGCCGCGCCCAGGGCCAGGAACTCCTGGTTGGCGTCGAGCCCGGGACCCGCCTCGTCGCGCCGGGTGAAGGCCCGTGCGGTGAGGACGAAGTCGGTGTAGCCGACGAGGACGACACCCAGGGCGGGGAGGACGAGGCTCGGCAGGTCGGTCAGATCCGGCACGCTCGCGCCGGGCAGGCCCGACGGGACGTCACCGATCACCTTGAGCCCGTGCCGGTCGTCAAGGTCGAAGACCACCACGGCCGCGGTGCCGAGAACCAACGCGATCAGAGGGCCGGGAACCGTGCGGAAGAAGTGCGCCACCGTGAAGAGGACCCCGATCATCACGGCGGAGAACACCACCGTGGCCAGATGGGCCCGCGAGGAGTGGCCCGCGAAGGACCACAGTTGGGGGAAGAAAGCCGAGCCTGTCGTGCGGACGCCGGTGAGCTTGGGCAGCTGGTCCCCGATCATGATCAGAGCCACGCCTGTCAGATAGCCGATCAGGACGGGTCGGGAGAGCAGGTCGGCGACGAAGCCGAGCCGCACCGCCCATGCCGCCACGCAGAGCAGGCCGACCGTGATCGCGAGTGTGGCCGCCAGCGTCGCGTACCGAGCAGGATCACCGGCCGCGAGCGGACCGACGACGGTTGCCGTCATCAGAGCGGTCGTGGACTCCGGGCCGACCGAGAGCAGGCGGGACGAGCCGAGCAGGGCGTAGAGGGCGAGGGCGGGCAGGATCGCCCACAGGCCGGCGACCGGCGGGAGGCCTGCCACGCCCGCGTACGCCATCACCTGCGGGACGAGGTACGCGGCCACGGTCACCCCGGCCAGTACGTCGCCCTTCAGCCACGAGCGCCGGTACCCGAGCAGGGTCCCGAGCCCGGGCATCGTTCGGCGCCATCGTGCAGCATGGCAGCGCGGGCTCTGGGGCATGATCCTCCTTCTGCCGAAGGATCTCAGGATCCTCCGCGCCCTGGCCCGGGAGATGCCGAAAGGCCCGCGAGGGAACCACCTCCCGGTGCGGCCCCGGTCGCCGCGCCGCGCAGCGACCATACCCGGCTCCCGGCAGCCATCGCGGGCGCTGCGATGCCGGAAGCCTCCTGTCCCATGGGGCCCATTGGCCCTCGGTCGGGACCTGCGGCCTCTGCACCGTCCTTCTCCCCGCCGACATCCTGAGATCAGAACCCCGATTCAGGAGGTGGACAGTATGTCCCGCACCGTCACCGTGGGCCTCGACGGCTCGTCCGAGAGCCGTGCCGCCGCCGAGTGGGCGGCCCGCGAGGCGAAGTTGCGCGGTCTTCCCCTGCGGCTGGTGCACGTCTGGGAACCCGTTCCGGAGCCCATGGCGCAGGCGCCGCTGCTCAGTGCCGAGACCCAGCAGCACTGGAGCGAGCGCATCCCGCGCGAGGCCGCCGAGGGGCTCCGTCTGCGTCACCCCGGCGTGGACGTGACCGTGGACCACGTCAACGGCCGTCCCGGCGAGGTGCTGACGCGGGTGGCCCAGGATGCCGAACTGCTGGTTCTCGGCTCCCGCGGGCTGAGCGGACTCGGAGGGTTCCTGGTCGGCTCGGTGGGCCAGGACGTCGTTGCCCACACCGAGGTTCCGGTGGTCCTCGTGCGGGCGGGGGAGCGGGCCGCCGACGAGCACGCCAAGGACCCGGCCGGCATCCCGTCCGCGGCGACTTCGTTCCGGCCCGTCGTGCTCGGCCTCGACACCGACAGTCCCGACGACATGGTGATCGCGTTCGCCTTCGAGGAGGCCGCCCGTCGGGTCACATCCCTGCGGGTCGTTCACGCCTGGAACCCCCCGCCGTACTTCGCCTACGGCCTGCAAGCCGACCCCCAGCTCAGCACCGAGCTGGGCAGGCAAGAGGTTGCCGCGCTGGCCGAGGTGCTGCACCGCTGGAAGGAGAAGTACCCGGCCGTCGAGGTCGTCGAGGAGTCCGGATGGGGCAGCCCCGCCGTCCAGCTGGTCGACGCCTCGCACGAGGCCTCCCTCGTCGTCGTGGGCCGTCGCATTCGCCGCCGCCCGCTCGGCACCCACATCGGGCCGGTCACTCACGCCGTCCTGCACCATTCCACCGCCCCCGTCGCCGTCATCGCGCACGACTGACGCTGCCGCTACTCACGACTCACCGACTCACCGACTCACGAGGAGAAGACATCATGAAGGCAGCGGTCGTACGAGCCTTCGGCGAGCCCCTGGTCATCGAGGAACGGCCCGACCCGGAGCCCGGCCCCGGCCAGGTCCGCGTCCGGGTCGAGGCGTCCGGGCTGTGCCACACCGACATCCACGCCGCCCGCGGCGACTGGCCCGTCAAGCCGAACCCGCCGTTCGTGCCCGGTCACGAGGGCGTGGGCCTGGTGGAGAAGCTCGGAGAGGGTGTCACGCATCTCGCCCTCGGGCAGCGGGTCGCCGTGCCCTGGCTGGGCAGGGCATGCGGGCGGTGCGAGCACTGCCTGTCCGGCTGGGAGACCCTGTGCGAGCAGCAGATCAACACCGGATACGGCTGTGACGGCGGGTACGCCGAGAAAATGCTGGCCTGGGCCGACTTCGCCCAGCCCGTGCCCCAGGGCATCACCGCCCTCGACGCCGCCCCGCTGACCTGCGCCGGCGTCACCACGTACAAGGCGCTCAAGGTTGCCGAAGTCCGGCCCGCCCAGCTCGTCGCGATCTCCGGCGTCGGCGGGCTCGGGCACCTGGCCGTGCAGTACGCGAAGATCGCCGGTGCCCAGGTCGCCGCGATCGACGTCACCGACGAGAAGCTCGAACTCGCCGCGGAGCTCGGCGCCGACTTCGTCATCGACGCCCGCAAGCACGATCCGGGCGAGGTGCTCAAGCGGTTCGGCGGCGCGCACGCGGCCATCGCGCTCGCGGTGAACGAGTCCGCGTTCGCCGCCGTCAACTCGGGGCTGCGGCGCGGCGGCAAGCTGGTGATGGTGGCGCTGCCGGCGCACGGCACGGTCCAGGTACCGATCTTCGACACCGTCCTCAACGGCACGTCCGTGATCGGGTCGATCGTCGGCACGCGGCAGGACCTCGCCGAGGTGTTCCAGCTGCACCAGGCGGGCCGGACCCGGGTGATCTACGAGAGCCGCCCGCTGGCCTCGGTCAACGAGTCCATCGAGGACGTCCTTCAGGGCCACGTCAAGGCCCGGATCGTCTTCGACCTCGGCGCGGGAAGGTGACGACGATGACGGAACCGCCTCTGGTCGTCGGTGTGGACGGCTCCGAGCCGAGCCTGCGGGCCGTCGACTGGGCGGCGGACGAGGCCGCGCTGCGCGGGGTGCCGCTGCGGGTGGTGTACGCGTCGCTGTGGGAACGGTACGAAGGCACAGCGCTCGCTGCCGACCTCGGCAAGCCGTCCGAACAGGTGCGGGCCGACGACATCGTCGAGGGCGCGACTCGCCGAGCGCGGGCCCGCCACCCCGGCCTGAAGGTGTCCGCCGACGTGCTGCCGGAGGAGCCGGAGTACGCGCTGGTGAGGGAAGGCCGGCACGCCGGCGCCCTGGTCCTGGGCACCCGAGGTCGCAGCGGCATCGCCGAACTGCTGCTCGGCTCGGTGAGCCTGGCCGTGGCGGCCCACGCCCACTGCCCGGTGATCGTGCTGCGTGGCAGTCACGACAGCCAGGTGACGCCCGCGGTCCGTGGGCGCGTCGTCGTGGGCGTCGGCGAGCACCCGGAACCGTCGGCGGCCGTGCGCTTCGCCTTCGAGGAGGCGCGGCGGCGTGGGGTGCCCCTGGAGGCCGTACGGGCCTGGCGGTGCCCCGCACACGAGACCACCGACCACCCGCTGTTGTCCGGCGGGCCCGCCCGCGTGTACGAGGAACAGGCGGTGAAGACGCTGGAGGCCGCGCTGCGCGACGCCCCGGAAGACGTGGAAGTGCGCCGGCGCACCGTCGAAGGCCCAGCACGCAAGGTGCTCCTGGATGCCTCGCACGAGGCCGACCTGCTCGTCGTCGGCGCCCGCCGACGCGAGGGCCACCTCGGGCTTCAGCTCGGCCGAGTCGCCCACGCGGCCCTGCACCACTCCGCCTGCCCGGTCGCCGTCGTGCCGGAACGGGTGTGAGACAAGGACCGGCCGAACAGGTGGGTCAGAGGCTCGCCGCGTGATCGGGGACGTAGGTCTGCAGATCGCGCGGCGGACGCTGGTAGCCGGTCGACGGTGGCCGCTCCGGCAGTGTCAGCACCGGCGGCGGCACCTCCTGGTAAGGCACGGAGTCCAGCAGGTGGGCGATCATGTTCAGCCGGGCCCGGCGCTTGTCGTCGCTCTCGACGACGTACCAGGGCGCCTCCGGGATGTCGGTGTGCACCATCATCTCGTCCTTGGCCCGGGAGTACGCCTCCCAGCGTGTGATCGACTCCAGGTCCATCGGGGACAGCTTCCAGCGCCGTGTCGGATCCTCCAGCCGACGCCGGAAGCGCTCCTGCTGCTCGGTGTCGCTGACCGAGAACCAGTACTTGCGCAACAGGATCCCGTCCTCCAGCAGCATCCGTTCGAAAACCGGGCACTGGCGCAGGAACAGCTGGTACTCCGCCTTGGTGCAGAAGCCCATGACATGCTCGACGCCGGCGCGGTTGTACCAGGACCGGTCCAGCAACACGATCTCCCCGGCCGCCGGCAGATGCTCGATATACCGCTGGAAGTACCACTGGGTGCGCTGGCGTTCGGTGGGCTTGGGCAGGGCGACGATCCGGGCGACGCGGGGGTTGAGATGTTCCGCGACCCGTTTGATGGTGCCGCCCTTGCCAGCCGCGTCCCGGCCCTCGAAGACGACGACCAGACGGGCGCCCTGTGCCCGCACCCACTCCTGCAGTTTCACCAACTCCGTCTGCAGGCGCAGCAGTTCATCCTCGTAAGCCTTGCGAGGCACCTTCTCCGCCTTCTTGCCGGTCATGCCGCCTCCACCGCTCGATGGCTAGAGGGAGCCACCACGCCCAGGTCGATTGCCAGGACAGCACCGTACTGGCCTCCCCGCACCCGCGCATCGTGGCGGGCGGATCATCGACCTCCCGACCTCGGCATGCTTACTGCGTGCCGCCGATTGAGCTCCAATGCCTGGTGGGGCAGGGATGCCCGCACGCCATGTGCGGTGGCCACAGGGCGGCCGGCACGCCCGGATGCCGTTGCTCCGGAGTCCTCTCTGGAGGCGATCTCAGAAGTTCGTTCACTCGCGGTGCGTCATGGCCGGCTCGGGGATCCGCCGTGCTCGGAGAGATCGAAGTCCACGTTCACGACGCCCTCGACGGCCCGGATCAGACGTGCGGCCACCGGCACCAGCGACGTGTCCCGGATGCGGCCGCCGAGCGTCACGACACCGTCCCGTACGGCCACACGTGCGGCCGACGCCGGAGTGGGGAAGAGGTACGACACCACCTCTCGGCGCACCTCCTCGGCGATCTCCTCGTCGTCGCGCAGGAACACCTTGAGCAGGTCGGCGCGGCTGACGATGCCTTGCAGCACGCCCAACTCGTCGACGACCGGCAGTCGTTTGACCTTGGCGCGTGCCATGGTCCGCGCGGCCTGGGCGAGCGTCGCGTCCGCCTGGACGGTGAGGGCCGGCGAGGTCATCAGCTCCTCGGCGGTCGCCGCGCCGGCCTTGGCGAGGTCGGACAGGCGTCGCAACTGGGTGTACCGGTCGGGGTCGCTGTCGCGGAACTCCTCCTTGGGCAGCAGGTCGGCCTCGGAGACGATTCCGACGACGTGCCCCTCGCCCTCCAGGACGGGCAGGGCACTGACCTTCCAGTCCTGCATCATCCGCACGATCTCCTTGAAGGGCGCCTCGCGGCCGATGGCGGCGACGGTCTGGCTCATGACGTCGCTCACGATGTGCGGAGTGCCGTGCATGATGTCTCCTTGGGCGCTGTCGCTGTCGCTGTCGCTGCGGCCAGCAGGGCGGTCACAGGAGGCTGCCGCTGCCGTAGGGGGCGTACAGGTCCAGCAGCCGGGTGCGGGCCGAGCGCAGGCGGTGGGCGAGGATGTCGCCCACCCACTGGGCGACGCTCGCGCCGAGCGCGGGGTCGTCCTTGCACATCGAGCGGACCGCGGTGGCGTCGAACTCGTAGGCGCGTACGGGGCTGGTCGTCTCGGCGCCCAGGTGCCAGACGTGCGGGGCGAAGAGCCAGGACCAGCCGATGAGTTCGTTGTGTCCCAGGGTCTCGATGACGGCGGCGCGGCGGCCTGGCACGTGCATGTCGAGGGCGACGGTGCCGGTGCGGATGATCCAGAACCGTTCCGCGCGCTGGCCCTCTTCGAAGAGACGGGTTCCCTGGGGGAACGACACCTCGCGGGCGAATCGCATCAGGCGATGCCGGTGCTCGGCGGGCAGCGCCCGCAGCATGCCGGCCGTGGGGGGAGCGTTCATGATGTGCCTCCGATCAGGGGCGTCCGTACCTGCCACGTCCAGCGTGTCCCCGTGCTCCCTGCGGGGCCATGGGCCACCCGGCCCCATGGCTGGGCCGCCCGGTACCAGGTGAGAGCCGATGGGCCCCCTGCGCCGGAACGGACCCGGCGGTTCGATGAAGGCGACAGAGGAACCGATGGAAGGGGGTGGGCATCGTGGGTACGTCACTGACGCCGGAGTTCTGGAGGCTGTTCGCCGTCCTCCTGGTGATCTCCATGGCGGTCACCTTCGTGCTCAGCGCCGTGCTCGACGCGCGGGCGCTACGGGCGCAGCGGCGCCGCATCCGTCGCCGGTCGACGCTCACGCGGACGACCGAAGGGCCGCGCCGACCTGACAGGACCCCGGTGCGTCGCTGAGTCACGGAAGTCCGTGGAGCGTGGCTCGCGGGACCGGAGTGGGGCCGAACGGTTCCACACGAGGGCTGTACGGCCCCTGCGCACAGAGCAGTTCCGGCACAACGCTCGAACCATACGAGCCAACAGGCTCGGACGGAGGAGGTAGACAGCATGCTTCGCCACATCACCGCGGGTGTCGACGGGTCCGCCGAGAGTCTCGCGGCCGCGCACTGGGCGGCCCGGGAAGCCCTGCGTCGCGGAGCCTCGTTGAGGCTGGTGCACGCGTGGGCCTGGCATCCCCGCCCGGCCGCCTCCGTACCCATGGGCACGAGCGAGAGCGAGTGGGCTCAGAAGATCCTGGACCGAGCAGTCGGCAGCGTCCGTGCCGCGCACCCCGGGCTGCGGATCGTCGACCAGTTGGTGCCCGACTCCGCGGTCGCCGCCCTGCTCGCGGCAGCCGAGGAGGCGCAGCTGTTGGTACTCGGCTCCCGCGGACTCGGCGGAGTCGCGGGTTTCATGGTCGGTTCGGTGTCCCAGCGGGTCGTCGCCAGGTCTCCGCGCCCCGTGGTGCTCGTCCGCGCGGGCGAGGCGTCCGCCGACGAGCACTTTCCGGTATCCGGCGGTGTCTCGCCGGATGAAATTCCGGAGATCCCCTTCCGCGATGTCGTCCTCGGACTGGACACCCGGCGCCCCTGCGACGAACTGATCGAGTTCGCCTTCGAGGCCGCCCACCGCTACGGCGCCGACCTGCACGTGATCCACGCCTTCAGCATTCCGTCGGCCGACGGCGCCGACCTTCACGCGGTCACAGGATCCGGTCCGGAGCTTCTCGCGGCACAGGAACGCGCGGTCGTCGCGGCGCTGCGTCCGTGGTGCGAGAAGTTCCCCGACGTCTCCGTGACCGAGTCCGTGTCCGAAGGCGGGGCGGCCACCGCGCTGGTGCGCGCGTCGTCTCGTGCCTCCCTCGTGGTCGTGGGTCGCCGTACACGAGACAGCCGCCTCGGCACGCACATCGGCCCCGTGACGCACGCGGCGCTGCATCACATCGGCTGCCCCGTCGCAGTCGTACCGCATGTCTGAACCGGCTCTCCAGGTGTTCTCAGGGCTGAGGGCGATCGGGCTCTGGTCCCCTCGGCCCCGGCAACCTGCTCGCGCCTCACGACCACCGCACCCGCCCGGACCGGAAACCGCTCGGTACCCGCGCCTCGACCGGTCGGAGGGCAACGAGCCCCACCCACCTACACCGTCGTCGACCAGGCGGAGAACCGGTTGCACACCTGCGAAGCCGTGCTGGTCGCCACCATGGAGGACTGAACCGTGCGCATCGTCATCGCTCTGGGCGGCAACGCCCTGCTGCGCCGGGGGGATCGCCCCGACGCTGCCGTGCAGCAGGCGAACATCGACCGGGTGGCCACCGCCGTTGCCGCCCTCGCCCTGGAACACGAGGTCGTCATCACCCACGGCAACGAGCCGCAGATCGGCCTGCTCGCCATGGAGGGCGCGGCCGACCCGGTCCTGACCGCCCCCTGTCCGCTGGACCTGCTCGGTGCCCAGACCGCCGGCATGATCGGTTCGCTGCTGGTCCGGGCTCTGTACGACACCCTGCCCGGCCGCAAGATCGCCGCACTGGTCACCCACACCCTGGTACAGGCCGACGATCCGGCCTTCATGCGGCCCACGAAGCGCGTCGGCCCGGTGTACCCCCGGGACGTCGCCCGCACCCTCGCGCGAAGGCGCGGCTGGCACATCGCCAAGGACGCCACCGGTTGGCGCCAGGTCGTCGCCTCACCCGCGCCCGTGGGGATCGTCGAGGCCGAGACGATCCACGACCTGCTCGCCTGCCGTGCCCTGGTCATCTGCGCCGGCGGCGGAGGCGTTCCCGTCACCGCGGACAGCGACACCGGCGCGTTGACCGGCGTAGAGGCGGTCGTCGACAAGGACCTCACCGCGGCCCTGCTCGCCGAGGAACTCAAGGCCGACTTCCTCCTCATCCTCACCGACGTGCCGAACGTCTACACCGACTACGGCACCCCCGACCAGCACCCCGTCCTGGACGCCACCCCGGACGCACTGCGCCGCGGCGACTTCCCCGACGGCTCGATGGGCCCCAAGACGGAGGCCGCGGCCCGGTTCGTGGAACGCACCGGCGGCCTGGCCGCGATCGGTTGCCTGGACGCGGCGTACGAGATCGTCCACGGCAGGTCGGGGACGCTGGTCCGCCCCGAGCTGCCCATCGGCTGAGGTCCGTCAGGACGGGGCGGCTGGGCCGAACGGCCCTGGGGGGCCGGGACGGACGGCACCGTTCACAGGTCTGTCCGGCACTGCCCGTAGGTACGGCGCAGGACGAGTATCGGCAGTGAGAGACGCACGAACGCGAAGAGGGAGAGGACATCCGGCGATGACCACCACGGTGACAGCGGCCAGCCGAAGGGCCGAGGCATGGCGAGGCTTCGCCGGGACGAGCTGGCGCGACCGCATCGACGTACGCGACTTCATCCAGGCCAACTACACGCCGTACGAGGGCGACTCGGCGTTTCTGGCCGGCCCGACCGAGCGCACCCTTACGGTCTGGCGCAAGGTCAGCGCCCACTTCCCCGACGAGCGACGCAGGGGGATTTTCGACGTCGACCCGGGCACCCCGTCCACCATCACCTCGCACCGGCCGGGCTTCATCGACCGCGAGCGGGAGCTGATCGTGGGCCTGCAGACCGATGCCCCGCTGCGGCGGGCCATCATGCCCAACGGCGGGCTTCGGATGGTCGAGAACAGTCTGAAGGCGTACGGCTACAAGGCCGACCCCTTCGTGACACGCGTCTTCGGCACCTACCGCAAGACCCACAACGACGGCGTCTTCGACGCGTACACCCCCGAGATGCGCGCCGCCCGCAAGGCAGGCATCATCACCGGCCTGCCCGACGCGTACGGCCGCGGCCGGATCATCGGCGACTACCGGCGGGTCGCGCTGTACGGCACCGACCGGCTCACCGAGTCCAAGCGGGCCGAGCGCGCACTGCTGGACGAGCGACCCTCGAGCCCGGACGTCATCCGCGACCGTGAGGAACTGGCCGAGCAGATACGGGCGCTGGGGGAACTGACCGAGATGGCCGCCTCGTACGGCTGTGACGTCTCCCGCCCCGCCGCCACCGCCCACCAGGCCGTGCAGTGGCTCTACCTCGGCTTCCTGGCCGCGGTGAAGGAGCAGAACGGTGCCGCGATGTCGCTGGGCCGCACTTCCACGTTCCTGGACGTCTACGTGCAGCGGGACCTGGAGGAGGGCCTCATCGACGAGACCCGGGCCCAGGAGCTGATCGACGACTTCGTGATCAAGCTGCGGATCGTACGGTTCCTGCGCACCCCGGAGTACGACGCGCTGTTCTCCGGCGACCCGACCTGGGTGACGGAGTCCATCGGCGGCATCGGCGGCGACGGACGCACGCTGGTCACCCGCACCTCCTTCCGCTTCCTGCAGACGCTGTACAACCTCGGCCCGGCCCCCGAGCCGAACCTGACCGTGCTGTGGTCGCCTCAACTGCCGTCCGGGTTCAAGGAGTTCTGCGCGCGCGCCTCGATCGACACCAGCGCCGTGCAGTACGAGTCCGACGACCTGCTGCGCCCGCGCACCGGCGACGACACCGCGATCGCCTGCTGCGTGTCGGCGATGACGGTGGGCCGGCAGATGCAGTTCTTCGGCGCACGCGTCAACCTCGCCAAGGCGCTGCTGTACGCGATCAACGGCGGCCGGGACGAGATGACCGGTGAACAGATCGCGCCCGAGGCGCCCGCCCTGATGGGCGAGTACCTGGAGTACGGGGAACTGGCCGCCGCGTACGACCGCATGCTGGACTGGCTGGCGGCCACGTACGTCAACACGCTCAACGTCATCCACTACATGCACGACAAGTACGCCTACGAGCGCATCGAGATGGCGCTGCACAACCACCCGGTGTACCGCTACATGGCCTGCGGGATCGCCGGACTGTCGGTGGCCGCCGACAGCCTCTCCGCGGTCAGGCACGCCCGGGTGAAGGTGATCCGGGACGAGAACGGTCTGGCCGTGGACTACGAGACCGAGGGCGACTTCCCGGCGTACGGCAACAACGACGACCGGGTCGACTCCATCGCCGTCGACCTCGTGAAGTCCTTCATGACCAAGGTCCGCCGCCACCCCACGTACCGCAACGCCGAGCACACCCAGTCGGTGCTGACCATCACCTCGAACGTGGTCTACGGCAAGCACACCGGCAACACCCCCGACGGCCGCCGTGCCGGGGAGCCCTTCGCCCCGGGTGCCAACCCGATGAACGGCCGCGACCGCCACGGGGTGGCCGCCTCCGCGCTGTCGGTGGCGAAGCTGCCGTACGAGGAGGCCCGGGACGGCATCTCGCTGACCACGACGATCACCCCCGAGGGGCTGGGGCACGACCCGGCCGAGCGGCCGGGCCACCTGGTCGGAATCCTGGACGGGTACATGGCCTCCGGTGGCTTCCACATGAACGTGAACGTTCTGGACCGGGCGACGCTGGAGGACGCCATGGAGCACCCGGAGAAGTACCCGGAGCTGACGATCAGGGTTTCCGGATACGCCGTCAACTTCGTCCGCCTGACCCGCGAGCAGCAGCTCGACGTGATCAGCCGCACCTTCCACGGATCGCTGTGAACACCACGACCGAGCCGGTGACGGGCCGGATCCACTCCTGGGACCTGTCCACGGGAGTGGACGGTCCCGGGACCCGGTTCGTCCTCTTCGTCAGCGGCTGCCCGCTGCGCTGCCTGTACTGCGCCAACCCCGACACCTGGCACATGCGCGAGGGGAAACAGCGCACCGTCGACGAGGTGATGGCCGAGATCGAGAAGTACCGGACCTTCATCACCGCGGCGGGCGGGGGAGTGACACTCACCGGCGGCGAGGCCCTTCTGCAGCCCGCGTTCACGGCCGAGATCTTCCGCCGATGCAGGGAACTCGGCGTGCACACCGCCCTCGACACCTCCGGCTTCCTCGGCGCCCGCGCCACCGACGAGCTTCTCGCCGACACCGACCTGGTGCTGCTGGACATCAAGTCCTTCGATGTCCGCACCTACCGGAAGCTGACCGGAGGAGACCTCTCCCCGACCCTCAACTTCGCAACCCGACTGGACCGGATCGGCGTCCCGGTGTGGATCCGCTATGTCCTGGTGCCCGGCTGGACCGACGATTCGGTGGCTGTCGATGGACTCGGTGCGTTCCTCGCCGGGCTGGGCAACGTTGACCGGGTGGACGTCCTGCCGTTCCACAAGCTCGGCGCCCACAAGTACGACGCGCTCGGCATCCCCTTCCCGCTGAGCGACACCGCTACCCCCGATCCGGACCTGACGGAGCGCGTCCGCGAGCAGTTCCGGGAGCACGGCCTGCGTGCACTGTGAAGGTGTGCCCGTGCTCAGCAGGCGCGGAGAGAGCTCTCGCTATGACGGTGGTTTCGCCTCCCCCTGCGCGGCCTCCAAGTCGGCCAGCAGCTCGGCCTGCCCGGCCAGGACGCCGGACAGGATGGTGCGGGCGACCCGGAGCAGCTCGGCGACGTGCGGGCTGGTGAGGGAGTAGTACACGTGCGAGCCCTCCTTGCGGTTCACGACGAGGTTGGCTCGGCGCAGCACGGCCAGTTGCTGGGACAGATGCGCCGGCTCGATGCCGACCTCGGGCAGCATCTCCGCGACCGCGTGCTCCCGCTCGCTCAGCAGCTCCAGCACGCGGATGCGGGCCGGGTGCCCGAGCGTCTTGAAGAACTCGGCCTTCAGTTGGTACAGCGGCGTACTCATAGTGCCGTCCCCTCCCGGGCACAACAGCGCGGCCCCGTCGGCCGGACCCCGGAGCATCGCGTCCACCTCGTCAGCAACATGCGGACCATCCTCGCGCGCGGCTCCGGGACGGCCGAACTCGGACTGCCTTCGGCACGGTGGCGACTCGCGCCGAACGGGAGACAGACCGCCGCTGAGCCGGTCAGACCTTCTTGACCACACTGGACTTCAGCTGCATCGCGCCGAACCCGTCGACCTTGCAGTCGATGTCGTGGCCGTCCACCCCGTCGACGAGGCGAATGCTGCGGACCTTGGTGCCCGCCTTGATTCCCGTCGGGCTGCCCTTGACCTTCAGGCTCTTGATCACCGTCACGGTGTCGCCGTCGGCCAGGACATTGCCGACCGCGTCCTTGACCACGTTGCCTTCGGTGTCGCTCGCCGGTTCCGCACCTGGCGGCCACTCGTGCCCGCACTCCGGGCAGACCAGCAGCGCGCCCATCACATACGTGTACTCACCGGAACACTCGGGGCATGGAGGAAGAGGCTCACTCATCACAGATGTCTTTCAGTCGTGGGTTGCTCGATACGTCCGTCAGGAAGACCAGCCGTCGGTACGCCATGCCTGCTGCCCCTCCTCGGCGGCTGACACGGGCCGGGCGTGGGCGGCGAGAGCTGCCATCAGGTCGCTGTGGACCGGGATGTCCGGGCAGTTGCCTGCCGGCACCAGGGAGCCGTCGGCGGGGATCGCTGCCAGTTCCAGACTCCGGCCGCTGCCGGCCAGGTGGCGGGCGGCCTCGGTGATGGCCATCTGGCCCTCGGCCGACCAGCCGCGCAACTCGGTCAGGTCGACGATGACCGGTCCGCTGCCGCGCGCGACGACCCAGCCGACTGCCCCGCTGAAACGGCGCACGGCCTCCGGGCCGAGGTATCCGGCAACGGAGAGGACGCCGAAGCCACGCTCGATGGTGTAACGCCACTCGATGGTCATGACAGTGAACTCCTTGCCCGAGCTGCCCGTCACAGGGGCAGGGTGATCCAGATGGTCTTACCGCCGCCGTCGGCGTCGGCCCGGACGACGGCAGTTCCGCCTAGGCCGAGGGTGAGCTTCACGACGGTCCTGAGACCGCCGGTTCCCGTTCCGCCGGCCGACGCGTACAGCCGCGGCTGGTACGGATGGCGGTCGTGGACGGCGAAGACGAGGCAGTCCCTGCCTGCCGCGTATATGACGGTGACCTGCGGGGAGCGGACGGCGGCGTGCCGGACGCTGTTGGTGACCAGCTCGCCGAGGATCAGCAGCGCCGGGTCCACCGTGGGATGGCGCAGGCCAACCCCCCACTCGACCAGCGCATGTTGGGCGGTCTCGCGAGCGACGCGGACAGCGGACGGCTCGGCGGGCAGAGTAAGCACGTGCCGGTAAGGCAGCGCTTCGAATTGCGTGGGCCGCGTGGACATCATCGCTCCGTGCCCTGGGCGAGACGGGACCCGGTGACGGTCTGTGGCCGCATGCTCAACACGGTGTCGTGCGAGCCGTGCGTCCAACCGGCCAGGGTGCGGCGATGGTGCGCCGCCTCGTCCGCGTCGGTGGTCACCTCAGCGGGCCCGGCCGCGGTGACCGTCCAGCCGGTGCCGGTGCCGGTCGCGGCGCGGACCTCGTCCACGTGATAGGTCACCGTCGTCGGGACCGCGACGGCCTGCACTGGGGCTCGGACGATCAGCCTGCCGTACTGCCACACATGCCGGGCGGGCCGCACGACGGCCTGCTCCCGCTGCACAAGCACCAACCGGCCCAGCGCCGACCCTCCCAGCAGCCACAGCGCCTCCGCGCCGGAGACCTCGATCATGCGCAAGGCTGCGGGCGTCGTGCTCATCGGACCGCCTCCTCGCCGATCTCGGTGGGCTTCGGTCCCCTCATCGGGGCGGGAACCGCGGGCAGGACCCCGGCCGTCTCCAGGTGACCGCGGGCTGCGCGGATCGCCTCGGGCGTGGTGGCGTGATCCTTGCCCTCAAGGGACAGCAGGTCGAGGGCGCCGACGGAGTCGAGGACCTGGCGCTGGCTGGAGCGGATACCGGAGGCCAGGACGAGGATGCCGCGCCGGTTCAGCTTCTCGACGGCGTCCTTGAGGACGAGGGCGCCGGTGGCGTCCATGGTCGACACCCGCGACATGCGCAGGATGACGACTCGTACGTCGGCCACCTCGGTGAGCTCCAGCAGAAAGCGGTGCGCGGCGGCGAAGAAGAGCGGCCCGTCGATGCGGTAGGCGACGATGTGCTCGGCGAGCAGGGCGTGTTCCTCGGCGCTGTGGTCGCCGCGGTCGAGCGGGACCTGGTCGAAGCGGGCCTGCTTGGCCACGGCGCGCAGGGCGAGGGCACCCGCGACCACCAGGCCGATGATCACCGCGTACACGAGGTCGAGGGCCAGGGTCGCGACCGCGGTGAGGACGAGGATCAGCGCATCCGAGCGGGTGGCCTTGGCCATCGCCCTGAGCGAGCCGACCTCGACCATGCGGACGGCGGTGGCCAGCAGCACGCCGGCGAGGGCGGCGAGCGGGATCTTGGAGACCAGGGGGGCCGCGGCGAAGACGATCACGGCGAGGACCGCGGCATGGGTCAGGGCGGCCAGCCGGGAGCCGGCGCCCGTACGGACGTTGACCGCGGTCCGGGCGATCGCGCCGGTCGCGGGCACGCCGCCGAACAGCGGGGCCGCGATATTGGCCAGCCCTTGACCGAACAACTCGCGATCAGGGTCGTGCTTCTGCCCCACCGTCATGCCGTCCGCCACCGAGGCGGACAGCAGGGACTCCAGGGCCGCGAGCGCGGCCACGGCCACGGCCGGGGCGAGCAGGGTGCCGAGCGCACCGACGTCGAGGAAGCCGAGCGAGGGCGCGGCCAGCCCGGACGGAAGGTCACCGATCGGCTGCGCCGCGTCCAGGCCCGCGACCTGGGCCACGACCGTGGCCACGACGACCGCGAGGATGGAGAACGGGAGGGGCGGCCGCCAGCGGGCGCCCACCAGCATGACCGCGGCCACCGCGACCGCGAAGCCGACCGCCGTCCAGTTCGGGTCCCTGGTGAATTCCTCGACGGCCCGCCAGGTCACCACCAGCACGCGGTCGCCCTCGGGCCTGGGCACGCCGAGCGCGTTCGGGACCTGCTGCAGTCCGATCACGCAGGCGATGCCCAGCGTGAAGCCCTCCACCACGGGCGCGGGCACGTACTGCATGTACTTGCCGGCGCGCAGGGCGGCCAGCCCCACGAGCATGACGCCGGCCATCAGGCCGACGGTCAGCACGCCGGTCGGACCGTACTCGCCGACGATCGGAACCAACACAACGGTCATGGCACCGGTGGGCCCGGACACCTGGAGATTGGACCCGCCGAACAACGCGGCCAGGGCGCCCGCGACGACGGCGGTCGCCAGGCCGGCCTCGGCGCCCAGCCCGGAGGAGACGCCGAAGCCGAGCGCGAGGGGCAGCGCCACGATCGCCACGGTCAGGCCCGCGAGCAGATCCCGGCGCGGGTCGCGACGCATCTCCGCCAGATCCGCGCGGCCGGGCAGGAGTGCGCCGATCCGGGACCGGGCCCGGCTGATGCCCGAGGTCATCGCGGGGCGACCTCGGCTTCCCGTAGCTCGGCCAGCAGCTCGTTCCGCCCCCCGAGCATCTCGGTCAGGATCCGGCGCGCAGCCCGCATGAGGTCGGCGACATCCCCGCCGGCCAGTGCGTAGACGACCGTCGAGCCCTCCCGCTGCGAGGTCACGATTCCGGAGCGGCGCAGCACCGCCAGCTGCTGGGACAGGCCGGAGGGCTCCACATCGATCTCCGCCAGAAGGTCCCGCACCGGTTTCGGACCGTCCTGCAGCAGTTCCAGCACCCTGATCCGGACGGGATGCCCCAGCATTCGGAAGAATTCGGCCTTGGCCTGGTACAGCGGAACGGACACGACCCCTCGGCTTCCCTTACTCACCCACCCGCCCCGATCGGGCGAACACGACGGCGCTGCGCCCACGGCTACCGGTGGAGCGGGTACAGCAACCCCAGCATCTATTGACTTGCGAAATTTAGCAATTCAGATATTCGTCAGTGGCGCGCAGCTCTGGAAATGGAGCTCACTCACCAGACGAGCCGAGGGGCCCGAGCGTGGGCCGCTGCACCCTGCGGCCGAGCACCACCAGTCCGTGCGGTCGAGGGTGAGGGGACGACTGCTCATGAGCCACCCGCGGCAGTGGTCTTGCCTCGCCGGGTCGGCGTGGGGCCGTACTCCCGACACGCGGAAGAGGGCCGACCGGCCCTATCCCCGCGTCGGCGCCCGCAGGGACGATGGACTGGTGTTCCAAGACGACGCCTTTCGCACACTCGACCGGCATGAGTCCCTGCGCCTGCTGGCCAAGGTGCCGCTCGGCCGCGTGGTGTACACCCGGCAGGCCCTGCCCGCGGTCCTCCCGGTCAACTTCTCCCTGGACACGGACGCCTCCGTGCTGCTGTGCACCTCGGCCGGCTCCGACCTCGTTCGGGCCATCGACGGCTTCGTCGTCGCCTTCGAGGCCGACGAGTTCACCCCGGCAACCCGGTCCGGCTGGAGCGTGGTCGTCACCGGACGCGCCACAGTGGTCACCGACCCCGCCGAACACGACCGCCTGACGCAGACCGGCCCCCATTCCTGGATGCCCCTGCGGGACGCGGTCTTCATGCGAATCGAGTCCGAAATGGTCACTGGGCGTGAGGTCAAGGGGACGCGTGGCACGCGGTGAGCGGCAACATGCGGCACGGTGTCAGTTCACCGGCTCGGCACGCACACGATCCGCCACCGTCTCCCGTCCGGTGACCGACCGGCGCCCCACGCGTGCGGGCGCGCATGGGGTACGGCCGCCGGCCGGGCCGTGGCAACGCGGGAGAGCCGCTCCGGGTAGGTGATGCCCAGCCGTGCCGGGTAGTCGAGTAGAGGAAGAACAGCACCACGTAAGGCGGAATGGCGAGGATCCACTTCACGAGAAACAGCCATCGCGACAGTGGCGAGTCGATACGCGCGTTCACCCGGACCGGGCGGTCCGGACACTCCACCAGGTTCGTCATGGTGATCAACTCCTTCGCCCGGCTGCTTCCACCCGACGCCGTGAGGGCAGTGTGGGGCCGTACGAGGGCCTGTCGGTCTGCACATCCGCACGGCTGCGCGGAGAGGGGCGACGACGCCGAGAAGTCGCACCTTCGGGCGGCCGGGGGCCGGGGGAGGGCTCACCTCGCCGGGTCGAGTGGGGAGCCCTTGCTGGAACCGCCTCACCGGCGCCGTGTACGCGGCACCGGCATCCCGTTCCCGGTGCGGGACACCGCCGCCCCGCACGGGACGTGGTGCGCCGGCTGAGGGTCAGTTCCGCGTGGCGGGAATGACCGTCTTCTGAACCAGGGCCGCGGACAGGAGTGGGTACACCTCGAAGACGCCGGCCAGATGCGCGCAGCGCAGAATCCGCAGGAAGTGCGGACTGGTGCTGACCAGCCTGAACCGGCCGTGCCGTGCCAGCGCACGGTTGCGCGCCCGGCACAGCCGGCCCAGCCCGGTGCAGTCGATGAAGGACGTGGAGCGCAGGTCCAGCACCAGATCAGGGTGTGGACCGGCCGTCAGGGCGTCGAGGAGTGCCGTGACGGTGGGCGCCGTACGGATGTCCATCTCGCCGCGCAGCTCGACGACGTCCGTGCCGTCGACCTTGCGCATCGTGTGGGAGAACGCGGACCTGGTGTGCCTGTCGGACATGCTGCGAGACAACCCGATGCGATGAGCGGCCGGAAAGGGCCGTTCGGTCCCTGCCGCGAGGGCCGGGCGGGGACCTTCGGGTCTCGGTCGGCCCTCACGGCAGGGACCGCACGACCCGTCCGGACCGTCGAGGCGGACCGACCGGCCCAAGCGAATCCGGTGGACGGAAGAGACCCTGGACTTGAAGGGAACCCCCGGAACCGCTCCGGGCTCGACGGCACACGGGCGACATACGGGTCCTGAGCCGCCTACGTCCGAGAAAGGCGACGATCGTCATGAAGGCCCACACGTTCCACGGCCCCGAGCAGTCCGACCGCGAGGACGCCCCCGAACCCGGCATCAAGGACGACGTCGCCGAGGGACCGCCGCGCGGCGATCTCGGACGGCGCATCGCCCGCCGGCGCACCGAGCTGGGACTCACCCGGCGGGAGACGGCACAGCGGGCAGGCATGGCGCCCAGCTACCTCCGGTACCTGGAGCAGCATCCTGCCGCCGCACCGGACCAGGGTGCCCTGCTCAGGCTGGCCGGTGTCCTGGGCACGACCGCCCCGCAACTCGCCGGCGGCCATGCCGACCTGCCTCCCGGCCGCGGACGGGCCGCCCACAGCATGGAGTTCACCGAGCTGACCGAACGGGAGTGCTGGGACCTGCTCGGCACCCACGGAATGGGGAGGCTGGCGGTGACCACGCCCTCCGGGCCCCTCGTCGTGCCGGTCAACTACGGCGTCGTCGACGGTGCGGTCGTCTTCCGGACGGCTGCCGGCGCCACGCCCGCCCAGGCGTCCGGCCACCGGGTCGCCTTCGAGGTCGACCGCGTCGACGAAGCACTGAGCCAGGGCTGGAGCGTCCTGGTGCGAGGACGGGCCCACGACGTGACCGATCCCGACGAGGCGCGCCGGCTCGCGGAACGGGTGTACAGCAAGCCCTGGGCCGGAGGACCACGAGACCTGTGGATCCGTATCGAGCCCGACGCCGTCACCGGGCGCCGGATCACCGTGTGACAGGGCCGGTCTCCGGCCGAGGAAGGACCAACAGGCCCTCACCGCCGTCCCCCGCCCGGCGGAGGATGAACTCGTACCGCACCCTCACGGCATCGGGCGAAAGACGGACTGCGCATGTACCACAACGACGGTTTCCGTGAACTCGGACGGCGGGAGTGCCTGCGTCTGCTCGCGAAGGTGCCGGTCGGACGGATCGTGCACACGCGCCAGGCCCTGCCCGCCGTCCTGCCGGTCAACTTCTGTCTGGACGGCGACGACGCCGTGGTGCTGTGCACCTCCGCCACCTCGGAATTGGCCCGCGCCGTCGACGGCACGGTGGTCGCCCTCGAGGCCGACGAGGTCGACGCGGCCGCCCACTCGGGCTGGAGCGTGGTCGTCACCGGGCCGGCCACAGTGGTGACCGACCCCGTCGAACACGAGCGACTGGTACGGAAAGGCCCCCGCTCCTGGGTGCCCTCACCCCGGCAGATCTTCGTCCGCATCGAAGCCGAGCTGGTCACCGGGCGAGAACTCGTCGGCGGACGCACGCTTTACGGAGTGGATCTCACGCCCTGACGCTCCCAGGCACGGCACCAAGGTGGCCCGGTCGGCCCTGTCGGGTACCCGGCCGGTCACCGATGGTGGAAGGCACGGACCGGCTTGTACCTCCGATCGACACCCCGACCCGGAAGGGATCTTTCATGTCCGTCGACACGCAGCAGGCGTTCGCCCGGCTCACCGAGGAGGAGCTGAGGGCGCTGGACGCCCACTGGCGCGCCGCGAACTACCTGGCCGTCGGGCAGATCTACCTGATGGCCAATCCCCTGCTGACCGAGCCGCTGCGCGCGGAGCACGTGAAGCCGCGGCTGCTCGGCCACTGGGGCACCTCCCCGGGCCTGAACCTGGTGCACACGCATCTCAACCGTGTCGTCAGGTCCCGTGACCTGGACGCCCTGTGCATCTGGGGCCCCGGACACGGCGGGCCCGCCGTGCTCGCCAACGCCTGGCTGGAAGGCTCGTACAGCGAGACCTACCCGGACATCACCCGAGACGCTGATGGCATGGCCCGCCTGTTCCGGCAGTTCTCCTTCCCCGGCGGCGTGCCAAGCCATGTGGCACCCGAGACGCCCGGCTCCATCCACGAGGGCGGCGAACTCGGCTACGCCCTCTCCCATGCCTACGGAGCCGCCCTCGACAACCCGAACCTGGTGGTCGCCTGCGTCATCGGCGACGGAGAGGCGGAGACCGGACCGCTGGCCGCTTCCTGGCACTCCAACAAGTTCCTCGACCCCGTCCACGACGGTGCCGTCCTGCCGATCCTGCACCTCAACGGTTACAAGATCGCCAACCCGACGGTGCTGGCCCGGCTGCCCGAGAGCGAACTCGACGAGCTGCTGCGCGGCTACGGCCACGACCCGATCCACGTCACCGGCGACGACCCGATGGCCGTGCACCGTGCCATGGCCGAGGCCATGGACATCGCGCTGGACCGGATCGCCGCGTTCCAGCACGGTGCGCGGGAGGACGGCGACACCGACCGCCCGCGCTGGCCGGTGATCGTGCTGCGCACCCCGAAGGGCTGGACCGGACCGGCCGAGGTCGACGGCCTGCCGGTGGAAGGCACCTGGCGCTCCCACCAGGTTCCGCTCTCCGCCGTCCGCGACAACCCCGACCACCTGCGCCAACTCGAGAACTGGCTGCGCTCGTACCGGCCCGAGGAACTGTTCGACGAGGACGGCCGCCCGCGCGAGCAGGTCCTGGCCTGCGTCCCCGAGGGCACCCGGCGCCTGGGCGCGACCCCCCACGCCAACGGCGGTCTGCTGCTGCGCGAACTGCCCCTGCCGCCGCTGGAGAAGTACGCGGTCGAGGTCGACAAGCCGGGCGCCACCCTGCACGAGCCCACCCGTGTCCTCGGCGACCTGCTGGAAGACGTCATGCGGGGCACCGCTGACCGGCGCGACTTCCGGCTCGTCGGCCCCGACGAGACCGCCTCCAACCGGCTCCAGGCCGTCTACAAGGCCAGCGGCAAGGCATGGCAGGCCCAGACGCTCCAGGTCGACGAGGACCTCGACCGGCACGGCCGGGTCATGGAGATCCTGTCCGAACACACCTGCCAGGGCTGGCTGGAGGGCTACCTGCTGACCGGCCGGCACGGGCTGTTCTCCTGCTACGAGGCGTTCGTGCACATCGTCGACTCGATGGTCAACCAGCACATCAAGTGGCTGCGCACCACGCGGCGCCTGCCCTGGCGCGCCCCGATCGCCTCCCTCAACTACCTGCTGACCTCGCACGTGTGGCGCCAGGACCACAACGGCTTCTCCCACCAGGACCCCGGCTTCGTCGACCACATCCTCAACAAGAGCCCGGAGGCGGTCCGGGTCTACCTGCCGCCGGACGCCAACACCCTGCTGTCCGTCGCCGACCACGTGCTGCGCAGCCGGGATTACGTCAACGTCGTCGTCGCGGGCAAGCAGCCCTGCTTCGACTGGCTGTCCATGGAACAGGCCAAGGTGCACTGCGCCCGCGGCGCCGGCATCTGGGACTGGGCGGGCAACGAGACCGACCGGGAACCGGACGTGGTCCTCGCCTGCGCGGGCGACGTCCCGACCCAGGAGGTCCTGGCCGCCGCCCAGTTGCTGCGCCGACACCTGCCGAAGCTGGCCGTGCGGGTCGTCAACGTCGTCGACCTGGCCCGGCTGCTGCCCGCCGAGGAACACCCGCACGGCATGCCCGACGCGCAGTACGACGCCCTGTTCACCACCGACAAGCCGGTGATCTTCGCCTACCACGGCTACCCGTGGCTCATCCACCGCCTGGCCTACCGCCGGGCCGGCCACGCCCACCTGCACGTGCGCGGCTACAAGGAGATCGGCACGACCACCACGCCGTTCGACATGGTCGTCAGCAACGACCTCGACCGCTACCGGCTGGTCATGGACGTCATCGACCGCGTGCCCGGTCTGGCGGTGCGCGCCGCCGCCGTACGGCAGCGGATGGAGGACACCCGGCTGCGCCACCACGAGTGGATCCGCGTCCACGGCACGGACCTCCCCGAGGTCACCGACTGGACCTGGGACGGCTGACCGGCCCGCCCCGGCCCGGGTCACCGCCGCAACGGTGCGGCGGTGCCCCGGCCGTTTACGCCGTTGCCAGGGCCGCCGTCCCCAGGGCGATCAGTCCCGCGGTAGTGAACAGTTCCAGGCCGATGTACACGACGTGTGCGCGGGAGCGAGGGAGTCTTCTCACCGGCCGGCACCCGGCCGCTGCGCCGGTTGGGAGCCGGGTGGACAGCGGCGACCTGGACGGCGAGCATTCCCCTCACCGAGGCGGTGAACACGGCGACGGTCAGGCTGGGCGGCCGGTCGCGAAGGCCGTGGGGCCCACGCCGCTACTGGACGACCTCGCTGGTCATGACCGCGCCGACGGCGCGGGATGTCACGGCTCTCCTCCTCGCGGGTGGGGGGGGGGGGGGGGGGCCCCCCCCCCCCCCCCCCCCCAACCCCCCCCCCCCCCCCCCCCCCCCCCCCCAACCCCCCACCCCGCGGGAGCCACCCTAC
>NZ_JBVIPA010000019.1:118523-166840 GCF_055578365.1 Streptomyces sp. NPDC033131
GGTGCGTTGGGACCAATGCTGGTCTGGGATCCCTTTGTGGCGCGGCACCCGGCGGACGTGGGGGGGTGCAACGTCCCTCTTCCTGGGGGGGGGGGGGGGGGGGGCCTCCCCCCCCCCCCCCCCCCCACTGGATCCCCGCTCAGCCAGTCGCTTCATCGCCGTCCGGCACACGAGCCGCAGAGCCCTGGGCCGGTTGCCCGATGGACCGGCCGCCCCGCCACGGCGGCGCCGACCCGCGGGCCGCGTCCGTGCGGTGCAGGGTCCGCTCGACCCGGCTGCGCAGCCGGGTCTCCAACCGGTCAGCGACTTCGCGTGCGCTCGCCTCGCGGGCGTGCACGACCACGGATCGGTTCCTCCTCGGATCTCCGCCTGGCAGGACCATGGCGGTTCGACGTGGTGAGCGGCGGCCCGTTCCAGTCGGACCACGCCGCTTACGGCCGGCAGACCCGGCCGGTGCAGGGCGGCGGCGATCTTCTCCCGCAGCTGGGGGAGTGCCGTGTCGTCCACGTCCCCCGTGGCCCGCACCCGGCGGACCGCGTCCGGGGCGTTCCGGACGCGGGTGTCTTTGTCGGTCCGCATTTCTTGCGATCGTCGATCCGCTGGTGGCATGCGGGGTGGTCGGCCGCCCCTTCACCTGCTGTCGCTGTCCCCGGCGCCTTCCAGCGCGGCTCGCCCGGCCTCCAAACGGGCGACCGGAACACGGAACGGCGAGCAGGAGACGTAGTCCAGGCCGGCTGCGTGGAAGAAGTGCACGGATTCAGGGTCGCCGCCGTGCTCGCCGCAAACGCCGATCTTCAGGTCCGGGCGGGTGGCGCGGCCCTCGGCGACCGCGATCTCGACCAGACGGCCGACGCCGTCGCGGTCGATCGTCTCGAACGGGGAGGTGGCGAAGATGCCCTTGTCGAGGTAGGCGGAGAAGAACGCCGCCTCCACGTCGTCGCGGGAGAAGCCCCAGACGGTCTGGGTGAGGTCGTTGGTGCCGAAGGAGAAGAACTCCGCCTCCTCGGCGATGCGGCCCGCGGTCAGCGCGGCCCGGGGCAGTTCGATCATCGTGCCGACCGGGCACCGGACGGGGACGCCGGTGGCCTTGCCGACCTCGGCGAGCACCGCGTCCACCTCCTCGCGTGCGAGGCGGAGTTCCTCGACCGTGTCGACCAGCGGCACCATGATCTCCGCCCGGGGGTCGCCGCCGGCCCGGACGCGGTCCACGACCGCCTCGGCGACGGCCCGTACCTGCATGGCGACCAGTCCCGGCACCACCAGGCCCAGGCGCACGCCGCGCAGCCCGAGCATCGGGTTCTCCTCGTGCATCCGGTTGACCGCGTCCAGCAGTTCGACGTCGTGCGGCTCCGGCAGCTCTCCCCGGGCGTCGGCGGTGGCGACCCGGACGGCGAGCTCGGTGCGGTCGGGCAGGAACTCGTGCAGCGGCGGGTCGAGGAGCCGGATGGTGACCGGCAGGCCGTCCATCGCCTCCAGGATGCCGATGAAGTCCTGCCGCTGCAGGGGCAACAGGGCGTCCAGGGCGCGCGCGCGTTCGATGTCGTCGCGGGCCAGGATCATCTCCTCGACCAGCTTGCGGCGTTTGCCGAGGAACATGTGCTCGGTGCGGCACAGCCCGACGCCCTGCGCGCCGAACCGGCGGGCCCGGGCGGCGTCCTCGGGCGTGTCGGCGTTGGCCCGTACCTCCAGCCGCCGTACGTGGTCGGCCCGTCGCAGGGCCCTCGCCACCGCGTCGACCAGCGGCGCGGAAGGCTCGCCGTGCTCATCCCTCTCCAGGAACCGCATGACCGCGGAGGCGACCAGCGGAGCCGCGCCCGGGTACACGGTGCCCGCGGAGCCGTCCACCGAGACGACCTCGCCCTCCCGCACGGTCGTGCCGCCCACGGTGAAGCGGCGTCCCTGAGGGTCGACGGTGATCTGCTCGGCGCCGCACACGCAGACCTTGCCCATGCCGCGGGCGACGACGGCCGCGTGGCTGGTCTTGCCGCCCCGGCTGGTGAGCACGGCCTCGGCGGCGACCATGCCGGGGAGATCGTCCGGGGTGGTCTCCTGCCGCACGAGGACGACCTTCTCGCCGGCGGCGGCACGCCGTACCGCCTCGGCCGAGTCGAACACCACCGCTCCGACGGCGGCACCCGGCGAGGCCGGAATGCCGTGCGCCAGCGCTTCGCCGACGGCAGAGGTGTCGAATCGGGGGAACATCAGCCGGGCGAGCCCGTCGCCGCTGACCCGGGCCAGGGCCTCGTCCACCGAGATGAGCCCCTCGTCGGCCAGCTCGGCGGCGATGGCGAAGGCGGCCTCGGCGGTGCGCTTGCCGACGCGGGTCTGCAGCATCCACAGACGCCCGCGCTCGATGGTGAACTCGATGTCGCACAGGTCCCGGTAGTGGTACTCCAGGGTCTCCATGTGTGCCCGCAGCTCCCGATAGGAGGCGGGGTCCAGCCGCTCCAGATCGGTCAGCGGCACGGTGTTGCGGATGCCCGCGACCACGTCCTCCCCCTGGGCGTCGACGAGGTAGTCGCCGTACAGACCGGGCCGCCCGGTGGCCGGGTCGCGGGTGAAGGCGACCCCGCTGCCGGAATCGGAGCCGAGGTTGCCGAACACCATGCGCTGCACGGTGACCGCGGTGCCCAGGTCGTCCGGGATGTGCTCGCGCCGTCGGTACAGCCGGGCCCGTTCGCCGTTCCAGGACTGGAAGACGGCGAGGACGGCCCGGCGCAGCTGCTCGGCGGGGGACTGCGGGAAGTGCTCACCGGTCTCGTACTCGATGAGGTCCTTGTACGTCTCCACGAGCTGGGCGAGGTCGGTGGCATCCAGGTGTACGTCGTCCGCGACGCCGCGCACCTCCTTGAGCAGGGCGATGGCCTGCTCGAACAGAGACGAGTCGACGCCCATCACCGTGCTGCCGAACATCTGGACCAGCCGGCGGTAGGAGTCCCAGGCGAAGCGCTCGTTGCCCGAGGTCTTGGCCAGGCCGAGGACGGAGTCGTCGTTCAGGCCGATGTCGAGGACCGTCTCCATCATGCCGGGCATGGAGAAGCGCGCCCCGGAGCGCACCGACAGCAGCAGCGGGTCGTCCGGCTGCCCGAGCAGCCGCCCCGCGGCGGCCTCGAGGGCCGACAGATGCCGGGAGATCTCCTGGGACAACCCCTCGGGTGCGGTGCCGGTGGCCAGGAAGGCCCGGCATGCCTCGGTGGTGACGATGAACCCCGGGGGCACGGGCAGGCCCAGCCGGGTCATCTCGGCCAGGTTGGCTCCCTTGCCGCCGAGCAGGTCGGCCATGTGGCGGCCGCCGTCGGTGAATTCGTACACGTAACGGACCATGACCCTGTGCTCCTCGGCCTCGTGCCACGGCTCTTCTGCCCTTAGGCTTCCAGCCTCCTGCGGATGCCTGCGGCCTGGCAGGTGCCGGCTGTCCCGTCCGGCGGGCCGGTCGGCCCTCGGTGACGGGGCCGGTTTTCGTCCGTGCGGCGAGCGGGGAGCCGTACGGCAAGGAGCCGGGGGTGAAACAGGGCCGACCGGCCCTGGCCGTTCGGCCCTGAAACGAGAAAGATCTCCGGTAGGAGCCGCGGTCTCGTCCGGAGGGCGGCCCACGACGCGCACCTGACAAGGAGCATCCGATGGCGGACAGTGAGCGGCCCGGTACCGGCGACCCGATCCGGGTCTTCCTGCTGGACGATCACGAGGTGGTACGCCGAGGCGTCCACGACCTGCTGGACGACGAGCCGGACATCACCGTGGTGGGAGAGGCCGGCACGGTTGAGCAGGCCCTCGTGCGGGTCCCCGCCCTGCGTCCCGACGTGGCGGTGCTCGACGTCCGGCTGCCTGACGGCGACGGGGTGAGCGTGTGCCGGGAGCTGCGGTCGGGCATGCCGGAGCTGGCCTGTCTGATGCTGACGTCGTTCGACGACGAGGAGGCCCTGCTGGACTCGATCATGGCCGGGGCGTCCGGGTACGTACTGAAGCAGATCAAGGGCTCCGACCTGGTCTCGGCCGTCCGTACGGTGGCCGCGGGCCAGTCCCTGCTCGATCCGAGCGCCACCGCCAAGGTGATGGCACGGCTGCGCGGCGAGCAGACCAAGGAGCCCGAGCCGGACGCGCTGCCGGGTCTGACCGAGCGGGAGCGGGAGATCCTCGCTCTCATCGGCGAGGGCCTGACCAACCGCCAGATCGGCCAGCGGCTCTACCTCGCCGAGAAGACCGTCAAGAACCACATCTCCCGTCTGCTCGCCAAGCTCGGGGTGGAGCGCCGCATCCAGGCCGCGGTGATCGCCACTCAGGCACAGGACCGGCTCAAGAACGAAGGACGCTGAAGCCTCGCTCAACGACCGCGGTGCCGAACCATGGCAGAAGGCGCCCTGGCCCGCCCCCCGTACGGCCCAGGCCCCTTCCGTCCCGACGTCGCAAGGTGGCAGCAAACGCCAGACAGCCGATCGGGAGGGCGACGGACATGAGCGTGCGCATGGGCGTCAATGGCTTTGGACGCCACGTCGGCCTGCCTGACCCTGTTGCTCACCCGCCCGCTCGACCTCACCGAGCACGTGGCGGCCAGACCGACCGGTGAAGCCGGGTCTCCTAAGGGATGACCAGGGCCGATTCCGTCCCCTCACCTCCCTCGGACCACTACCGTGGCACGTGACCGGAACGGTCGGCCGTCGGCGGCCGTGGGGACGTGAGGAGCATCGGTGGGAAGCCCTGAGGAGGCGCGGGTACGGCTGCCGCAGCTGAAGCTGGACGAGCTGCTGGAAGAGCTGCAGGCGCGCATCGACGCCGCCCGGGGTACCAGGGACCGGGTGCACAGCCTGTTGGAGGCCGTGCTCTCGGTCGGCCGGGAGCTGGATCTTGAGCAGGCGCTGTACAGCATCGTGCAGGCGGCGGCCGTGCTGGTCGATGCGCAGTACGCCGCCCTCGGGGTGATCGGACCGGACGGCAAGCGGCTGTCCGCCTTCCTCACCGTGGGTGTCACCGAGGACCAGATCGCGGAGATCGGCAATTATCCGGAGGGCCACGGCATCCTGGGAGAGCTGATCCGGCACCCCGAGACGCTGCGGCTGACGAAGCTCTCCGAGCACGCCGCCTCGTACGGCTTCCCGGCCAACCACCCGCCGATGAACACCTTCCTCGGCGTCCCGATCCGGGTGCGGGACCAGGTCTTCGGCAATCTGTACCTGACCGAGAAGCAGGGCGGAGCGCAGTTCGACGAGGAGGACGAGTCGGTCCTGTCCACTCTGGCCGTGGCCGCCGGCGTCGCCATCGACAACGCCCGCTTGTACGAGGAGTCCCGACTTCGCGAGCGCTGGCTGCAGGCGAACGCGGAGGTCACCCACAGCCTGATGTCCGGCAGCGAGCGCGCGGAGGCGCTCGGATTGATCGCCGAGCGGGCCAGGGAGATCACCGATGCCGCCCTGGCCGTGGTCGCGATGCCCATGGAGGACACCGACTCGCTCACTGTGGAACTGGCCATCGGGCAGGGCGCGGAGGAGCACCGCGGCCTGGTGCTGCCCGTGAGTGGCCTGATCGGCCGGGCCTTCTCCACCGCTTCCCCGGTCACGAGCTCGGACGTCAACCACGACGAGCGGGTGTCGTACAGTGCCCCGCGCTTCCCCGGTCTCGGGGCGGCCGTGGCCGTTCCCATCGGAACGGCCGCAAGCGTGCGGGGCGTCGTTCTGCTGGTGCGTCAGGCGGGTCGACCGGTGTTCACGCAAAAGGAGACCGAACCGCTGCAGGCCTTCGCCTCCCAAGCCGCGATCGCGATGGAACTCGCCGAACGCAGGCGCGACGCCGAGCACATCGCCATGCTCCACGACCGCGACCGGATCGCCCGGGACCTGCACGACCTGGCGATCCAGCGCTTGTTCGCCACCGGGATGACGCTGCAGAGCGCGGGCCGCTTCATCGAGCATCCGCAGGCCGCCGACCGTGTGAACCGGGCGGTCGACGACCTCGACGAGACCATCAAGATCATCAGGTCGACCATCTTCGGTCTGCGGTCGCGCGAGGGGAGCGCAGGATCAGGTCTGCGCGCCCGCGTGGTGCGGGCGGTCGGCGAAGCCGCTCCGGTGCTCGGCTTCGCCCCCAGCGTGCGGATGGAAGGCCTGGTGGACACCGAGATCCCCGGCCGGATCGCGGACCACGTGGTGGCGGTCCTGTCCGAGGCCCTGACCAACATCGCCCGTCACGCCCGTGCCGACCGTGCCGACGTGGCGCTGGAGACCGACGGTCGGGAAGTGCGGCTGACGGTCTCCGACAACGGTGTGGGCATACCGCCGGAGGGCCGCCGCAGCGGCCTGCGCAACATGGCCGAACGAGCACAGCAATTGGGCGGAGCGCTGGAGTTCGACAGCCCGGCCGACGGCGGAACCGCTCTGGTGTGGCGGGTGCCGGTGACGGACGAGCCGTGACACGGCCCTCAGGAGGGTGAACGAGGCCAGGGGGCCGGGGGCAGGCCGGCGGGAAAGGCGGTCTTCGAGAGGGTCGTTCGGCAGGTCAGCCGGACCCCGGACTTCGACTTCCAGCCGTTCCGGCTCATGGCCCGTGATCTTCGGGGCCGGACGGCGGCAGGGGAGTGGACTCCCTGTGCAGCAGCCGCGCCGGCGGCAACAGCCGCCCAGCAGCCGGAGGAGGACGTGTCCGGTGACGGGCAGCTGATCCCGTCCGACCGCACCGGAGAACCGCCGGTGGTCCGGTGAGGCAGGTCCCTGGGCAGGCTCTCGACGATCACCGGGATCTCCTTCTCCGTGGGACCCCTGTCTGCGCCGACTCCGCGGAGGTAGGAAGCGTCATGAAGCAGCGAGGTCGGGTCCGTGAGGACCACTGATGCCGTCCGGACCGGGTACGGAACCCCGTTCAAGGCGGGCGCGCGGCAGCTCGCCGACCACAGGATCAGCGGACGGCCCCGGCTGCTCCCGCTGCCGTGGGCGAACGCCACCACCGCTTGTGCCGTGGCGGATACCACGAGTCGTGTGGCCAGCCGTACCGGCCCGGCGGGGACCGACACCTCGTCGACGGTCAACGGGCGCTCGGATGGTGGTGGGCCGGCGGCGAGGAGCCGGGGTGGCCGGCCTCGGCCAGCAGCGCGGCCACCTCCGTGTCACTGGTCTGTGAGAAGTCGCGGTACCAGGCCCCGACGGACCCCAGATGACGCGATGCCTGCAGGCAGAAGACCTGGTCCGCTGATTCGCGCAGGCGCGCCACGGTCGTTTCCGCGCCGACAGGGACGGCGAGGACGACCTCACCCGCCCCACGAGCGCGGGCCACCCGGCAGGCGGCCTCGGCCGTGGCGCCGGTGGCCAGCCCGTCGTCCACCACCACAGCGGTGCGGCCGGCCAGGGCCAGGGGCGGGCGGTCGGCGCGATACCGGCGCACTCTCCGCTCCAGCTCGGCGCGTTCGGAGCGCTCGACGCGCTCCTGCTCGACGGGGCTGAGCCCGCTCTCGCGGAGGATGTCCTGATTGATCACGCGGAGGCCCTCCTCGCCGATCGCACCGAATCCCAGCTCCGGCTGCCACGGCACGCCCAGCTTGCGCACCACGAGCACGTCCATGGGCACGCCGAGGAAGCGGGCCACTTCGTACGCGACCGGGACCCCGCCCCGGGGCAGTCCGAGCACCACCGCATCCGTGCCCCGCAGGTACTGCAGGCGCCGGGCCAGATGGTGCCCGGCATCCGCGCGGTCTTCGTAGCGCATGCGCCACCTCCTCATGCGCGGCGGCAGCAAGCCACCTCACTGTTCATTGCACCGCGCCCGCAGCCCGCTCGCTAGCGAAGGGCCGGGCGGCCCGGCGCGTCAGCCGATCGTCTGTTCCACCGCGGGCCGACCAGGTCCCACGCCTTGGCCCGCCGGGCGAGGCGACGTCGGTCCAGCCACCGGAGGGGCGCCGACGCCGAAGGCGAGACCGGAAAGGGCTGCGGCTGCCGCGAAGCCGAAGAGCGCCGACTCAGCGGCGGCCTCCGTCGGCCCAGTCGGCCCAGTCGGCTCGGTCGTGAGCGCGCCACGGGCTCCAGCCAGACCGTGACCGTCGATCCGGGTCCGTCCGGTGCGGGTGGCGCCGTCGTCGGCCGGCCGGCTGACCTTCGTCAGGGCCCGGCCGGGGCCCCGGCCGCGGACGGGGTCTGCGGAACATCGGTGAGCAGCACAGCTGCGACGGAGCGCCGGTCTGCGCGCTTCCGCGCGCCCGCCCCCGGTCGGCCGTCTCCGTCGGGCCCAGTGGCCTACGTCTTCCACGGTCCAGGAAAGTCCGCCTGGGAAGAGGTCCCCGACTCAGGCATCAAGGAGCCCACCGACGTGATCGTGAGGGTGGACATCGTCACCATCTGTGGGACGGACCTGCACATCCTCAAGGGTGACGTCCCCGAGGTGCGTCCAGGCATCGTGCTGGGCCACGAGGCGGTCGGCGAGATCGTCGAGGTCGGCAGCGACGTACGGACCGTACGGCCCGGAGACCGAGTCCTGGTCTCCTGCATCAGCGCCTGCGGGCGCTGTCGCTACTGCCGCGAGGCCATGTACGGCCAGTGCCGCGGCGGCGGAGGCTGGATCCTCGGCCACCTGATCGACGGCACGCAGGCAGAGTACGTCCGCGTCCCCTACGCCGACCTGTCCGTGCACGCGCTTCCCAGCGCGGTGCAAAGACGCCGTGCTCCTCGCGGACATCTTCCCGACCTCCTACGAGGTGGGCGTCCTCAACGGGCACGTACGCCCCGGCGACACCGTCGCCGTCGTCGGTGCCGGTCCCATCGGACTGGCGGCGATCGCCACGGCACGTCTGTTCGCGCCGGAGCGGATCGTCGCCGTGGATCTGGCCGCTTCACGGCTGGAAGCCGCCAGGCAGCTCGGTGCCGAGGCGGTGGCCGACGCCACGGAAGAACCCGAGCAGCTGATCGCGGACCTCACCGACGGCCTGGGCGCCGACGTGGTCGTCGAGGCGGTCGGCGTGCCGGAGAGCTTCGAACTGTGCACCCGCATGGTGCGGCCGGGTGGCCACGTGGCCAACGTCGGCGTGCACGGCAAGCCCGCGACCCTGCACCTCGAAGACCTGTGGATCAAGAACGTGACCATCACCACCGGTCTGGTCGACACCTACTCCACCCCCATGCTGCTGCGCATGGCGGCCGCCGGCCGGCTGCCCACCGCGCAGATGGTGACCCCACACCTTCCCGCTCGACCGTATGGAGGAGGCGTACGAGGTCTTCGGCAACGCCTCCGACACCGGAGCCCTCAAGGTCGTGCTCGGCGGCCCGCAGCACGAGGTCGTCGCGGTGACGGCCTGACGGAAGGAGCAGTGACGAGGGGCACGACCATGCCCCTGAACCCGAAACGGCCCTGGTGCAAGGGGCATTGCTTCGGCAAAGCGACCGCGCAGGCGTGGGACCGATCGCACCCGGGGCTGACCCGGCGGGCGGCCTGGCTCGATCACGACGGACCGCTGCCCATCATCGAGGGCACCGTCATCTACCTGACCGTGGAGAAGCTGCCCAGTGGCGGGGTGAACAAGCCGGTCTGGCTGTGGTGGTCGGGCACCGCCGCCACCGCGAACGACGTGAACCGCTGTTGGCCGTTCTTCCTCCGCCGCTTCGACCTGGAGCACACGTTCCGCCTGTTCAAGCAGACACTCGGGTGGACCAGGCCCAGGGCTCCGCAGCTCCGAGGCGGCCGACCGGTGGACATGGCTGGGGATGCCGCCGCCTATCCCCAACTCCGGCTCGCCCGGTCACTGGCCACCGAATCTCCGGCGGCCCTGGGAGATGACCGAGCCGAACAAGCTGACGCCCGCCCGGGCCCGCAGGGGGGTTCAGAAACCTGCGTGTGAAGACCGGCTCCCCGGCCGGTGCACCGAAACCGTCCCGGCCCGGCCCCGGTCGACCGCTCGGTTCGAAGAACCGCCGCCCAGCCACCCGGCACGAGGTGGGACGTGTCCTCGCCACCGACGAGGCATACAGCCGCCCCGCACACCACAAGAAGGGCACCAGGCCCCGCCGAACCCGATAGGCGAGCACCAACCGCCCGTACGCTGCCACGATGCACCCCATGGACGTCGAGAACCTCAGCGGGCTTGAAGTGGACCGCGCGGACCCGTCGAACTGGGCCGCGTTAGCCAAGATCGATTCTGTCGCGGCAGCAGGCGACCACACACGACGGGACAGCATCCGACGCTGGTGCGAACAGAGTGTGGTCCTCATGGCCCGAGACTCATCCGGACCTTTGGGTTACAGCGTGCTGGAGTACACCTTCTTCGAGCAGGGCTTCGTCACCATGCTGATGGTCGCGCCCACCGCCCGTCGGCAAGGCGTGGGCACACATCTCCTCAAGGCCACCGAAGCCGCGTGCACCACCCCGAAGCTGTTCACTTCGACCAATGTCTCCAACCAACCCATGCAACGCCTGCTGCAGTTCGTCGGCTGGAGCCCTGTTGGCCTGCTCCACGGCCTGGACGAAGGCGATCCCGAACTCTTCTACCTGTGCCCAAGCATCCGACTACGCGGCATAGCCGAGGCCGAGGGTTGAACGACAAGCTGAGTGCATGTGCTGGGCAGTGGTGTGACGAGGACGGCCATGCCGTGATGGGGATGAGAGGGCAGTGGCGCGCGTCGGCTGTCGTGTGCCCGCAAGGCGCTCCGGGATGTGGTGGCGCGGGCCCGGATGGTCGAGCCGAGCTGGGCCGGCCTGTGGGTGCCGGCGGTCGCGGACGAGTTGGGCTGTGGCCAGAAGACGGTGCGGCGTTGGCTGCACCGCTTCCACCGCTCCGGCCTGGAAGGGGCTTGATGATCTGGGCGGGCAGGGCCGCAAGGCGGATCACCGAGCCGAGCGATCGCGGATCATCGCTCCGGCCAAGCAGGTGCCGCCCGGGAGACTGAAGGTGCGGCCCGGTGGAGACATGTGGGCTTCGGACGAAGCCGGGCCGGCTGAGTGGATGCTGGACTCCCTGGCTGCCCGGGCCCGGCATTAGGGCATAGAGGTCAGCCGCCGGCAGGTGCGCAGGAGCCTGATCACATCCCGGTCGGGGTGTGCTGCTGTGCCGAGCTGCCTGTGATGCCGATGCGTCCGCGAATACTCGTCGAGCACCTCCACGACCATGCCGCGGTAATGGTCGCGACGAGACCGGCGAACGGAAAGGACATGATCATCTGATGACTCCGCCTACCGGTCGTCCCGGTCGTCCCGGTCGAGAAGCAGGCGGACGAAGTCGTTGAGCGGTCCGATGATGTCGAGGTCCTGGTCGAGGACCCACTGCAGCTGGAGGCCGTTGAGCACGGCATGGAAGAGAGCCGCGGCACTCTCGGGGCTGACGCCCTCACGCAGTCGGCCGCGGGCCGCCTTGTCGAGGAAGCCTTCGGCGAACTGCGTGCGCCCGCGTTCGTAGCGTTCGACGAAGTAGGTGTGGGCGGGATGGTCTGTGCGTGAGGCCGCGGCGGCGAGCTCGATCCACAGGCGCATGAGCTCCGGGGCCTGCTGGTGGTGACGGATGAGCTCACCGAGGTAGGGCGCGAGCTGGTCGAGGCTGTCGACCTGTGCCGCGCCGTGCTGCCACTCCTCGGTATCCCGCTCTGCGAGCACCGCGGCGAGGATCTCGTCCTTGTTGCGGAAGTGGTGGAGAAGTCCGGCGTGGGTGATGCCGGCACGCTCCGCGATGTCCCGCAGGGAGGCCTTGGCGTAGCCGTTCTCGGCGAAGCTGTCGCGCGCCGCCCGTACGATCTCCGCTCGGCGGGCCGGTGTCTTGGCGTATGGCCCGCGCGCTGTTGCCTGACCCACGGTGCGCTCACTTTCCCCTACGAAGCCGGTTCGGACAGGTCGTACGCAGCAGTTGAGCGCCCAAAATCTACCATGTGGTTGGGATTCCTTTCGCCCCACCTCGGAACTGAGTGAACGATAGCGCTCTCGTCGCGAGGGCCGCCGAACCTCCCCTGTTCGCGGCATCGGTCTATGGATGTAGTGCGCGTTGCGCGTGGACGACGGGTCTGTCCCGCCCGTGCCGCGGCTTTCTCCGGCAAGAGCCATCAGGCCCGACGCTGGAGTCCAGGACCCAGTCGGTCGCGCCCCTGCAACACGGGAACGGCTAGCGTCCCGAGTCGCCGGCAGAGCGAGCCGGCGAACGACCCTCGACACGGCGGGTGGCACGGAAGGTGCCTGTCGTGGCGGTCTCGGTGGTGCCGTCGGGGAAGACGACGCGTGCGGTGGTCGCCGGGGGAACGTCGACGGTCAGGGTCAGCTCGTCACTGGTCGTCCGCCACTCGACGGCGATCGTGCCCTGCGGGGACTCGTGCGTGCCCCGGGCCCAGGTCAGCGACGGGTGGGGGACGGGCGCCACCTCGAAGGACTCCCAGGCGACCGACCCCGGTGTCTGGCGTAGTCCCAGCGTGTGGGTGTGCAGGAAGCTGACCACGGCGCCTTTGCTGTAGTGGTTCAGGGAGTCGTGGGCGTCTCCGTTCTCGTCGATGCCCTCCCAGTCCTCCCAGATGGTCGTCGCGCCGTGGTCGAGCATGTACAGCCAGGACGGTGCGGTCCGCCGCAGGAGCAGCTCGTAGGCGATGTCGGCGTGGCCGGTGTCGGCCAGGACGGGAAGCAGGTCGCCGGTGGCGAGGAAGCCGGTGCCCAGGTGGGTGCCGGCGGCACGGATCAGTTCGGCCAGGCGCGCGGCGGCTGCCGGGCGCAGCTCGGCGGGGACGAGCCCGAGGGAGAGCGCGCGCACATAGCCGGCCTGAGTGTCGCCGGTGGTGCGTCCGTCGGGGGTGAGGAACTCGGTGCGCCAGGCGTCGCGCACGTGCTCGGCGGTCTCGGTGTAGCGGACCGCGTCCTCGGTGCGGCCCAGCGCCCTTGCGACGTCGGCGAGGGTCGACGTCGAGCGGTACAGGAACGCCGTGCCGACCTCGCCCTTGTCGGCCATGAACCAGGCGACCGGGTCGGTCTTGATCGGGTCGATGCGGGTGCCGTCGGCGGCCTTCGCCCTGGGCTCGGTCCACTCGCCCCAGTGGAAGGAGCCGTCCCACAGGTACTGCTCGTGAGGGAGTGGCTCAACCGAGCGCTCGGTCCGGGACTGGTGGCGGGCGGTGCGGGCCGTCCGCAGGGCCCACTCGACCCAGCGGACCATCGCCTCCCAGTTCTCGGCCAGTACTTCCTGGTCGCCGTAGGACTGGTACAGCTCCCAGGGGACGGCGACGATCGCGTCGCCCCAGCCGGCGGAGCCGGTCATCATGGCGAACTGGTCGTCGAGGTGATGCTTGATGCGGCGGCCGTCGGGCGAGAAGTTGGCGATCCGGCCGTCCGCCAGCTGGTCGTCGCGGACCGAGCGGAGCCATTTGCGGCTGAAGCCGAGGACGTCGTACAGGCGCGTGGCGGTGGGTGCGAAGACCTGGTAGTCGCCGGTCCAGGCGAGGCGTTCGCGAGTCGGGCAGTCCGTGGGGACATCGACGGCGTTGCCCCGGAAGCTCCAGTCGGCGATCTCATGAAGGCGGTTGAGGTCGTCGTCGCTGCACGCGAAGGTTCCGGTGCGGCGCAGATCGGTGTGGACGACGCGCATCGTGAGGCTCGCGGGGTCGAGAGGGGCACCGTCGCGGCGGATGCGCGCGTACTGGAAGCCGTGCACGGTGTGGTGTGGCTCGAACGTCTCCCCCCGGCCCGCCGAGACGACCTCGTCGCGCTGGACGAAGGGGATCGGCTCCTCGCCGGGGCGGACGGAGTCCAGGTGGGCGGTCGTCAGGTCGCCGTCGCGGCCGACGTGTTCGCCGTAGTCGATGACCGTGCGGGTGCCGGCCGGGCCGAGGTCGCTGAGGGCGAGTCGGCCGGAGGCGTTCTGCCCGAAGTCGGCGATCCAGAGCCCGTCCCGCAGCTGCTCGACCGCATGTGCCGGGCGCGATTCGACGACGCGCACGGGCGGTGCCGGCGACCAGTCGATCGCGGGTGCCTCGACCTGATCGACGAGGACCGGCTGTTCGGTGGCCCGTCCGGCGCGGAAGTCGGTGCTCTGCCCGTCCATGAGGTCGGCCCGGGTGATGGCCGACCGGGTGCTCGTCCAGGTCTCGTCGCTGCGCACGACCTGGCGTGAGCCGTCCTCGTACACGATGTGCAGCTCGGCACGCGCGCCGAGTACCGAGCCCCAGCCGGCCGGCAGGCGGAACGCGCCGACCTGGCCCCGGTACCAGCCGTCCGAGAGAACGATCTCGACACGGTTGTCGCCGGCCCTGATGGCGGCCGTGACGTCCGATGCCTGGGCGTAGAGCGTGCGGTCGTAGGAGGTGGAACCGGGCGACAGTTCGGCGGTGCCGGCCCGTTCGCCGTTCACGTACGCCTCGTACAGGCCGAGCGCCGTCGCGTACAGCCGCGCCGAGCGGACCCCGTCCCGTGCCTCGAAGAGGGTCGCCAGGATGTGGGCCGGGCGCTTGCCGTAGCCGGGGTCGCCGGTCTCGGCCGGCGAGATCCAGCGGGCCTGCCAGTCCTCGTCGAGGAGACCGGCCTCGAACGCGTTCCACTCCGACCACGGCGAGGGACCCCCTGTGCCGTCGGCCCGGACGCGCCAGGCCACCTGCCGGCCGCTGCCCAACGCCGCCCAGGGCCAGGGGAGGAACCGGTGCCGGCCGGGGGCCACCCGCAGCGCGGGCTGCGCGTCGCCGGCGACCGTGCACTCCAGCTCGTATCCGGCCGGGTGTCCGGCATCCGACGGCGGCTTCCACGACAAGCGGGGTGCGGGGCCAGACACGGCGAACTGGTCACCGCCGTTGTCGATGCGCAGATCGTACGGTGCGTTGTTCATGCTCTGCCTTTTCGCGACTCGTGTTTCTCGGAACGTGGTGAACTCTGCGGTCGCACGGTGGTCGGCTTTCCGTACGACGGTTCTCGCAGCGGTGCGTACGGCGAAGGCGTCCCGCGGCGCGAGCGGCCGGTGCGCGGGCTGTCGTCCGGTGTGCCGTGGACACCTGGACGTGCGCGGATGCTCCCTCAGCGCGTCGAAGCGGTAGGGCCGCGATGCGGTCACAGGCGTGTCGCCGTCCTCCACCGCCCCCGGTACGCCGCAGTAGCCCACCGGGATCCAGGAGATCGGACCCCACCCCTTGCGGGCACCGGCGACTGGCGAGGTGCCCGCTACCGGACCGACTTGATCTTGAACTTGATGATCAGGCCGCCGGCGAGCGCCAGCACCGCGCCGCTCAGATAGAGCAGTGTGTAGTTCTTCTCCCCTCCGCTCGTGACACCGATGGTGATGACGAGCGGTGCGATGAGCGGAGCGAGGGCGCTGGGGATTTTCTGCGCGAAGGCGACGACCGCGAGATAGCGGCCGGCCTGGGCCCGGTCCGGGAGGACGGCGAACACGATCGCCTGGTCGACGGCGCTGAACATCGCGATGGCGAGCTGCATCAGCACCGCACCGACGACGAGCTGGGGCAGCGAGTGGGCGAACGCCTCGGCGACGGCCCCGGCGACGAAGATCGCGGATCCGATCACGGTGAACAGCTTGCGTCGGCCGAGCTTGTCGGAGAGGAAGCCGCCCCCGATGGCGCCGCCCATCGCCGCCACAACCCCGATGATCCCGATCGCCGCAACGACGCCGGCGACCTCCTTGACGGGCATGTCGAGCCGCTGGGCGTAGAAGAAGGTCCCGAAGGTGGTGTTGAAGTACAGGCCCATGAAGAAGACGAAGCGTCCGAGCCAGTTCCAGCCGAAGTCGGGGTACTTCCGCGGATTGAAGCCATAGCTGGCGACCAGGCCCTTGAGGCTCACCTCGCTGGTGCGGACGAGTGCGCGGGAGTCGCCCTCGGGCTTGAACAGTGGGAACAGCAACAGCATGGCCGCCCCGATGACGCCCGGGACCAGGAACACCAGAAGCGTGCTGGACGCCACCGTGTACGCGATGCCGATGCCGACCACCGGCGCGATCTGGGTCATGACGCTGGTCACCGCCGAGACGCGTCCCCGCTGCTCCTCCGGCACGCGGTCGGCCTGGACGTTCTGGATCGCCTGCCCGACCGTGGACCAGCCGACCATGCCGACGACCCACGCGAGGCCCACCAGGAAGACGGTCGGTGCGACGGCGATCCCCAGGAGCCCGACCATGCCGATGGCCGTGCCGGCGAACATGAACGGTGTCCGGCGGCCCAGGCGGGAGCGCATCCGGTCGCTCCAGAAGCCGATCAGAGGGCTGAGGACCAGATAGACGACCTGGGCGGATCCGGTGACGTATCCGAGCAGTTCCTCGCGCCCGGGGACGAGGTCGTCGATCCGCACGGCCAGCGAGTAGGAGAGCGGGACCATCAGGGCCAGGGAGGCCCCGAAGCTGGCGATCATGATCCAGGCGAGGTAGCTCCTGCTGACCCTCTCCAGCGGCGGGGCCTGGATCTCGGGGACGGGGGCCTCGGCCGGATCCTCACCGAAGATCTTGGCCGGCCCGGAAGGCCCCCCACCGTCACCCGTCGTCGGCCCGGTCGGCGGGGGTCCGGCCACACTGATGTCGCGGTCGTTCTGAGGCATGAGTACTCCTTCGTCTCATGAATGCCAGGTGGCGCGGCAGTTGACGGAAGTCGGCACGCGCGTTGGGGAGGAACTGATGGAGCTGAAGAGGGTGCAACGCGCGTGACCGGTCCGCTCGGTGACGGGCCGCCACCGGGGGTCAGGTGCTACTGGACCGACCAGCCCCCGTCGGACGGGAGGACGGCGCCGTTGATGTTGATGCCGTCGTCACTGAGCAGGAAGGTGATGGATGCCGCCAGCTGTTCGGCGGTGGCCAGGCTCGGAATCGCCTGCTGGAACGGGGCGAGGCGGGCGGAACCCGTCGGTGACACCTGCTCGGGCATCGGGATGCCGGTCGCCACGCCACCGGGTGCGACCGCGTTGACGCGGATGCCGTGCGGACCGTACATGAAGGCGGCGGATCGGGTCAGGCCGATGACACCGTGCTTGGAGACGGTGTACGCGGTGCCCGAGGAGTTGCCGCGCAGCGCCGCTTCCGAGGCGACGTTGACGATCGAGCCCCGGCCGGCGGCGATCATGACCGGCAGGACCGCGCGGGACAGCTTGAAGGAGCCGGTGAGGTTGATGTCGATGACCCGGTCCCAGACCTCGTCGGAGGTTTCGTGGACCGGAGAGAAGTCGTCGTTCACCCCGGCCACGTTCGCCAGGGCGTCGATCCGGCCGTCGGCCGCGTCGACGATCCGGTCGATGTGGTCCTGGCATGTGATGTCGCCGATCACGGCGGTGATCACGCCGTCGGGGAAGGACGCGGCGAAGGCTTCGAGGCGTTCGGCCGAGACGTCCACGGCGATCACACGGCCGCCTTCCCGCGCGATACGTGAGGCGGTCGCCCGGCCGATGCCCGCGGCCGCGCCGGTGACGAGGGCGGTCCTGCCGTCGAAACGTCCGGCCGTGACGCGCTCGGTCCACTGGTCGGGGTCGCTGTCCTCGGCGGGCATGACGCCGTCGTTGGCCTGGAGCACCAGGTCGTCGACGACCGCCTGTGACAGCTGCCCCTGGCTGGCGGCGACGAGTTGCTGGAGGGGGAGCGAGCGGACGGGGGCGAGCATCTCCTGTGGAACCCCGGCCTGCTGCAGCAGCGCCTCGATGAGTGGCGCGCCCTTCGGGTGGGTCAGCCATGCGTCGATGGTGCTGTGCGCGGTGACGGGACGCGGGGGAGGGGGAGTGGACATGTGGTTCGGCCCTTCTCAGGTCCTGGGCGAGCTGTCGACTGGAACGTTTCAATCACTGCCGTCAGTCGTCTGCGGTGGGACCGGGCTTACGCCCCTCCAGGCCGCTCCAGCGGCGACGCAGCGAGAACGCGGCCGTCTTCGGCCTGCGGTCGCGGGTGAAGACGCCCTTCTTGTTGCCGTCGACGCGGTGGATACCGTTGGAGGTCTGGAAGTCGGCGAAGTTCCAGACGTGTTCGCCGACGAACTCGGGGATGCGGTCGAAGACGCGGTGGTACGTGGCGAGGTAGTCGCTCTGGTACTCCTCGCTCCACGGGGTGTCCCAGACGGAGTGCAGGCCGGGCTGGGTGTCGGCGCCGTACTCGGACATCATGACCGGCTTGCCGAAGCGCTGGACCCAGCCGCGGAGGTCCTTCTCCAGATACTGCTCGGCGGTCGCCAGGTCACCGGTGAACAGGTACCAGCCGTAGTAGCGGTTGATGCTCAGCACGTCGAACAGGTCGCCGATACGGTCGTTCTGCGGGGTGGCGAACATGACCGCGGAGTAGGTGAGGGGGCGGGTCGGGTCGAGTTTGCGGGCCAGCTCGACCAGCGGCTCGAAGTACTCGCGCGCACCCTCCTCGTTGGAGGCGGGTTCGTTGGCGAGGGACCACATCACCACGCTCGGGTGGTTCTTGTCCCGCTCGATCAGCTCCCGCAGGTGCTGGGCGTGGACGTCGCCGGTGACTCCGCCGAAGTTCTCCGGTGCGAAGGTCGGAGTCGGAGCCTGGCCGGTGAGACCGCCCATGACGCCCAGGTTGAGGCCGACCGCGGCGGTCTCGTCGATGACGACGATGCCGTGCCGGTCGGCGAAGTCGAGCACCTCCTCCGCGTACGGGTAGTGGGAGGTGCGGAAGGAGTTGGCGCCGGTCCACTCCATGAGCTGGAAGTCGTGGACGAGGTAGGCGTCGTCATGGCCCTTGCCCCGCACGGGGGTGTCCTCGTGCTTGCCGAAACCCGTGAAGTAGAACGGTTCGCCGTTGATGAGGAACTGGGTGCCCCGTACCTCGACGGTACGGACACCGAAGGGCTGGGTGTAGCTGTCGATCACTTCTCCCGCACCGGTCTCGCTGTCGCCGACCAGCTCCACCACCAGACCGTAGAGGTAGGCGGCGCCGGGCTTCCAGAGGGTGACGTCCTCGATGCGGAGCAAGCCGTCGGGTCCGTGTGCCTCGGCCACGATCCGGCCGGTCTCGTCGACCGCGCGCACCCGGACCGCGGTCGCGTCGGCGGCTTCGCCGGCGATCTCCACGCGGTACTCGACGACGCCGGCCGCGCCGTCCCGTCCGGTGACGACCGTGATGTCCTCGACGAAGGTCCCTGGCGTGCTGCACAGGCGGACCGGGCGGGCGATGCCCGCGTAGTTGTAGAAGTCGTGCAGGTACGACTGGCGTTCGCGGCCGTCCGGGCCGGTGGTGACGGTGCCCGGCGGGATCGTCTCGTTCGTCAGCCGGTTGTCGACGCCGACCGTCAGCCGGAACTCGGCGCCGGGGCGCACGACGTCGGTCAGGTCCGCGTCGAACGGCGTGTACCCGCCGGTGTGTTCAGCCACGAGCCGGTCGTCCACGTAGACCTGCGCGGCGTGGGTCACGGAGCCGAAGCGCAGGACCACCCGCTCTCCCGCCCAGCCGCGCGGCACCCGCACATCGCGCTGGTACCAGACGACGCCGACGTGGTCACGGATCTCCGCGTCCACGAACAGGTCGTTGTAGCTGGCGGGGACGGGGACTTCGAGGGGCGGGGCGAGCCGGGACGTCCACGGGGTGGCGCCGGCCCGGGTGTCGAGGGCGAATCGCCAGAGGCCGTCGAGGCTGACGATGTCGCGGGTTGGACTGGTACGGGGGAAGAGCATGGGGCTCCTACGCGGTTCGGGTAGCGCTCTGAAGGGAGCGGGGATAGGTCGGAGGGAGCGGAGGGGCGGGTAGAAGGGGGATCAGATCGTTTCGCCGGCGTCGGCGAGGAGCGTGCTCCCCGTCATGAAGGCCGAGAGGTCACTCGCGCAGAAGAGCACCACGCGGGCGATGTCGTCGGGGACGCCGAGTCGGCCGAGCAGGCTCGGCTGCATGACGGACATGAGCGCCTCGGAGTCCAACGGGACACCGGCAGCGGCGGCCGCGGCCATGTTCCCCTCGGTCGGCACGTACGTCGGTGCGACGCCCAGTACGCGAATGCCGAGCGGCGCGAATTCGAGGGCGAGTTGCCGGGTGAGGCCGCGCGCCGCGTGCTTGGAGCCGACGTAGGCGGCGAGCCCGGGGGCCGTTCCCCGGAACCCGGCCGTGGAGACGACGTTGACGATGACGCCGCCGTTCCCGGCGTCGCGCATCCGGCGGGCGGCCTCCCGGGAGCCGAGGAAGACGCCGCGGGCGTTCACGGCGAAGACCTCGTCCCAGGTCTTCTCGGACATCTCCAGCGCGGGAACGCTGGGGAAGATCCCGGCGTTGTTGACCCAGATGTCGACCCCGCCGAGCTCCCGGACCGCGAGGTCGGCGACCCCGGCGACGCTTCCGGCGTCGGTGACGTCCAGGTGGGCGCCCACCGCGCAGCCAGGCCGGCGGGCGTTGAGGTCCTTGGCGACGGTGGTGGCGAGCCCGTGCTCGATGTCGGCGACGAGCACGTCCGCGCCTGCCTCGGCCATGCGTTCGGCGATGGCCCGGCCCAGTCCACGGCCCGCGCCGGTCACGACGGCGCGTCGCCCGGACAGCGAGATCAGTTCGGTCAGGGGCCGGGACGAGACGTCGGGTACGGATACCTGCACGATGTGTCCTTCCGGTGGCGGTGAGGTCAGTTGAGCCCGCGACGGGCGGTCTCGCCCAGCCAGGCGAGGCTGGGCTTGGGGCGGCGCTCGAAGGTCTCGCGGTCGACCTCGACCAGTCCGAACGTCGGCGCCCAGTGGCCCCACTCGTAGTTGTCGAGGAGGCTCCAGTGCAGGTAACCGCGTACATCGACGCCGTCGCCGTCGGCGATCTCGGCCTGAAGGTGCTTCAGCGCCTCGCCGGTGTAGGCGATCCGGCGGGTGTCGTCGCGGGTGGCGATGCCGTTCTCGGTGACGAGGATCGGCATGCCGCCGGTGACCTCGGCGGTGTGCCGTACGGCGATGGCCAGGGCGTCGGGCCGGTAGGGGGTTCCGACGAGTGTGTTGTCGGGGTGCTGCGGGTGAGGCTCGACACCGTCCGGGCCGACCCACTGGCTGGAGTACGACTGCACGCCCACGAAGTCGTCGCCGCGTGACCCCTCCAGGTAGAGGTCCTCCCAGACGTACTCCAACTCCCGCTTCTTCTCCTCGGCCCCCGGGCGGGCGACGAAGGCGCGGTTGGCGACGGTCCAGCCGACCTTGGCGCCGGTGCGCTCGCGCAGCACCTCCCGGGCGGCGTGGTGCGCCTCGACCAGCCGTTCGCCGATCTTCACGTCGGGGGCCGGCGTCTTCGGCCGCGGGCTCTCGTTGTCGACGGTGGGGCTCAGCCACGGGTCGGCCGCGTGCGGGTCGTCCTGCAACGCCCGTGCCATGCCGATCATGATGGCCAGCATGTTCGGCTCGTTCATCGTGACAACCCAGTCGACGCCGTCGAGGATCGGGGAAACGGCCTCGGCATACGCCCGGAACCGCTCCACGGCGCGGTCGCCGAGCCAGCCGCCCTCCTGAGCGAACCAGAGCGGGCTGGTGAAGTGGTGCAGGGTCACGACCGGGGTCAGGCCGAGCTCGAAGGCCGTCTCGATCATGCGCCGGTAGTGGGCCAGTTCCGCCCGCGAGATCATCCCGGGGACCGGCTCGATCCGGGCCCACTCGATGCCGAAGCGGTAGGCGTTGAGGCCGGCGTCGGCCAGCAACTGCATGTCCTCGCGGTACCGGTGGTAGCTGTCGCAGGCGTCACCGCTGCGCTCCATGCCCGGCATGCGCCCCTCGTTCGCCCAGAAGTCGCTGTTGAGGTTGTTGCCCTCGATCTGGTGCGGTGCGGTGGAGGCTCCCCAGAGGAACCCTCGTTCGAGCTCGGTCATCGTCATCGTTGACTGCCTTCCTGAATGTGGGTCGTGGCGCCCCGGACGGCGCTGCTGTGGGTCGTACGGGTGCGGTGGGCAGTGGCCGCGGCGCGAAAAGCGTGTCCGGGCCCAGCGCCCGGCAGGAGACGAGCGCCAACGCTTACCAAGTGGTTGGTTTTCGATGGGAACATAGACCGGGGCTGCAAGGGGGCGGAAGGCTGCCGATCAACTTCGTAATCAGAGCGTTATGTGGACCGGCGGGCGGGGGCTCGGCCGTCGCGAGCGTTGCCGGGCGGGTTCCGGCCGTCGACGGAGAACTGATGACCCCGTCGGCGGCCGCGCGGCGCCTTCGGTGACCCGATAGGCGCAGGGCATGTCCGCGTGAGTCATCGGTCCAGACGATTGTGTTCCGGGTGAGGTGTCCATAAGCTTTCCACTTGGAAGGTATTGAAACGATTCAATACCTGACGGGGGAGGGACACCCCTGCTCCAGTGCGGAGCGCATACGAAGGGATCTGAGCCGTGGCCGAGGAGAACAGCAGTGCGTTGAGCCGCCGACACATGTTCGGCATCATGACGGCCGCGGCAGCCGGGGCCTCGCTCCCGCTCGCCACCGCGCCGAACGCCGTGGCGGCGAGCGCGCCGGCAGCGGGCAGGTACGGTTCCGTACCCGCGGATCTGCAGGTCAACTCTCGGGTCGCACCGCTGGGCACGGAGACCGCCCCGGCGTTCAGCTGGCTGCCCCCGGTGGCCAGACAGACCGCGTACGAGATCCAGGTCGGCACCGGCCCCGGCAAGGCCGACGTCTGGCGCAGCGGCAAGGTGGCGGGCGCGGCGGGCTCCAACAGCACCGAAGTGGCCTGTGGTGGCGGCGCACTGCGGTCGGAGCAGGCGTACTTCTGGCGGGTGCGGACCTGGGACGAGAAGGGTGAGGCGGGTCGCTGGAGCGAGTCCGCGGTGTGGGAGACCGGCCTGCTGAAGGGCGAGAAGGACTGGTCGGGTGCACGGTGGATCGGCGGCCGCGAGGCGCAGGACCATGACTGGAAGGACCTGGCCGCGACCGTCGTCTTCCGCGGTGGGTCCGACGCCGCCGGTGGTCTGTCCCTGCTCCTGCGAGCCGAACCCATCGGCAAGACCTGGGGTGAGGGGCTCAACTGGACCGTCCGGCAGTCCGGCGACGACATGCAACTGGTGATGAAGACCAGCCACTACGCCGGCAACACGTGGGTGGACGACGGGACCTCGAAGCCGAACTGGGGCGTCGACCACTACGACCCCCAGAGCGAGACCAACCCCACCACCGCCGGCACCCGCAGCGTCCCGGTCGGCACCGTCACCCTCCCTGCGTCGACCGGACTGACCAAGGACACCTGGGCCACCCGCGACCACACCGTGCAGGTCACGGCCAGTGGGCTCACCGTGACCACCACCGTCAACGGCGTCGAGGTCGACAGCCGCGAGCTCACCGGAGACCAGATCCGCCGGCACGGAAGCTTCGGCTTCGGCGGCGGCACCTCGGCCACCGTCCGCAGCGTCGAGGTGACCGGCACCGGCGCCCCCGCCTTCTCCGCCGACCTCACCACCGGCGCCAACCCCTTCGAGGCCGGCATCGCCACCCCCGGCGGCCTCACCTTCCCGCCCAAGAACCCCTACATCCCCGGCAGGAACGCCGTGCTGCCCATCGCCAGCCCGGCCCCCGTGCTGCGCCGCGCGTTCACACTGCCCCGAAGACGCCGCATCGCCTTGGCGCGCCTGCACCTGAGCGCCGCCGGCAACGTCACCTTCACCGTCAACGGCGACCCGGTCACCGTCGACGGCAGGCAGGCGAACCGCGGCCGGACCAACGTGCCCCGGCTGCTCACCGACCAGAGCACCTACGACCGCACGGTCCTGTACAACACCTTCGACGTCACCGCACTGCTCCGGGCCGGCCGGGAGAACGTCGTCGCCGCCGAGCTCGGACGCGGCTGGTACGGAGTCACGACGCCCCAGGAGTGGTTCTGGCAGCTCGCTCCCTACGCCGGCCAGCCGCGCCTGCGAGCGAAGCTCGTCGTGACCTACACCGATGGCTCCGCCACCACCCTCGTCACGGACAAGGAGTGGCTCAGCGCGGACGGACCCACGACGTTCGACTCCGTGTACTCGGGTGAGAAGTACGACGCCCGGCGCGCGGACGAGCTGGGGGAGTGGCGCTCGGTCGGGTACAGGACGGGCCGCGAGTGGCGGCCTGCCACCGTGCTGATCCCTCCGGGCAGTTGCGCCGGACTTTCGCCGAAGTACCACGGCGTGTTGCCCGCCACGACGGTTCCCGAGGGCTTCAAGCCGGCCGTCCTGAGAGCTCACGAGGCAGAGCCGGTGCTGGTCAACCAGACGCTGCGCCCGGCTTCCCTCACCGAGACGGCTCCCGGCTCCGGCGTCTGGGTCCTGGACTACGGCCAGATCCTGACGGGCTTCGTCCGCCTGACGCTCACCGGATCACGCCCCGACAGGGAAGGCCTCACCCTGCGCATCCGCGGCGGCAACCGCATCGTCAGCGGTGACGGCACAGCCGCCTCCCCCCTCTCGGTCGAGGAGGAGAACTTCCAGCACGACGCCAACCTCCAGACGCACTACTACACCCTCGGCAGGCGGTCGACGCAGACCTGGGAACAGCAGTTCAGCCACTTCGGCTTCCGCTACCTGGAAGTGATGAACCTCGAAGCCGTCCTCGGGCGGGCCCCCGACCTGAAGCGGGACGCGGATCTGCTGACCGTCGGCGTCGCCCGCACAGGCTTCGCCCGAACCGGCACCTTCACCACGGACAACGCGCTGATCAACCGCCTCCAGCGCAACCTGGAGTGGGCCGAGCAGAACAACCTGGTGCAGAAGCCCACTGACACCCCGTCTCGGGAGAAGAACGGCTGGACCGGCGACGCCATGGCCAGCTCCGAGTCGGAGTCCCTCACCTGGGACGTCAACGGGGTCTTCACCAACTGGCTGCGCCAATTCCCCGACACCCAGATCTCCACCGGCCAGCTGCCCATGTTCGTCCCCATTGCCAAGGGCGGCTACGGCTACGACCACACCCCCGGCTGGAACGCCGCCTGGAAGGCGGTGCCCGCCTGGGACTCGGCGTACTTCGTCATGCCCAGGGAGCTGCACACGTACTACGGCAACAGCAGTCTGTTCGCCGAGCTCTACGACCACCAGGACACGCTCCTGAAGTACTACGAGACACTGTTCACCGCCGAGAACCACTACAAGTTCGAAGCCTCCCTCGGCGCCTACTCCGGTGCGGAGAGTCCCGGCAGCAACGCCGTCATCAGCCTCGCGTTCTACATCCACTTCTGCGACTACATGGACGAGGTGGGCCGCAGGCTCGGCCGCACCGAACGCGCGGCCCACTACGCGAAGCTGGCGCGCACCCTGCGCAAGGCGTTCATCGCCAACTACTGGGACCCGTCCAAGGGTTACTTCACCGAGGGCAGCATCTCCAGCGAGAACGCCCTGGCCATCGCCTTCGACCTGGTCCCCGGCTCGGACCTGAAGTCCGACGACCCCCGCTACCTGGCCGGTACGAAGACGGTCGAGGAGAACAAGAAGGCCCTCGCGAAGCTGCTCGCCGACCGCATCGTGGCGGCGGACCAGCACATCCAGAACGACATGTACGGCTCGCGCTACGAGTTCAACATCCTCAGTGAGTACGGCTACACCGACATCGCCCTCCAGGCCGTCACCCGGACCGGCCAGCCCGGCTACGTGTACCAGATCGCCAAGGGCGCCACCTCACTGTGGGAGCAGTGGACGGATCGGCTGTCGGTCAACCATCACTATCGCTCCAACGTGGCCACGTGGTTCTACCAGAGCCTGGCCGGCATCAGGCCGACCTCGACCGCCTACGAGTCGCTGCGCATCCGCCCGTACATCCCCGCGGCCGCGGTCAACAGCCGCGTCCCGAAGGACACGCAGGACATCGACCTGGCGCCCTCGACGCTCGACCACGTGCGCGCCTCGATCGACACCGTGCGTGGCAGGGTCTCCTCGGAATGGCGCCGCCGGCCGGACGGCAGGATCGACCTGGCGGTCACCATTCCGTACAACACGGAGGCCGAGATCTGGGTCCCCACCGAGGACAAGCCCGTCAGCCCGCCCCGGGGCGTCGCCTTCGTCCGGGACGACGCTTCAGGCGGCGCGGCCTACAAGGTCTACCGGGCCCGGGCGGGCCAGTACCGCTTCAACGCCGGGTGAGCTGAACGCGCGGACCGCCGTACCGTGCCGAGTCGCCGTCTTGGCACGGTACGGCCTCGGTCTGCCGAGGACCGTCATGACTGGACGATCTCGTCGTGGGTGCGCCGCCGCGCCGACGCCTGGAAGGCGTCGGCGAGCGGTCGAGCGGGTACGTGGGGCGATCGGGACTTCGACGGTGCCGAGCCGACCAGCGCGGGCAGGCTCCGCCAGGAGCACGCACGGAGGCGTGTGGGGACGGCCGTCGCTCCGGGCGCCGGTCTCCGCGGCGCGTTGCCTGGCGCCGGCCGACGCGCTCATCACGCCCGACCGGTGCGGGCGCGCTCGTCGACGGGTCTGGCCTTGGCGAAGTGAGCCGCCGTGGGTCCGTTCGGCCCCTGCGAGCGGAACGCGTCACTGGGTCCAGTCGGCCTGCCCCGGCGCTTCGAGCCACGACCCCGTGCCGCGCCCGGGATGCGCAGGTCAGCTGACGTGGTGATCTTCCGCTTGGCAAACGAACCGGTTCGTTACCATGGCGGCATGGCATATGACTCGGCGGCGACCAAAGAACGCATCCTCGCGGCGGCGACCGCGGAGTTCGCCGCGCACGGCGTCGCCGGTGCCCGGGTGGATCGTATCGCCGCCCAGGCCAAGGCCAACAAGCGTGCCATCTATGACTACTTCGGCGACAAGAACAAGCTCTTCGCCGTCGTCGTCGAACGTGTGCTGGCCGACCTGGCCGAGGCCGTTCCGCCCAGCGGCGACCTGCCCGGCTACGCCGAACGTCTCTTCGACTACCACCGCGCCAACCCCGAGGCCCTGCGCCTGGTGATGTGGGAGGCCCTGGAGATCGGCGAACAGCCGGTCCCGGCCGAGGAGGCACGCACCCGCCACTACCAGGACAAGATCGACTCGGCCGAGACCGGCGGACGGGGCGGCGATGCCCGCACTCTCGTGTTCTTCACTCTCGCCCTGGCCAGTTGGAGCATTGGCATGCCCCAGCTCCGGCGCATGGTCCTCGGGCCCGACCACAGCCTCGACGACCTTCGCGTGGAGGTCGCCCGAGCCGTGCGGAGTCTGCCCCGCGAGTGAGGGAACCCTTGGCTCCGGCCGCGACGAAACCATCCTGCGGGGCATCAGCGAGCTGCCGCTGACGCCCGCGGCAAGGGGCGCCGTCGTCATGTAGTTCGGCCAGGAGGAGGGCCAGTTCCTCGCGGCCACGATCCTCACCGGCGTCACGACCGACCCCGCCCATCGCCAGGAGAGGATTTTCGGCTCGGTCGCTCCCGTCACGAGGTCTCCTCGGCGCAAGAGGCCGTGCGGACCGTCAATTCCCAGCGAAGCTCGGCCTGATCGCGTCCCTGTGGACACGGGACCTGGCCACCGTCTGGCGTGTGCGCGCGGCCCCGGAGCACGGCACGGTCCACACCAACGAGATCCGCAAGTGCTGTGACCAGCCCGCCCCCTTCGGGGCACCGGCAGGTGCATTGAGCGCCGCGTCACCGACCACCGGGTTGCCGCTGAAGGTCCCGCCCAGGCCGCCGGCGGGACCGAGTCCATCAACTCCGCGCGCGGGTGCGGGACATCTCGTCCGGCGCCGTGGAGTCCGATGGTGAGAACGAACTGGTTCGTTTGACTCGTTCCCTATGCCGTGCCACGGTGAAAGCGAACCATCCAGTTCGTTTGATTGGAGTCGTGGCGTGGACCGCACCCTTGAGCCAGCCCCGCCGGCCCCTGCGGAACTGAGCGGCAGGCTGCCCCTGGTCATGGCACTGGCCTGCGGCGTCGGCGTGGCCAACGTCTACTTCCCGCAGGCGATCACGCCGTTGATCGCCCACGGTTTCGGCGTCGGCCAGGGCACGGCGACCGTGTTGGCCACCGGCACCCAACTCGGTTACGCCGTCGGTATCTTCCTGCTGGTGCCGCTCGGCGATCGGCTGCCCCGCCGTCCGCTGATCACCGCGCTGCTGGCCGTGACCGCGCTCGCCCTCCTGGCCGCCGGTCTCGCCCCCGCCATCGGTCCGCTCCTCGCCGCCGGTGCCGTGGTCGGTGTGGCCACGGTGGTGCCGCAGATCCTCTTGCCCATGGCCGCCGGCCTGGTCGGACCCGAGCGACGGGGCGCTGTCACCGGCACCCTGCAGGCCGGGCTGATCGGTGGCATCCTGCTGGCCCGCGCCTTCGGCGGCGTACTGGGCGAACACCTCGGCTGGCGCGCCCCGTACCTGGTGGCGGCCGTGATCACCGGACTGCTCGCCCTCGCCCTCGGCTTCGCTCTGCCGCGCAGTGTCCCGACCGTGCGCGACCGCTACCCCACTTTGCTCGCGGACACGCTGCGGCTCCTGCGCCACGAGCCGCAGCTGCGGCGCTCGATCTACTTCCAGGTCACCCTCTTCGGGGCGTTCAGTGCGGCCTGGACCGCGGTCGCCCTGCTGATCACGGGCCCGCGCTACGACATGGGAACCCAGGCGGTGGGCCTGCTGGCGCTGATCGGCGCGGCCAGTATGTTCCTGGCGCCGGCGGCCGGCCGCCGGGTCGACCGGTACGGCGCCGACCGCGTCAACCTGTGGTGCATCCTGCTCGCCCTCGCCTCCGGCGCCCTCCTGCTCACCGGCCTCGCGGGCGGCCCGGCCGGAATCGTCGGCCTCGCCGCGGGGCTGCTCCTGATCGACGTGGCCGTTCAGTGCGGCCAGGTGGCCAACCAGGCCCGCATCTTCGCCCTGCGGCCCGAGACCCGAAGCCGCCTCAACACGGGCTATATGACCTGCGGCTTCGTCGGCGCCGCCGTCGGCTCCTGGCTCGGCACGCGCGCCTACACCGAGATGGGCTGGGGCGCCGTCTGCGCCTTCGTCGCCGTGGCCGCGTTCCTCGCCCTCGGCGCCTACATGGCCGGGAGCGGCAAGGACCCCGCTGCTGCTGCCACCGCCGCGTCGGCGAGCCGGAAGGCGACGACGACGCCGTAGGCGCGACGCGCACGAGACGGCTTCGCCCGAATCGCCGAGCCCATTCCCGAGAGGATCCTCGTGACCTTCCCTGCCATGCCCCGGGCCGTGCCGCGGTTCCACCGGGCCTTCCAGGAGGCGGACGCCGACGCCTGGGCGGAGGCGTTCGCCGCGGACGGCACGTTCCATGGCTGGGTCGGCGCCCGGACCACCGTGTCGCCGTCGCCTGGCACGGCGCCGCGGTCACCCGGGACGAACAGCCGGTCAACTGGTCCGGCATCACCGTCTACGAACTCGACGCCGACGGCCGCATCCAGGACGCCAAGGTGTACTTCGGCCCCGCGGTCTTCCAGGCCCAACTCGGCGCGAGTCGCTGAAGCGGCGCTGCCGAGCCCCGCGTTGCCCGCGCGGCACCAGTGACCGCCCGCACCCCATCCGCACAGATCGCGCCGGACACTCCAGGCGCACGGAAAGGATCAGTCATGCCCACTCTCGGACACAGCGGAATCGAAGTGTTCCCGCTCGCACTGGGCGGCAACACCTTCGGCTGGACCAGCGACGAGTCCTCGTCCCATCGGGTCTTGGACGCGTTCGTCGAGGCCGGCGGAAACCTCGTCGACAGCGCCGACAGCTACTCCGCCTGGGCGCCGGGCAACACCGGTGGCGAATCGGAGACGATCATCGGCAGCTGGATGGCCGCGCGGAAGAACCGGGACGAGGTCGTCGTGGCCACGAAGGTCAGCCAACATCCCGAGTTCCGCGGCCTGGCGGCATCGAACGTGGCCGCGGCGGCCGACGCCTCCCTCAAGCGTCTGCAGACCGACTACATCGACCTGTACTACGCCCACTTCGACGACCCGGACACCCCGCTCGCCGAGACGGCAGGTGCCTTCGACGCCCTGGTCAGGGCAGGCAAGGTGCGGGCCGTAGGGGTGTCCAACTACAGCGCGGACCGCGTCCGTGAATGGTTCGCCGTCGCGAGGCGCGAGAACTACGCCCTTCCGGTCGTGGCGCAGCCCCACTACAACCTCGTCAAGCGTGCCGCCTACGAGCGGGACATCGCCCCGGTCGCGGCCGACGAGGAGCTGGCCGTCGTCCCGTACTTCTCGCTCGCCAGCGGCTTCCTGACGGGCAAGTACCGCACCAGGGAAGACCTCAAGGGTGCCTCCCGTGAGCAGTTCGCGGGCGGATACTTCTCCGACGCCGGACTCGACGTGGTGGACACCCTGCGCAACGTCGCCGAAGCCCACGACGCCGAGCCCGCCACCGTCGCCCTCGCCTGGCTGCGCACTCGCCCCCGGGTCGCGGCAGCCATCGCCAGCGCCCGGACCGAAGCACAGCTGCCGGCACTGATGGCCTCAGCCGAGCTGACCCTCACCCCGCAGGAGATCGGCACGCTCGACGAGGTCTCCTCCCGGGTGCCCGAATAGGCCGCCCCCACAGGCCAAGGCCGGCCGGGGACTCCGGTCGGCCTCAGCCGCGCGTGAGCCCGTGGATTGGATGCCGTAGCCGATGAGGAAGGTGCCTCGGCGGCCACCCGGCGGGAGAACGCGGTGACCCGCATGCACGTCGGGTACTGCTCGGGGAGCCAGACGGCGAACACCGCGAAGCTCGCGCCGCCGAGGCCGAGCGCGGGGAATGGGACGAAGAAGACGAAGGTGAGCGCGACGGGGTGCAGGGGCCCCAGGACGTCCGTTCGACAGCGGGACCAGTCCTGCCGGGCCCGGAGCCGGCGGGCCTCCTGCCAGGACCGCCAACACTGGGTGGATCAACCGTTGTTTACTCAACGGTAGCTGCTCCTTCGACGCGGGCGGAGTCCTTGCAGCATGGCCGGTCAGGTCTTTCCAGGCGGCCACCGGGATGGACAGGCCGGCGCAGTGCGGATCGACGTACGGTCCCATGACCGTGCCGTGACCTCGTCGCGGCGGATCACTGGCAGGCGGCGTCGGCGAGCCCGTCAGGTGCGTCATGACCCCTGTCTCCTCGGGTAGCAGGTGACGCTCGAACGGAAGCGGAGCGGTGCATTGCGTCATGCGGCCACCGTCCCGTGCAAGGCAGTTACGCAGTGATGGTGTGCATCGCGCCTGCCGAAGAGCGCTGGCCTGTTCGTCCAACGAACATGTCCATTGAGGGTGACAGAGGTCACTTCTACGTTGTCGCTGCTCGGCGGGTCGGCCACTAGGGCCGTGCGTCTGAGGCAGGTCCGGTCGAGCCGTGCGGAAACGTTCCGTGAAGGCTCCTGGGGCGTTCGGCAGCGGTGTTGCCGGGATCGCCGCGAAAAGAAGCACCCCCTGGCAAGGTCCGGCGGCGAACGCCGGTTCCGACAGCAGCGCTCTGCGCGCAAGGAGTCGTCCATGGTTCAGACCGATACAACCAGTGCGTCAAAGGGAGAGGCCGGCAGATACACCCTGAGCTCAGGCACCCTGACGGCGGTGGTTCTCGCTGTGTGCCTTGCGCAGATAGCCCTTTCCGTCCCCTCGCTCATCATCGGGCTGATCCAGCAGGACCTCGCGCCGTCCTCGGCCCAACTGACGTGGGTCGCCGAGGCCTTCATGCTTCCCGTCGCCGCGTTGGGACTGGGCTTCGGCGTGTTCGGTGACCTGTTCGGCCGTAAGCGCCTCCTCATCGGGGGCGCCGCGCTCATTGTCGTGGGCTCGGCCCTCGTGGTCCTGGTGCCGGCTGAGGGATCCTCGGCCGACACTCGGGTGACGTTGCTGATCCTGGCCCAGGTCCTCAACGGCATCGGGGCCGCGGCCATCTTCCCGACGAGCCTCGCCATGGTGGCGGCCGGGACGCACACCACCGCCACCCGCGCGCGTGGCGTGGCGATCTGGGCCACCGCGCTGTCGGTCGGAGGCTTCATCGGACCGCTGCTGGCAGGCGTCGCCGGCAAGATCGAACTCGGCTGGGCCGGGAACGCGAACTGGCGCTGGGCCTTCGTCGGCGTCCTTGTCATCGCTGCGGTGAGCGTGGTCCTGTCGCTGGCCGTCGCCCAGAACTCCGCCTCGCCCGAGGGCCGATCCATCGACTGGCCGGGTCAGATCACTGGCGCGCTCGGCCTGTTCGCTCTGATGTACGCCGTGATCCAGGGACCCGAGAGTGGCTGGGGGAGCCCGCAGATCGTCATCGCGTTCATCGTCGCGGCCGTCTTCCTCGTGCTGTTCGTCTTCGCCGAGAGCCGTGCGGCCGAGCCGCTCCTTCTCCTGAGTGTGTTCAGGAACCGGGCGTTCGCCATGAACTCGGTGGTCACCCTGATCGGTATGTTCGCGTTCCTCGTGATCATGTACGGCACCAGTATCCGCCTCACCACCATCCAGGGATTCAGCCCACTGCGGAGTTCCGTCGCCTACCTCTTCTTCGGAGGCGTCGGCTTCGTACTGCTGCCCCTCACCTTCAAGCTGCTCGAGCGCTACAACCCCCGGTGGGTTCTCTTCACCAGCATGATCCTCATCGGCGCCAGTGGGCTGTGGTTCGCCGGCGTTCCGACGAGCGATCGGGCCATGAGCGCCATCGTCGGGCCTCTGATTCTCGCCGGCGTCGGCTCGGCACTCGCCATCGCCGCCATCAGCGCGGTCGCGGTCAACACGTTGCCCAACCACCTCGCCGGTATGGCGAGCGGTGCCACGAGCACGTTCCGGGACCTCGGGTTCGCCCTCGGCCCCGCGATCGCCGGTGCTGTCGCACTGGGCCGGGCCGCCGACGAGATCGCCGGCAAGCTGGCCGGCGATCCTGAACTGAGGAAAGCCTACGAGGCCTTCCAGGCCTCTGCGGCCCATGCTCCCGCGGATCAGAAACCGCAGCTCGAAGCCGCAGTGCACGCCGTGGAGTCGGGCCCGCTCGGAGCCAACTCGGTGCCGTCCAGCATCACACTGCCGGATGGTCAGGTCGTGCCCTTCAACCCACTCAAGGACATCGCTTTCGACGCCCTCAGCAGCAGTTACTCCCTCGCATACGTACTCGGTGGCGTGGCTGCTCTGGTGGCGGCGGCACTCACTCTCGTGGGTGCGCGCGGCGGTGTGAGCGAGACTCATCTCGACGACGACCCTCACACCCTCAAGGACTGACCGCCCGACGAACGGGTCGGCACCGGGACACGGGTGGCAGGCCGGCCAGGACAACCGGAGCGCCGGCCGCGACTTCTCCTCCTCTGGGGCGGCAGTCGCGGCAGGCCACGGCGTACACACGGATGCGGTTCTCGGCCGATGAGGGATAGCGCCCCGGCCACATGCAGCTCTCCCGGCGGCAACCGCCGGCATGACGCGCTGGTTTCCTCGTCCCGCGAACGTTACGAGGTGCGAATGGGAATGCCCGGCCTCCAGCCGAGACTCCTGGACAGACCCAGTCCGCTCGCGACCAGCGAGGGAACGGCCGCTTGCAGTTTGATCGAGCCCGCAGCCACCACAACCGACAGAGCCGCGACGACCTTGCCGTGGCGATCGATGATGCGCGTCGCGACCGACTCGGCCCCTTCGCTCAACTCTTCCTTGACGACCACCGTTCCGGTCGAGCGGCAGGACGCCAGTTCGCGACGCAGTTCGGCCGGGTCCACGATCGTCTGGGGAGTGAAGCGCTGCAGCCTTCCCGCCAGCACCTCATCGATGAAGTCCGTACTGCTGTGGCTCAGAAGCACCTTGCCGACACCTGAGCAATGCAAGGGCAGATGGCCGCCGACCTGCGACGTCAGGCCAACGGCGTTGACGGCCGACAGCCGCTCGATGATCACCGCCTGGTCGCCCTGGAGGACGGCCAGCTGTACATGCTGGCGAAGAGCCGTGTACAGGTCCTCCACGAACGGCTGCGCGGCGCTGCGGAGCGTCTCGGCCCGCGGTGCGAGGGTGCCGAGGCGCCACAGGGGCAGGCCGATCGCGAACCGGTTGTCGCTGGTGCGCTCCAGCGCACCGGCCTCAAGAAGGTCGAGCGTGAGGCGCCTGGCGGTGGCCTGCGGCATGCCCGTACGTCGGACCAGGTCGGCGAGGCTCAGCTCGGTGTGGTTGGGGTCGAAGGAGAACAGCAGATCCCACAGTCGAGAGCTGACTGAGCGTCCTGGCTCGTGCGCGCGAGGCATGGGTCTCTCCTCCATCGGTTGCGGCGTCGGTCACCCTACCTTTCATGTTCGTTGGATGGATGACCCCGTTCTAACAATGCTGGGATTGCTGAAGTCTTGCACGCAGCCAGTCACCTGCCTCGCTCAAGGTCCACGGGAGTGAAAGAGCATGATGAGTACGGAAGCCGGCCCGAAGATCGCGATCCTGGGTGGAGGCATCGGGGGCCTCGCTGCCGCGGCTTTCCTTCGCGAGAAGGGCTTCGACAGTGACGTCTACGAGCAGGCGGCCGCCCTGGCCGAAGTGGGTGCCGGTCTGGTGGTCGCCCCCAACGCCGCCCGCCTGCTACGACGTCTCGGCGTGCTGGACCGATTCGTCAAGCGCGCGGTCCGGATGGAGGTCGGTTGGGAGTTCCGGCGCTGGGAGAACGGCGCCGTCCTTTCCGCGGAGAACCTGGAGGGCGAGTGCATACGCCTGTACGGCGAGCACACCTACGCAGCCCACCGCGCCGACCTGCTGGGCGCCTTGAGGTCGGCTGTCCCCGAGCGCTCGGTCCACCTCGGCAAGCGCTGCGTCTCGGTCGAGTTCGAAGGCGACCAGGCGGTTCTGCGGTTCGAGGACGGCGAGACGGTTCGCCCGGACATCCTCATCGGCGCCGACGGGGTCCACTCACGCGTGCGCGGCGCCGTCGTCGGGCCGACTCAGGCCCGGGAGTCGGGCATCTGCGCCTTCCGGGCCCTCGTACCGGCGGAGAAGGCACCCGACTTCGCCAGGCGGCGCGCCCAGACCCTCTGGATCGGCCCCGACCGCCACCTCGTGCACTACCCGGTCTCCGGCGAGGAGTACGTCAACCTCGTCGCCTTCGCGCCGGCCGGGGCGGGCAGCGTCGAGTCGTGGACGGCGACCGCGACGCTCCAGGAGCTACTCGACGAGTTCGCCGGCTGGGATCCGCGTCTGGTGGAGCTGATCAGGTCGGCCGATACGCCGGGACGCTGGGCGTTGCTCGACCGGGAGCCTCTCGACCACTGGAACCGCGGAAACGCGACCCTGCTGGGTGACGCGGCCCACCCGATGTTCCCGTTCTTCGCCCAGGGCGCCGCCCAGGCGATCGAGGACGGCGCCGTCCTCGCCCTCTGCCTGGCGGCGGACCCGGACAACCCGATCGCGGCGCTGGGGCGCTACGAAGAACTCCGTCGACGCCGCACGGCACGCCTGCAGGAGGTGTCGCACGGAAGGTCGCACATCAACCACCTTCCGGACGGTCCTGAGCAGCAGGCGCGCGACCTGGCGTACTCGCAGGCCGATCCACTCAGTGCGAACGGCTGGATCTACGCGTACGACCCCGAGGACGCTGTCTCCGCCTCGGTGTGAATCAGCCCCGGGAGGCACATGTGCTGCGTGAGAGGACCGCTCGGCCGCGGGATCGCCACGGGGCGGGCTCGGTCGCCGAATTTGTTGCAGGCGTGGGCTCGCGACAGCCTCCTTCAGCGACTTTGCCAGCGCGTGGACGGAGATCAGTTCCGGGCGTGTGATCAAGGACGTACACGGGATGCCGAAACCCTGACATCTCTTCTCCGCACAGTCGGGTCGACCGGTCTCGGTCTTTCGACGCCGAACAAGGCATTGGCCATCCAACGAATACAGCCGTTGTCGTCACCCAGGCCGTAGCCGAGACTCCCGTACGGGTCGGCCCGAGTCGCGGCCCTGTCCCACCGCCCCCCGTCGAAACCCTGAGTACGTCCAGAGAGGCGGACCTTCGAATGGCAACCGCAACCGGTAGTGGGCTCGTCGTGCGAACACTGCAGCGAGCCGGCGTCGACGTGGCCTTCGGCCTGCCCGGAGCACACATCGACCCCATTCTCCAGGAGGCCCTGGATGCCAAGCTTCGGGTCGTCGATGTGCGGCACGAGATGAACGCCGGTCATGCGGCCGAGGGCTATGCACGGGTCACCGGGGACCTGGGGGTCGCCGTCGTCACGGCCGGTGGTGGCTTCACCAACGTCCTGACCTCGATCACCAACGCCTATCTGGACCGGACCCCCGTCCTCTACATCGCAGGCTCCGGTCCTCTCGAACGGGACGAGATCAACGACCAGCAGGCCGGATTCGACCAGGTCGCCATGGCGGCCCCGGTGACCAGGTTCGCGCACCGCGTCACCCGTGCCGAGCTGATCCCCCGCCTGGTCGCCCAGGCGATCCGCACCGCGCAGTCGGAGCCCAAGGGCCCGGTGCTCCTCGACATCCCCTGGGACGTTCTGCGCCAGACGGTCGACGTCGACGAGGTCGAGGACTACCGCGTCGAGATCGACGGCACCGGCGTTGCCCCCGCCGCCGCGGTCGACCGGATCATCGAGGCGCTCGGCACCGCCCGGCGGCCGATCGCGCTGGTCGGCAAGTCCTTCGTCACCGCCGAGTCACGGGCCCAGTTGCACGAGTTCGCCGCCCGTACCGGAGTGCCCCTCCTCTCCGACTGGGAGGGCCTCGGAGCGGTCGTCGGCTCCGAGCAGCAGGTCGGTCTCGTCCAGACCCTTGGCACCGTCCCCGAGGACGAGCGGCCCGACCTGGTCCTGCTGCTCGGGCTGCGCTTCGGAATGACCACCGGGTTCGGCACGGGCCAACTGCTCCCGAAGAGCGCGCGGATACTGCAGATCGACCCCGACGGCCGTGAGCTCGGCCGTCTGCAGGATGTCGAACTCGGCATCCAGGCCGACCCGATCGGCACGATCGGCCTGCTGAACGAGCGCCTGGGCGACAGCCCCGTACCCTCGGGGCGGAGCGAATGGCTGGGGACCCTGCGGGACATCTCGGCCGCCCGGCGGTACGCGCTCGCCGCCGAGACCGAGAAGCACGAGGGCGCGATCCACCCGTACCTCGCGGTTCGCACGATCACTGAGAGCGTCCCCGACGGGGCCACCGTGCTCGTCGACGGCGCTCTGACCGAACTGTGGCTCTCCGAGACGATCGCGCTCGCGCCACTGGCCCACTACCTCGGGCACGGCTACCTCAGTTCCATGGGATGCAACTTCGGCGTCGCTCTGGGAGCGCAGTACGCGACCCCTGACAAGGCGACGATCCTCGTCACCGGCGACGGCGCGGTCGGCTACAGCCTCGCCGAGTTCGACTCCCTCGTCCGGGCGGGGCTCCCCGTCATTGTGATCGTCCTCAACAACCAAGCCTGGGGCGCCACCCTGCACACCCAGCAGTTCTTCTACGGACAGGACCGTGTCACCAACAACCGCCTCGAGAACGGATCCTACGGAGGCGTGGCGCGAGCTCTCGGTGCGGACGGCGTCGACGTCACAGAGCTGGACCAGCTTCGCCCGGCGATCGAGGCCGCCCTCGCGGCCCGCCGGCCGACGTGCATCGACGTGCGAGTGAGTCTCGCACCCATCCCTCCGGAGGAGCGCGTCATGAATGGTGAAGCTCCGTTCGGCGGCGACGAGACCAACGCGTGAGCCACTACCCCTGGCCGACCACGAAGGAGCGTCGTGCACGACACGACTGACGTAGGAAGTCGCGACCCGGCCATCGAGGACCGGCGTCAGCGCTTCCTCGGGAAGACCTGCCTCGTCACCGGAGGCAGCAGAGGACTGGGCCTGGCAGCCGCACAGGCATTCGCGCGCGAGGGCGCACGTGTGGTCATCATCGCGCGAGACCCGGACCAGCTGAAGACCGCGAGCGAGCTGATAGGCGACGGCACGATCGCCGTCGCGGCCGACCTCTCCTCGCCGGCCGCCATCAAGGCCGCGGTCACGGAGGTCGCCGCGCAAGTCGACCGGATCGACGCCGCCTTCATCAACGCCGGGCATTCCGGCTTCAAGAGCCTCGACGACATGGACGAAGCCACATGGGACATGGTGTTCGACATCAATGTCAAGGGCTCGTTCTTCGTCATGCAGGGCCTGAGGCCCTTGCTCGCGCCCGGCGGGGCCGTCGTCTTCTGCGGCTCGGTGGCCGGTCGGAGGGCACGGGCGGGAGGCGCCGCCTTCGGGGCCAGCAAAGCCGCACTCGAGCACCTGACACGCATCCTCGCCGACGAGGTCATCGGCGACGGAATCCGGGTCAACATCGTGATTCCGGGCGGCATGAACACTGACATCGGCGCACACACGACGGGCCTTGCGCCCGGCGGCGGCGAGGCCATGCGAGAGCGGATCAGGCTCGGCACCCCCATGCTCCGAATGGGAGAACCGGACGAGCTCGCCGACGCGGTGCTCTTCCTGGCCTCCTCCGAAGCCAGCTACATCACAGGGGCGGCCCTCCCGGTGGACGGCGGCGCCACCGGCTTCATCCGCTCGTCGGCATAGGCGACGATCCGCTCGTCGGCATAGACGACGGCCACTCCAGGGCACCGACTGCGCCATAAGGGGTTCCCTTACGGCCGGCGAGGGCGAGGCCGCCTTCATCGACGACCGCTACGTTGAAGGCGGGCTTCTGGCGTGCGGTCGTGGACGCCGCGCTCAGTGATCAGCTGACGCGCATGGCGCCGGCCGCACCCGGGAGCGAGTTCGGGGACGTGCTACGGAAGTTCGTCACGGAGTTCTACCGCGTCGACATCGACGAACCGCACCTGGCCTTGCTGTTGGCGGATGAATCCGCACGGGACACCGAGCGGCTGGACTACCTCTACGAGCGTTACATCGAGCCGGCCTTGGCCCTCGTCGTGCCCAGCGTCGAGAGGTCGATGGCACCGGGGCGCATGGCGCGGGTTCCGATGGACGTCCGGTTCTTCGCCGTCATCGCTCCCGCGGCAGGACTGGTGCAGGAGCCTTTCGCCCGGCGCCTGGGCCGCCCCGAGCACCTGCCGCGGGCGCAGCGTCTCGCCAGGGCGGAGACCCTGGCCGGGCTGGTGGTGGACGGCCTGCTGGCCCCGGGCGACGCCAAGCGCCGGTAGCGAGTGCGGAACGACATGCTTCGGACCCGCTGTGCGGACCGAGGTGGTCGTGCGGCACCGGGCCACCTCGGTGTGCGTCGGCATCAGCACCGCACGTGCCGTTCAGGATGAGTGTGCCCCCATGCCTTCGGGGCCGCCTGCCCTTCGACGTCCCTGCGGCCATCGCGACGCGGCACGCCGCCTCCGCGCCGGGAACCGTCTTTTCATTCCGAGCGGCAGACCGGTCATACGCCCGTGGGGGCGAGGACGATGTCGAAGCGCACCCGGCTCCACGTGCCGTCGATGACGCGGCCGTCGGGCGTCGGCGTACCGGCGGGCTGCTGCTCGAACCGCTTGATCAGTGAGTCCTTCACACCGAAGACGGTGTCCTTGCGGCCGATCGGGTCGCCCTCGGGGAAGATGTGGGTCACCAGCGTGCGCGTCCCCTCGTGGGACACCATGAAGTGCAGGTGGGCGGCGCGCAGCGGTGAGCGGCCGACCGCGTCGAGCATCTTGCCGACGGGTCCGTCGTTCGGGATGGGATACGGCGTCGGGGTAAGGCCCCAGAAGCGGTAGCTGCCGTCGGCCGCGGAGAAGAGGTGCCCACGGCCCGCGCGCTTGCCGGCCTCGTACTGCACGTCGTAGAGCCCGTCCTCGTCGGCCTCCCAGACCTCCATCCGCGCACCGGCGAGCGGCGTGCCGTCGGTGTCGGTGACGGTGCCCTCGACCCAGCAGGGCTCGCCGGGGGCACCGAAGGCGAGGTCACCGCCGAGTTCGATCGCGGGGGAGTCCTCGACGAAGAACGGTCCGAAGACCGTCGCCTCGGTGGCGCCCTTGTAGGCCTGGTTGTTGACGTTGATCGTCTGCATGCTCGCGCCGAGGGTGTCGGACAGCAGGACGAACTCCTGCCGGACCTCGTCGGTGATGTGGCCGGCCTTGGTGAGGAAGTCGATCGCCGTCCCCCACTCCTCCTCGGTCAGCCGGACCTCACTGATGAAGGAGTGCAGGTGCTTGACCAGGGAGGTCATGAGTTCCTGCAGCCGCGGGTCCTGGCAGGCGTCGAAGGAGGCCAGGACGTTGTCGACGAGCTGCTGCTCGACCGCGTGCTGCTCCGGCGACACCTCGCGGTAGATCGTGCCGGCACCGTCCCGGGCGTCGCCGGGGTTGACGTAGGTAGCCATGACGGGCTCCTTCAGTTGATCGGGTCGCCGGCCCACGCCGCCTTCAGCAGCGCGGTCAGGTTCTCGTCGGTGACAGGGGTCGGGTTGTCGGCCGGGATCGCCTGCGTGATCGGCCCCAGCGCCTTGGCGATGCCGTCCTCGGGCATGCCGTAGTCGCGCAGGGCCCTCGGCGCGTCCAGCACCTGGCGCAGGGCGGCCAGACCGGCGCTCGCCGCCTCGGTGCGGAAGACCGAGCCGAGGGCCTCGGCGATACGCGCCTCCGCCTCCGGGGCGTGCGGGGCGTTGAAGGCCAGGACGTAGGGCAGTACGACCGCGTGGGTCTGTGCGTGCGGGAGGTTGAACATGCCGCCGAGTACGTGGCAGATCTTGTGATGCATCCCGGAGCCGGCCGACGCGAACGCGACAGCGGCCAGGTAGGCGCCGTACAGCGTCTGCTCGATGCCCTCGACGCTCGTCGAGTCGTCGGCCACCGCGGGCAGGCCGGTCGCCAGTGCGCGGATGCCCTCCTGGGCCAGCGCGCGGTCGAGCGGGTCGGCGCGTGGCCCCCACATCGAGTCCACGCAGTGCGCCATCGCGTTCAGGCCGCTGGCCACGGTCATCGCACCGGGCAGCGTGGTCAGCAGACCGGCGTCGTACACGACCGACGCGGGCAGTACCTCGTTGTCCACACCGGTGGTCTTGGTGTCGCCTTCCGTCAGGCCCCAGACGTTGGTCGCCTCGGAGCCGGCGTACGTGGTGGGTACCGCGACGATCGGCAGTCCGGTGGTCATCGCCACCGCCTTGGCCAGACCCGTGGTCGAGCCGCCGCCGACGCTGACCAGGATGTCCGCGTCTGCGGCGGCCGCCGCATGACGAGCGCGTCGCGCGACCTCGACCGGCACGTGCATCACGACCTCCTCGTGACGCAGTACGACCGGGATCTCCTTGGCGATCGGGTCGGCCAGCGCCTTCTCGCGGTCCGACGCGATCAGCATGACCCTGGATCCGCCGAGTGCCTCGACCTCCGCCGCCACGGCGAGGGGTGACTCTCCGGCTGCGAACACCACCCGCTGGGGAAGGGTCTCGTGTGTGAACCTCATCGTCTGTTCCTCGGGTAGGTCGTCGGCTGGGTCGACCGCATGCGGGTGACGGCCCGCATCAGGCTCCGGCCAGCCATTGTGTGCCTTCGGAGTAGAGCTGCTCGACTGCGGTGCCGGTGAGGCCGGGAAGCCCGTTCTCCACCGTGAAGTCCGCCTTGGTCTGAAGGTAGGCCAAGTGCCGGTAGCCGGTCGGAAACCGTTGCAGGAGCTCGGGATCCAAGGTCAGTGAGGCAGCGGGGTCGACGACGTCGAGCCGGTCCTTCTCGTAGATCGGCTGTCGGCGCACGATGGTCCAGCGGCCCTCGTCGCGGGAGAGGAAGTCGTAGAAGCGCCCGGTGCAGACGACATCGACCTCGACGGCGTCGATGGTCGCGCGCTGGTTGATGGTCATCTTCGTCTGAGCGATGGCTCGGTCGCCGACGATGTCCGCGGTGTGGCCACCCAGGAAGTGCAGGATGCTGACTCCCTTGTCGAAGCCTTCACGAGTGGCCTTGATGAAGTCGGTGGCGCTCCCCTGGAACCAGGTGGCGCTCATCCGGCCGTCGCGCGGATGCCAGACCGTGGCGAAGCGGCTCCAGTCTCCGGCGTCGCGCCACAGCGCCCAGTTCTCGATGAGCTGGCGGATCTCGTGGCGGTCGGTGTCTGCCTGCGGCATGTTGACTCCTTAGAGGGGTGAAGATCGCTGGTACAGGGGCTTGGTCAGACAGACCTGAGGAATTCCTCCAGCTCGCGGTCGAGCCGCTGGGAGGCCTCCGTCTCTCGGGCGTCCGCCAGCCATGCCGCGGCCACCGCCGGACTGAAGGCCGCGGCAAGGCACCACAGCCAGGGGAACAAGGCCCGGGGGCGCGGCGCACGCGGTGTCACGTGCGCCGCCCGACCTCGTCGCATCCTCAGATCGGGTAGTGCCGGGAACCGGACTGGATGGTGATCCAGCGCAACTCGGTGAACTCCTCCAGCGCGGCGCGGGAGCCGAACCGGCCCCAGCCACTGGCGCCGACACCACCGAACGGCATCTGGGGCTCGTCGTGCACGGTGGCGCTGTTGATGTGGCAGATGCCGGACTTGATCCGGCGAGCCACGTCGAGCGCGGCGGCCGCGTCCTTGCCGAAGACCGCGGCGGAGAGTCCGTACTCGGTGTCGTTGGCGACCGCGACGGCTTCGTCGGTCGAATCCACGTCGATGATCGAGACAACCGGTCCGAAGGTCTCCTCGGTGTAGATGCGCATGTCCGGCGTGACACCGCGCAGCACGGTGGGCTGCACGAACAGGCCGTCGGCCGTGCCGCCGGCCAGGACCTGCGCGCCCTTGGTGCGAGCGTCCTCGATCAACTCGACCACGTGGTCGCGGGCGGCGGCGTGGACCAGCGGACCGATCTGTGAGGCGGGGTCGCTCGGGGGTCCGACGACCAGCTTGGCGGCACGCTCTGCCAGGCGGGAGGAGAGCTCGTCGGCGACAGTTCTGTCCACGATGACGCGCTCGGTCGACATGCAGATCTCGCCCTGGTTCATGAAGGCACCGAAGCTGGCCGCGGCGGCGGCCTCCTCCAGATCCGCGTCGGGAAGGACCAGGAAAGGCGCCTTGCCACCGAGTTCGAGCACTACACGGGTGAGGTGGCGCCCGCCGAGTTCGCCGATGATACGGCCGACCCTGCTGGATCCGGTGAAGTTCACGCGTGTCACGGCGGGGTGCGCGATCAGTGCCTCGACGACGCTCGGACCGTCCTCGGGCGCGTTGCTGATGAGGTTGACCGCTCCGGCGGGCACACCGGCGTCGTGGAGCACCTGGACGATGGCGGCCTGGGTGAGCGGGGTCTGCTCGGAGGACTTCAGCACCACGGTGTTGCCCCACACCAGGGGCCACACGATGGAGCGTACGCCGAGGATGAGGGGCGCGTTCCAGGGGGCGATGCCGACGACGACGCCGACCGGCTGACGCACGCCGAGGGCGGTGAGGCCGGGCACGTCCGACGGGATGACCTCGCCGACGGCCGCGTACGCCTGGGCGGCCGCCTCGACGAGCATGCCCTTCGCGACGTGCACGTTGAAGCCGCACCAGGGGAGAGTGGCACCCATCTCCCGGCTCATCGTGGCGACGATGTCGTCGGTGCGCTCGTCGAGCAGGGCGGCCGCTCGCTCCAGTACCGACCGCCGTGCGGCCGGTGGAAGGCCCGACCATTCCGGAAGGACCGCCGCCGCCGCGTCCACCGCGAGATTGACATCCTCGACCGAGGCCGCGGCGACCCGTGCGATCGGTTCGCCGGTCAGGGCCTCGGTCGTCTCGAAGTAGCGGCCGTCCCTGGCCGCGACGGGCTCGCCCGCGATGAAGAGGTCACTGGTCCGGACCGCGCCGGATGTGGGTGCCTCGGTCTCAGTGGCTGACATGTGTTGCCTCACTTCCACGACAGCGGCGATCGCCGCATGAACCCATGCATGGCGATCGCCGCGCGAATCATGTACGTCGAACACTCCATGACCGGCGGCACGCCCTGAACCCTGTTGTCCATTCATCGAACAGCGTCGTGAGGGTCGTGCCGTCGGCCTTCCGGGACGTCAGACCGGCGGGAACCGCCTGCCCATGACCATGTGCGCCAGGCGCCAGCCCTCCGCGGTCTCCTCCCAGACCTTCGTCACCACCTCCTGCATCGGGAACGGCGCGATGCTCTCGTCGAGGACGGTGTACATCTCGTGGAAGCACGTGGTGATCGCGGTGTTGCCACGCACCGTGATCTCGAGCTCCGTGGCCTTCGCGGAGACCGAGCGGCGGCGGGTCACATGGAAATGGGCCCAGGTCTCCCGGTCGTCGACCCTCCCGACCGGGCCATGGACGACGCGGCTGTCCTCGAGCATGAGGGGGATCGTCGCTTTCTCGCCCTCGACGAGAGCCACGAGCCATGCGGCCTCCATCTGCTCGATCGCCTCGACGGCCTTGGTGGTTGCGGTGGACGTGGTTGTCATAGGTCCAACTCCAGAATCGGTGAGTGTGCTCGGGACGAGCACGTGGTGAACATGCCGTCGGCGCGTTCACGATCGGTCAGGATGTCGTCGCGGTGGTCGGGCTCTCCGGCGAGTACGCGCACGATGCACTCGCCGCAGATTCCCTGCTGGCAGGAGTAAGGGGCATCGACGCCGCCCGCGAGCAGGGCGTCGAGGACGCTCTCGCCGTCCTTGACCTCGTACTCACCGCCGGTCTTGGCCAGCCGCACCCTGAACGTCCCGCCGGCCGTGTGCGCGGCGGCGTCCTCCACGGGTGCGAAGCGCTCCTTGTGGATCGCTTCGGCGGGCCATCCCGCTCCGAGTGCCATGGAGATCACGAAGTCCATGAAGCCCCCGGGGCCACAGACGTAGATCGCCGTGTCGGGGTCGGGCGGACCGAGGTCGGCGGCGGAGATGAAGCGCTGGTCGTCCGGGCCGTCGTCGAAGTGGAGCCGAACGCGGGGGTTCTGCTCCAACTCGTCGAGGAACGCCGAATCCGGCCGGCTTCGAGCGAAGTGGTGCAACGTGTACTCCGCGCCCCTGGCTTCGAGCTCGTGTGTCATGGCCAACAGGGGAGTGACGCCGATTCCGCCGGCCATCAGCAGATGGCGACGCGCCTGGTCCGAGACTCCGAACCTGTTCCGCGGACGGGAGATCCGCAGCCTGTCGCCCTCGCGAAGCCGGTGCATCCCCAGCGAGCCGCCGCGCGACGCCTCCTCGGCCAGTACCGCCAGCCGGTATCGGGCGCGGTCGTGCGGCGGCCCGCACAGGGAGTACTGGCGGACCAGCCCGGCGGCACCGTCCACCAGTACGTCGACATGGGCGCCGGCGGCGAACTCCGGAAGCTCGACGTCGTCGGGACTGACCAGGTCGAGCACCACGATCCGGGCAGTCGCGTCGTGCCGGGCGACCACGATGGTGTCGAGCCACTCGTTGTTCATGGTTCCCGCTCAGATGCCGGCGGCGGGCGGGGCGTCGGCGTTGTCGCCCGCGGGGCGCTTGCCGAGGGTGAAGAGGCCGGACTCGGTGCGGTGGACCACCGACGGGTCGCGGACGATGTTGATCGGGTCGCGCCCGGCCTCGACGTCGTCGGCCATCGAGAGAAGCATGCGACGCAGCATGACGACGCCGCGGTCTCCGGTGGCCAGGGTCTCCTCGGAGTCCAGGGTGATGGCTCCCTGCGAGCCCTGGGCCTCCGCGTCACCGGGGAACTGCTGGCGCTCCTCGTCGGTCAGCTCGTGGTTCTGCTTGCCGTTCTGCGTGATGCCGATGACGAAGTGGACCATGCGCTCGGGATCGTTCGTGCGGATCGAGAAGAAGAGCCGGTGGCTGGTGTCGTCGGAGGGCACGACCCACAGCAACTGGTCCGGCCGCTCGTCGGGGGTGACCTTCACGAAGCTCGGCAGGCCGAAGACGTTGGGAAGGTGCTGCTCGACCGCGAAGCCGTACTCGGCGACCTCGCCGTCCTCACCCTCCATCTCGAATCGCTGGGTGTACTTCAGCCCGTGGTCGGTGCGCTCGTACGTCACACGGTCGGCGACGAGGGCCGGGTCGAAGAAGTTCTCGGGGTAGCCGAAGGTGCCGGTGCCCAGCATCTGGTACCCGCTGTGCGTGGAGTGGAGCCAGGTCACGTGCGTCGGGTCGGCGGAGTTCTCGTAGATGTTGAGCCAGCTGAAGTCCGTCGGCATGCCGGTGATGGCGGCGTGGGGGATGGGCCAGCTGGCGAAGTACTTCTCGTCCTCGGCGGGGTTCTCGAGCGCGTCGAAGCGGGGGAGTTCGGGCTTGAGCTCGGGCGGGCCCATGTAGACGAAGACCAGGCCGTAGCGCTCCTCGACGGGGTACCACGGCTGACGGGCGGCGTCGCGCCTGCGTCCCAGGCCCGGCTCACATGCCTGCTCGATGCAGCGGCCCTGGACGTCGAACTTCCAGCCGTGGTAGCAGCAGCGGATGCCGTCGTCCTCGACGCGGCCGTAGAAGAGGCTGGCGCCGCGGTGAGTACAGCGCTCGATCACGACACCGGGGTTGCCCTGGCCGTCCCGGAACACGACCAGATCCTCGCCCAGTGCGCGGGTCTTCTGCGGCAGGGCGCCGGCGACGAGGGTTTCCGAGCTGGCGATCGGGTGCCAGTAGCGACGCAGCGCCTCACCCATGGGCGTACCCGGCCCGACCTCGCGCAGGCGGGCGTTGTACGAGGGCTTCGGGCGACCGTAGGCCGTGCCGGTGTCGACTTCTGAAGTGGTGGTCATCGTTCTGTCTCCCGTGCGGCTCGGGCGCACAGCCGGTGGCGCGCATGCAGGGCTATGGGGAATCACCTGCGAGGGCATCGTCGTATGCGACCCACAAATAGGATTGGTGATTCACATTCGCATTTCCCTCGGGGTGCGTCAAGGGTTACGTGCAGGTGCACGCCAGGTGCGGAGGGCGCCGGAGAGAGGGGCGGCGGTGTAGGCCCTTGGCTGCCTCTACGCTGGGGCGGGTGAGTACCGAACCGACACTCGACCTGCCACCGGCGCAGCAGGCGCGCAGCCGCCTGACCCAGCAGCGGATCCTGGAGGCAGGCACCGCCCTCCTGGAGGAGGGTGGCACCGAAGCGCTCACGGTCGCGGCTGTCGCTTCCCGGGCGGGCGTCTCGGTGGGCAGCGTCTATCGACGTTTCGGCGACAAGGACCGCCTGATCGCGGCCCTGCAGCACGACATGATCGATCAGTTTCGCGCTGACATCATTCGCCGCTTCGCTCCGCTGCGCACGGACCCGAGCGCGCTGGTCGCCTCGGCGGTAGCCGGACTTACCGAGACGTATCAAGCACACGAGCGCCTGATGCGCGTCTTCCTGGCCGCGGGTGCCACCGATCCCGCGGTGGCTCGGGTCGGGTCCGAGGCCGCCATCGATGCCGATCGCGTCTTCCGGCAGTTCCTGGAGCCGATCGTGCCGATGATCGACGCGCCGGAGCCGGAGGTACGCCTGGATGTCGTCTATCGCTTGATCTACGGGACCTGTCAGAACCGCGTGCTGTACGGCGAACTGTTCGAGTCCGACCGGCCTCTGACATGGCGTCAGCTCACTGACGAGCTGGTGAACGTCGCTTGTCTGTACCTGCTCGGCACACCTGCGGGGTGAGCCCTGGTCGGCGATGCGAATGTGATCCCCACTTCACATTCGCGTCGGGCGGCGACATACTGAGCGGGCTCCTGGCGCCTATCGGGACCGGCGAACGCCTGGACCGAGGGTGCCCAAGAAATCCGCGGATGACGGCCGGTTGCTGCCTCTTCGGTCGTCAAGGGAAGGGACCGCTCCATGCGAGAGCCGCTCAGCTTTGAGATCGCGCACGGCGCCGCACTCGCCGCTCTGGAAGCAGGAAGGGCCGAGGGGCACAAGGTGTGCGCTGTCGTGGTCAACCGGAGTGGCGTCATGAAGGTTCTGCTCAGTGACGACGGCGTTGGACTCCTTGGCGTGGAGACCGCTCGGCGCAAGGCCTACACCTCGGCTGTGAGCGGTGTCCCAACAGCCAGGTTCGCGGCCTTCGCCGCGTCCCCCCAGATGCAGGTGGCGCCTCCTCATCTGGTCGATTCCCACCTTCTGCCGGTCGCGGGCGGCGTGCCGATCGTCACGGCCGACGGAGAGGTCATCGGCGCCATCGGCGTGGGCGGGGCTGACGACACCACTGACGACCGCATCGCGCAGCAGGCTTGCGATTCCGTCGCGAAGATCGTTGCGTAGGCCGGCCTCCCGGTCGGTGCGGCCGCATTGTTGAGCGTCGCCGCCGTCGTCGCGACCCCTGGGTGTGGCTGGTCTTTCTGTGTGCCGGTCTGCGCCGGAGGCCTCGCCGTGTGCGCCGCCTCTCCACAGACGTCGCCCCGGGACGATGTGAGGATGAGACGGCCCCCAGACGGTCGACAGCTCATGATCACCGGAGGCCGTGTCTGTCTCCGTCTCCCGGGACGACCGGCCGCGCAGCATCTCTGGGCCGCTGACCATTCATCAGCGAGGACCTCGCGTGAACGACACACGCCTGCCCCGACCGGAACGGTCTGGGCAGGCGTCGCAGGGAGTCGGTCAGGTGATCTGGGTGGCTAGGAGCTTGGCCTCCCCGGCTGCCTGCTCGTGGGCCTTGGCCCTGGACGTCTCAGAGAGGCCGATCAGGTCGGCCGCCGGTTCGACCGGGGCCAGGGTCGGTTCCGGGACGATGAAATGGACGTCCAGGCCGAGGCTGCCGGGGCCGAGGGCCTTGGCCAGGTAGGTGCTGACGAACTCGCAGGACTCGCGCGGGGTTCCCGGGGCCTTAGGGGTCCTTTCACTGTGCCCGTCCGGGTCGCGCGGCCTGGCACCGCACCTCGCCGCGTTGCCGAAACGCCCACGTGGCTCCTCCCCCACGCTCGAACAACCTCGCGCGGG
>NZ_JBVIPA010000020.1:0-19231 GCF_055578365.1 Streptomyces sp. NPDC033131
CCCTCAAACGGGCCCAGCACCGCAACTGGACACCACCCGCACCGGACACCCTCACCATCACTCGGCGAGACAGAACTTAAGTCACCGGCATTGGGCCTAGGCGGAGGGAAATAATCCGGCGATGCTGCGCACATGACAGCGAAACTGATGCAGCGTCAGCTGACGAGACGTCAAATCCTGGGCATGGCGGCCCTGCAGACCGCCGCCGCGTCCGGTCTCACCCGCATCGGCCTCCAGACGGCCTCGGGCGCCGAGCCCGCCGCCGTCGACAACGCCCCCGCCATCGTGGTCGGTTCGGGCTACGGCGGCGCCGTCGCCGCCCTCCGCCTCGGCCAGGCCGGCATCCGCACCCTCGTCCTCGAGATGGGCCGGGCCTGGAACACGCCCGGTGCCGACGGCAAGGTCTTCTGCTCCACCAGCGCCCCGGACCAGCGGTCCATGTGGTTCCGCACCCGCACCGAGGCACCCCTGGCCACCTTCCTGTGGCTGGACGTCGTCAACCGGGACATCGGCGTCTACCCGGGCGTCCTGGACCGGGTGCACTTCGACGCCATGTCCGTGTACGTCGGCCGGGGGGTCGGCGGCGGCTCCCTCGTCAACGGCGGGATGGCGGTCACGCCCCTCAAGGCGTACTTCGCCGAGCAGTTCCCCACCGTCGACTCCGACGAGATGTACGGCACCTACTTCCCGCGCGCCCGCTCCATGCTCGGCGTCAACACCGTCGACCCCGCCTGGTTCGAGTCGACGGAGTGGTACCGCTTCACCCGCGTCTCCCGCGCCCACGCCCAGAAGACCGGCCTGAAGACCACCTTCGTGCCGAACGTCTACGACTTCGGGTACATGCAGCGCGAGGCGGCCGGCACGGCCACCAGGTCGGCGCTGGGCGGCGAGGTCATCTACGGCAACAACCACGGCAAGCGCAGCCTCGACAAGACGTACCTCGCCTCGGCGCTCGGCACGGGCAACGTCACCATCCACACCCTGGAGAAGGTCAGGGCCATCACCCGGGCGGCCGACGGCTCCTGGCTGCTCACCGTCGACCGCATCGACACCACCGGCACGGTCGTCGAGACCAAGCAGTACGGCTGCACGTACCTCTTCCTCGGCGGCGGCAGCCTCGGCACCACCGAACTCCTCGTCCGCGCCCGGGAGACGGGTGCGCTGCCCGGCCTGGACGCGAGCGTCGGCGGCGGCTGGGGCACCAACGGCAACGTGATGCTCGGCCGCGCCAACCACCTGTGGGACACGGTCGGGGCGAACCAGTCGACCATGCCGGTCATGGGCATCGACGACTGGGCCAACACCGCGAACCCCGTCTTCGCGGAGATCGCCCCGCTGCCGACGGGACTGGAGCACTGGGTCAGTCTGTATCTGGCGATCACCAAGAACCCGTCACGGGCGTCGTTCACGTACGACGGCGGGACGGGTGGGGTGAAGCTCGGCTGGACCGCCGCCCACAGCGCGGTCTCCGTCGCGATGGCCAAGAAGCTGTTCGACCGGATCAACGCGGCGAACTCGACCATCTACCGCTACGACCTGTTCGGCTCGTCCAACAAGGTCTTCGCCGATGACTTCACCTACCACCCGCTGGGCGGCTGCGTGCTGGGGAAGGCCACCGACCCCTACGGCCGGGTGAAGGGATATCCGAGGCTGTACGTCACCGACGGCTCGCTCGTTCCCGGGTCGATCGGGGTGAACCCGTTCGTGACGATCACCGCGCTCGCCGAACGGACGATGGCGCGGGTCCTCGCCGAGGACACCGCGCCATGACAGTCCGTCAGGGGCCTTGCTACTTCTGGTAGATGGCCTCGATCTCGGACGCGTAGTCCTTCGCCACCACGTTGCGCTTGAGCTTCAGGGACGGCGTGAGGTGGCCCGACTCCTCCGTGAACTGGGAGGGCAGAATGCGGAACTTCCGCACCGATTCCGCCTTCGACACCGCGGCGTTGCCGTCGTCGATCGCCGACTGGATGGCGGCCAGCAGATCCGCGTCCTCACGCAGCGACGCCGCGGTGCACCCCGCCGGTTTGCCGTGCTCGGCAGCCCAGCGGCCCAGGAACTCCTCGTCGACGGTGACCAGCGCGCCCACGAACGGCCGTCCGTCGCCGACCACCATGCACTCCGCGACCAGCGCGTGTGCGCGGATCCGGTCCTCGATCACGGCCGGGGCGACGTTCTTGCCGCCCGCCGTGACGATGATCTCCTTCTTGCGGCCGGTGATCCGGAGGTAGCCGTCCTCGTCGAGGGTGCCGATGTCACCGGTGTGGAACCAGCCGTCGGCCAGCGCCTCGGCGGTCGCGCCGGGGTTGTTCCAGTACTCCTTGAACAGGTGCTCGCCGTGCAGCAGCACCTCCCCGTCGTCCGCGATCCTGACGACCGAGCCGGGCAGCGGCTGGCCGACCGTGCCGATCTTCTGGCGGTCCCAGGGGTTGAACGCGGTCGCGGCACAGGACTCGGTCAGGCCGTAGCCCTCCAGGACCGTGAAGCCGATGCCGCGGAAGAAGTGCCCCAGACGCTCGCCCAGCGGGGCGCCGCCGGAGATGGCGAACTCGCCCTTGCCGCCGAGCACCGCGCGCAGCTTGCTGTAGACGAGCTTGTCGAAGGTCCTGTGCTTGATCTTCAGACCCAGCGACGGGCCGGACGGGGTGTCCAGCGCCTTGCTGTACGCGATCGCGGTGTCCGCGGCCTTGTCGAAGATCTTGCCCTTGCCGTCCGCCTGCGCCTTGGCGCGGGCCGAGTTGTAGACCTTCTCGAAGACGCGCGGGACACCGAGGATCAGGGTCGGCCGGAAGGACGCCAGCTCGTCGGTGAGGTTCTTGATGTCCGGCACCAGGCCCAGCTTGATCGGCGCCATCATCGGCGCGACCTGCACGAGCCGTCCGAAGACGTGTGCGAGCGGCAGGAACAGCAGGACGCTGCACTCACCGGTGCGGAACAGGGGGCGCAGGCGCTCCACGATGTTCCCGCACTCGGCGAAGAAGCTGCGGTGGGTCAGCACACAGCCCTTGGGCCGGCCGGTCGTGCCCGACGTGTAGACGATGGTCGCCGGGTCGTCCGCCTTGGCCTGCGAACTGCGCTCCTCGACCGTCTCGTCGGAGACGTCCTGGCCCAGGCGCCCCAGCTCCTCCAGGGCACCGGCCTCGATCTGCCAGATGTGCTTGAGGGCGGGCAGGCTGTCGCGCACCGACTCGACGGCGGCCGTGTGGTTGTCGAGCTCGACGACGCAGGCGGTGGCACCCGAGTCGCTGAGGATCCACTGGACCTGCTCGGCCGAGCTGGTCTCGTACACCGGCACGGTGACCGCGCCCGCGCACCAGATCGCGAAGTCGAGCAGCGTCCACTCGTACCGCGTGCGGGACATCAGGCCGACCCGGTCGCCGGGCTGGACGCCGGAGGCGATGAGCCCCTTGGCGGCCGCGTGCACCTCGGCGAGGAAGGCGGTGGCCGTCACGTCCTGCCAGGCACCGCCGACCTTGCGGGCGATCACGGCGACGTCCGGATGCTGCGAGGCGTTTCTCCGGACGATGTCGGTGAGATTGCCGTCCGCAGGGACCTCGTACAAAGCCGGAAGGCTGAACTCGCGCAAGACTGCTGCTCCTCATAGGGCGCCGGCGCCACGACGTTGTGTGATGCGACGATGCGGTCCAAGGCTCGGGCAGGTGCTCACAGGTCCGTTCCGGGCCATGGGGCCCGGTGGTTGAAATCCTGAGCACGACTGGACTGCCCGGACGTTACCCGCCGGTATGGCTTCTTCGACAGGGGGTTCCGGCGAGATGTTCGCTGCGTCACACAGATTGGTTGTGTCCTTCGCGCACAGTAGTCCACGCACTAACTGACTGGCCAGTAACCCCTTGCCCGGCCGCCACTGTTCACGTATGCCGCACACCCTTACGCTTGATCGCCATGGCACCCACACCAGCCGGTAACCGGAGGACACGCGTTCATGTGGTCAGTGACGTGCACGGCAACGCCCGTGACCTGGCCCGTGCCGGCGAGGGCGCCGACGCCCTGATCTGCCTGGGCGACCTCGTCCTCTTCCTCGACTACGCCGACCACTCGCGCGGGATCTTCCCCGACCTCTTCGGCGTCGAGAACGCCGACCGCATCGTCGAACTGCGCACCGCCCGCCGCTTCGAGGAGGCCCGCGAGCTCGGGACCCGGCTGTGGGCGGGGATCGGCGAGAGCCGCGCGGAGGTCATCGAGCAGGCCGTACGCAAGCAGTACGCCGAGATGTTCGCGGCGTTCCCGACGCCCACGTACGCGACCTACGGCAATGTCGACATGCCGACCTTGTGGCCGGAGTACGCCCGACCCGGCACCACCGTGCTCGACGGGGAGCGCGTCGAGATCGGGGGGTGGGTCTTCGGCTTCGTCGGCGGAGGACTGCGGACCCCCATGCGCACCCCCTACGAGATCAGCGACGAGGAGTACGCGGCCAAGATCGAGGCGGTGGGCGAGGTGGACGTGCTGTGCACCCACATCCCGCCCGAGGTGCCCGAGCTGGTCTACGACACGGTCGCGCGCCGCTTCGAACGGGGCAGCCGGGCGCTGCTCGACGCGATCCGCCGCACCCGGCCCCGGTACGCGCTCTTCGGTCACATCCACCAGCCGATGGTGCGACGGATGCGGATCGGCGCGACCGAGTGCGTCAACGTGGGGCACTTCGCGGGGTCCGGCAAGCCCTGGGCCCTCGAATGGTGAATGACCGCAGATGGGGGTGAAGTCGGCCGGTCGACCGCGCGGTAGCCTTCACGCTGCACACACGTGCGCAGGCTTGCGCACGGTGGACCTGCCTACCGGCCCGCATCTGGAGGAGCCACAGCGATGGCGGAACACACCAGCTCGAGCATCACGATCGAGGCGGCACCGGCCGACGTCATGGGGGTGATCGCGGACTTCGCCCGCTACCCGGACTGGACCGGAGAGGTGAAGGAGGCGGAGGTCCTGGCGACGGACGCCCAGGGGCGCGCCGAACAGGTCCGCCTGGTCATGGACGCCGGAGCGATCAAGGACGACCAGGTCCTCGGCTACACCTGGACCGGCGACCACGAGGTCTCCTGGACCCTGGTGAAGTCCCAGATGCTGCGCTCGCTCGACGGCACCTACCTCCTGAAGCCGGCGGGTGCCGGGGCGACGGAGGTGACGTACCGGCTCACCGTCGACGTCAAGATCCCGATGCTCGGCATGATCAAGCGCAAGGCGGAGAAGGTCATCATCGACCGGGCGCTGGCCGGACTGAAGAAAAGGGTGGAGTCGGGGGCGAAGTAGCCGTCCCCGCCGGGGCGGCACGCGGAGGTACCGTTCACCCCCATGCGCACCATCCTGATCACGGGCCCCGGCGGCAGCGGTCGTACGACGATCGCCGCCGCCACCGCTCTCTCCGCCGCCGGCGAGGGCACCCGCACCCTCCTGCTCAGTGCCGACCGCACCGACACCCTCGGCGCGATACTCGACACCTCGACGGGCCCCGCTCCGGTGCAGGCCGCCGCGAACCTCACCGCGTGGCGGCCGGACGCGACCTCGGGCTTCCGTGACGACCTGGCCGCCTTCCAGGACCGCGCGTCCTCCGTGCTCGACCTCCTCGGCGCCTCCCGCCTGGACCCCGAAGAGGTCACCCCCCTTCCCGGCGCCGAAGAACTCACCCTGCTGCGCGCCCTGCGGGACGCGGCCCTCGCCGAGGCGCACGACCTGCTCGTGGTCGACCTGCCGCCCACCCCGCAGGCCCTCGCCCTGCTCGCCCTCCCCGAGGAACTGCGCCGCTATCTGCGCCGCCTGCTCCCGTCCGAGCGGCAGGCGGCCCGCGCCCTGCGCCCCCTCCTCGGCCGACTGGCCGGCGTGCCCATGCCCGCGGAGTGGCTGTACGAGACCGCCGCCCGCTGGGACGTCGAACTGGCCGCCGTCGAGGCGGTCGTCACCGACCGGAACACCGTCGTACGGCTGGTCGCCGAGCCCTCCCCGGCCGGCGCCGACGCCATCCGCTCCGCCGGCCTCGGCCTCGCCCTGCGCGGGCTGCGCCCCGACCTGCTGGTGGCGAACCGTGTCCTGCCGGAGGCGGCGGGAGACAGCTGGCTGGCCGGACCCGTCGCCCAGCAGCGCAAGATCCTGGCGGAATGGCAGGAGTCGTACGGCCTCCGGGCGGTGGCCCATCTCGGCCGTGACCCGCGCGGCGCCGACGACCTGGCCGCGCTCGTCGTCCCCGGCGTCAAGGCGGAGCCCTCCACTGTCGAGTGGCCCGTCACCGACCACCTCGCCGAGGACGGCGTCCTCGTCTGGCACCTCCCGATGCCCGGCGCGACACGAGACGACCTGGACCTGATCCGCCGCGGCGACGAACTCGTCGTCAGCGCGGGGCGGTTCCGCCGGATCGTCCCGCTGCCGTCGGCCCTGCGCCGCTGCACCGTGGGCGGCGCCGCCCTGCGGGAGGGCGAGCTGCGGATCCGGTTCACTCCCGACCCGGGCCTGTGGCCCGGGACACGGTGAACCGCATACGGCCGTTCGGGTAACGTCGTAGAGACGAACCGTAGTCAGGAGTCCGTCATGAGCGAAGAGCTCCCCCCGTCCGACTCCGCCGAGCGCGAGGCCGTCGACGAGGTGCGGGCCGGCGACGCCGACGCGTGGGCGACGGCGTGTGCCGAGGACCTCGCGTCCGAGAAGGCCCGCCGGCGTGCCGAGCACGGTCCGCCCGCGGGCTCGGCCGCCGAGGAGCTGCGCAAGCTCGTCGACACCGTCGCGGACAAGCTGTCCGGCCTCCAGTCCCCCCTGTTCGGCGCGGTCGCGGGACCCGCCGCGCAACAAGTGGTCAAGCAGGTCGTGCAGCAGGCCAAGGCGGCCGTCGAACCCGTCATCGAACGCAACCCGGACGTCTTCGACCACCTGGCCGCCGCGGGCAACGAACTGCTGGCCGCCTACCGCTCGGCCGTCCAGGCACAGGAACAGCGCTGGACGGCCGGTCACCCCGACCCGAGTGACCTGCACGAACGCCGAGGCGACGACGGCGAGGAGCCCGGCCCGGGGGAACGCATCGACTTGGACTGACGGCCCCCTCGGGTACGGTTGGCCGTAGCGGGGCTCGACCGAAACTGAGGGATTCATGGGACTCACCATCGGCGTCGACATCGGCGGCACGAAGATCGCGGCCGGCGTGGTCGATGAGGAAGGCAACATCCTCTCGACCTTCAAGGTGCCGACCCCGGGAACGTCCGAAGGCATCGTGGACGCCATCGCCTCCGCGGTGGAGGGCGCGCGCGCCGGCCACGAGATCGTCGGCGTGGGCATCGGTGCCGCCGGATACGTCGACCGTCAGCGCTCCACGGTCTACTTCGCGCCGAACATCGACTGGCGCCAGGAGCCGCTGAAGGAGAAGGTCGAAGCGCGCGTCCACCTGCCGGTCGTCGTGGAGAACGACGCCAACGCGGCCGCGTGGGGCGAGTACAAGTTCGGCGGCGGCAAGGGCCACCGCAACGTCATCTGCATCACCCTCGGCACCGGCCTCGGCGGCGGCATCATCATCGGCAACAAGCTGCGCCGCGGGCACTTCGGGGTGGCCGCCGAGTTCGGCCACATCCGCATGGTGCCGGACGGCCTGCTGTGCGGCTGCGGCTCGCAGGGCTGCTGGGAGCAGTACGCGTCGGGCCGCGCACTCGTCCGGTACGCCAAGCAGCGCGCCAACGCGACCCCCGAGAACGCGGACATCCTGCTCGGCCTCGGCGACGGCACCCCCGACGGCATCGAGGGCAAGCACATCTCCATGGCCGCCCGGCAGGGCGACCCGGTCGCCGTCGACTCCTACCGCGAGCTCGCCCGCTGGGCCGGCGCCGGCCTCGCCGACCTGGCCTCCCTCTTCGACCCCTCCGCCTTCATCGTCGGCGGCGGCCTCTCGGACGAGGGCGAGCTGGTCCTCGACCCGATCCGCAAGTCGTACAAGCGCTGGCTGGTCGGCGGCAACTGGCGCCCGGTGGCGGACGTCATCGCCGCCCGGCTGGGCAACAAGGCCGGCCTGGTGGGCGCGGCGGACCTGGCCCGCGAGCCCGACCCGATCATGTAGCGGTCACTCCTCGAGGTACGTGGGTTCCCCGCGCCCTGCAGGGGCGCGGGGAACCGCACGAGCGACCACGACGGACCCGCAGCCGAAGACCCTCTGCGAGGCATGCTCACCACGTATCGTGACGGCATGGTGACGCCCCCACTGCTCCCCGGCTCCCGCACCGAGTCCGACGGTTCCGCCGTCGTCCGCGTCCTCAGCTACAACATCCGCTCGATGCGCGACGACCCGGCCGCCCTCGCCCGCGTGATCACGGCCTGCGCCCCCGACCTGGTCCTCCTCCAGGAAGCCCCTCGCTTCTTCCGCTGGCGCAAGAAACTGGCACGACTGGCCGCGGCGTCCGGGCAGGTCGTCCTCTCCGGCGGCGGCACGGCCGCGGGCCCGGCGATCCTCTGCTCACTCCGGGCGACCGTCGAGCGCACGGAGGACGTCCTGCTCCCGCTCACCCCGGGCCGGCACCGGCGCGGCTTCGCGACCGCGGTCGTACGGTTCGGGGGCGTCCGGGTCGGCGTCCTGAGCTGCCACCTCTCGCTTCACCAGGACGAGCGGTACGAGCAGGCCGGCATGCTCCTCGACCGGCTGGCCGGCATGGGCGTGGAGCACGCCGTCGCCGGCGGCGATGTGAACGAGCGCCCCGGCGGGCGCGCCTTCGCCCGGCTCAGCGAGGGGCTCCAGGACTGCTGGGCCACCGCCCCCTGGGGCGGCGAACACACCTGGACCCGCGACGCACCACACCGCCGTATCGACGCGATCCTGGCCACCAAGGGCATCGAGGTCCTCGGTTGCGGGGTACCGCTGGGTCTGCCCGGAGTGACCGAGGCCGATCTCCGGACGGCGACGGACCACCTGCCCGTACTGGCCGCGCTTCGCGTGCCGGCGGCCTGAACCACATGTGCCGGACGGAGTCCGGCGCAGTCACTCGTCGCCTGCCCCGCGGGCGGCCACGGACCACTGTCCGGTGCCGGGCCGCCCTCGGGATTCGGCAGGCTAGACGACAGCTCCCCGGCCCGGGTCGTCGTTGTCCTCGTCGTCCGGCTGCATGCGCATCACCAGGGTGGCGAAGCCGCCCAGGAAGCCGCCGATGGCGAGCGTGGCGAGCCACCAGGTCATGTCCCAGCCGAGCAGCACGGCCAGCAGGAGCAGGACCGGCCCGCCGAGCACCCCCAGCCAGGCGAACTTCGCGGTGGCGTCGGCGGCGGGCAGCGGCGGCGGCTCCGGCGGTACGAAGTGGCCCTCGTCGTCCTCGCCGGCGTCCTCTTCCTCGGAGGACGGCTCCGGCATGCTGTAGTCCCGGGGGCCGGCACCGGGGCCCACACCCGGGGCGAAGGCGACGGAGCCGCCCAGCGGCTTCGCGGGCTTGTCCTCCCCGGGCTGCTTGGTCTCCGTGGCCTCTTTGGTGTCCGTGGTCCCTCTGGCCTCCTTGGCCTCTGCGGGGCCACCGCCGTCGTCGGTCTCGTTCGTCTCGGACTCGAGCAGCGCCAGGTCCTCGACCGATTTGAAGGGCTTGGAGCCCGGCGGGTCCGTCGGCTCGTCGCCGTACCCGGCGACGATGGCCGCCCAGGCGGCCTCCTCGTCGAACGGGACGTGCTGCTCTTCCGGCTCGCGGTCCTCGCGCTCCTCACGGTCCTCGCGATCGGAGTCGTGCTCAGCCACGTGCGGCCGTCCCTTCCTTGCCGATGCTGGATGCCAGGCGGCCGATGAACGCGTAGCTCTCTTCGAAGATCCGGTCCGCCTCGTGGTCCAACGTCGCGACGTGGTAGCTCTGTTCCAGCACGATCTCAGTTACGTCCGTGGACGAGATCCGGCTCAGGACGCGCGCGGAGTCGGCGGCCGGCACCACATGGTCCTGGGCGCTGCGCAGCAGCAGCAGCGGCTGGGTGACCTGCGGCAGCTCGCCGTCGACCAGGCGGAAGAAGGTCCGCAGGGAGTGCGCGGCGCGCAGCGGAACCCGGTGGTACCCGAGCTCGACGCTGTTCTCCTTGGCGATGTCGCTGGCGATCCCCTTGGACGTGGGAACGAAGTGGCGGATCACCGGAAGGGCGTGCGCGGCCAGGCCGTGCACCTTGTTGGCCGGGTTGACGGCCACCACACCGCTGACCGCGTCCCCGTGCTTCGCCGCCAGCCGCAGCGCCAGCGCGGCGCCCATGGAGAGGCCGCCGACGAAGACCTGCCCGCACCGCTCACGCAGGGCGCGCAGTTCCCGGTCCACCTCGGCGTACCAGTCCTGCCAGCCGGTGAGCTGCATGTCCTCCCAGCGTGTGCCGTGGCCGGGCAGCAACGGCAGGGAGACGGTCAGACCGCGCTCGGCGAGGTACGCCGCCCAGGGGCGCAGCGACTGGGGCGAACCGGTGAAGCCGTGACAGAGGAGGACCCCCGCTTCTCCGCCCTCGTGGCGGAACGGCTCGGCTCCAGGGAGGACCGGCACCTTCGGTCTCCTGTTCATGAGAAGGGCGTGAACGAGTCCAGGTGAGGTTCACCGTACGCGACCGCACTGACACCGACCAGGGCCGTCGGGCTCATTGACAGGGCTCCGGGTTAAGGTCTGACCGACGGACTCAGGAGGCACTCGGTTGTTGTACGGCACGATGAAGGTCGCCATCGGCGGGCCGCTGAAGGTTGCCTTCAGGCCCTGGGTGGACGGCCTCGAGAACATTCCGGCCGAGGGTCCCGCCATCCTGGCGAGCAACCACCTGTCCTTCTCCGACTCGTTCTTCCTGCCCGCGGTCCTCGACCGCAAGGTCACCTTCATCGCGAAGGCCGAGTACTTCACCACGCCCGGTGTGAAGGGCCGTCTGACGGCCGCCTTCTTCAAGGGCGCCGGCCAGCTCCCCGTGGACCGCTCCGGCGGACGCGGCGCCGGCGAGGCCGCCGTCAAGAGCGGCATCGACGTCCTGGAGCGCGGTGAGCTGTTCGGGATCTACCCCGAGGGCACCCGGTCGCCCGACGGCCGCCTCTACCGGGGCAAGCCCGGCGGCCTCGCACGCGTGGCGCTCGCCACCGGCGCGCCCGTCATCCCCGTCGCCATGATCGACACCGAGAAGATCCAGCCGCCCGGCAAGGTCGTGCCGAAGCTGATGAGGCCGGGCATCCGCATCGGCAAGCCGCTGGACTTCAGCCGCTACCAGGGCATGGAGCACGACCGTTTCGTGCTCCGCGCGCTGACCGACGAGGTCATGTACGAGATCATGAGGCTCTCCGGCCAGGAGTACGTCGACATGTACGCGACCGCTGCCAAGCGGCAGATCGCGGACGCCGCGAAGGCCCAGAAGGAAGCGGAGAAGGCGGCCAGGGCCGCACTCGCGCAGGCGGCGAAGGAACAGGCCGACAGGGACAAGGCCGAGAGGGACAAGGCCGCGCAGGGCGACACGGACCAGGAGAAGCCCGAGTCCTAGACGGCGGTCTGGGGGATCGGACGGGGGGTGGGGGAGATGGCCAGGCGCGAGAGAGTCATGCGGATGTCGGTCGAGCAGCCGCTGTGGCGTGCGCTCGCCGGCTATCGGGTGCTCACCATGCTGTACGCGGTCGGGTTCTTCGCCACCGCCTACGACGGGTTCGACCGCCCCTGGGTCGCCGTCGCGTACTACTGCGTCCTGTTCGTCTGGACGGTGGCCACCCTGCCCAAGGTCGCGAACGCGGCCAGCTGCACCAAGCGCTTCCTCGCCGCCGACCTCACCATCGCGCTCACCGGCATCCTGCTCACGCCCTTCGCCGACGCCCACGAACGCATCCAGTCGGGCGGTCCGACGCTGCCGTCGATATGGACCGCGGGTTCCGTGCTGGCCTTCGCCATCAAGGGCGGCTGGCGCTGGGCGGCCGCCGCCTCCACCGCGGTCGCCGTCGCCAACCTGATCGAGCGCGGCAGCCCGGCCCGCGACACCGTCCACAACGTGATCCTGGTCTGGGTCGCCTCCATCGCCATCGGCTACGTCGTCGAGGTCGCCCGCGCCTCCGAGCGCACCCTCGCCCGGGCCCTGGAGATCGAGGCGGCGACGAGGGAGCGGGAGCGGCTCGCCCGGGACATCCACGACAGCGTGCTCCAGGTGCTGGCGATGGTGCAGCGGCGCGGCGCAGTCCTCGGCGGCGAGGCGGCCGCGCTGGGCCGGATGGCGGGCGAGCAGGAGGTCGCGCTGCGCACGCTGGTCTCCGGCGGGCTGGTGCCCGTCTCCCGCGTGTCGGAGGACGCGGCCGAGGGGGCGGTCGTACGGGCCGTCGAGGAACCGGACGACTCCACCGGCCCCGTCGACCTGCGCGCGCTGCTCGCCCCGTTCGCCTCCGCGAGGGTGAACCTCGCCGATCCCGGCGCCGCGGTGCCACTGCCTCCCGCCGCGGCGCGGGAGCTGGCCGCGGCCGTCGGCGCCGCCCTGGACAACGTCCGTGAGCACGTGGGCGAGGACGCGCGCGCGTGGATCCTCGTCGAGGACGAGCCGGACGAGGTGATCGTGACCGTACGGGACGACGGCCCCGGCATCCCCGAGGGCCGGCTGGCGCAGGCAGAGGGGGAGGGGCGGCTCGGTGTGGCCCTGTCGATCCGGGGCCGGCTGCGCGACCTCGGCGGCAGCGCCGAACTGATCTCGGTGCCCGGTCAGGGCACGGAGGTCGAACTGAAGGTACCGAAGGAGAGCAAGTCCTCACGGGGGAAGGCGGACAGACGATGACGGACAGCAGCGAGGTGCGGCAGGACCCGATCAGGGTCATGGTGGTCGACGACCATCCGATGTGGCGCGACGCGGTCGCCCGCGACCTGGGCGAGTCGGGCTTCGACGTGGTCGCCACCGCGGGCGACGGCGAACAGGCCGTGCGCCGCGCCAGGGCCGCCGCGCCCGACGTGCTGGTGCTGGACCTGAACCTGCCCGCCAAGCCCGGTGTCCAGGTCTGCAAGGAACTCGTGGGCGCCAACCCGGCGTTGCGGGTCCTGGTGCTGTCCGCGAGCGGTGAGCACGCCGACGTCCTGGAGGCGGTGAAGTCCGGCGCCACCGGCTATCTGCTGAAGTCGGCCTCGACGGAGGAACTGCTGGACGCGGTCCGCCGTACGGCCGTCGGTGACCCGGTGTTCACCCCCGGCCTGGCGGGGCTGGTGCTCGGCGAGTACCGGCGCCTGGCCGCCGAACCCGAGCCCGCCCCGGACACCGGCCGGCCGGGGGCCCCGCAGCTCACCGACCGCGAGACCGAGGTGCTGCGCCTCGTCGCCAAGGGGCTGAGCTACAAGCAGATCGCCGAACGCCTCGTCATCTCGCACCGCACGGTCCAGAACCACGTCCAGAACACCCTCGGCAAGCTCCAACTGCACAACAGGGTCGAACTGGTGAGGTACGCGATAGAACGCGGACTCGACGACGAGTAGATCAACCGGCCCGAGCGGAACAGCGGTCCCTCAACTCCTGCGCGTACCGACGGAATTGTCGTTCCCGCCCATCCCCGTGTGACCTGGATCACTACTAGCGTGATCCCCTCAGGCAACCGCGGCGAAGGGAACACTTCCATGCGCGTCGGAGTACTGACCGGAGGCGGCGACTGCCCCGGGCTCAACGCCGTCATCCGGGGCATCGTCCGCAAGGGCGTGCAGGAGTACGGCTACGACTTCGTCGGCTTCCGGGACGGCTGGCGAGGACCCCTCGAGAACCGCACCGTGCGGCTGGACATCCCCGCGGTGCGCGGCATCCTGCCCCGCGGCGGCACCATCCTCGGCTCCTCGCGCACCAACCCCCTGAAGCAGGAGGGCGGCATCCGCCGCATCAAGGAGAACCTCGCCGGGCAGGAGGTCGGGGCGCTCGTCGTGATCGGCGGCGAGGACACCCTCGGAGTCGCCGCCCGGCTGTCCGACGAGTACGGCGTGCCGTGCGTGGGCGTGCCGAAGACGATCGACAACGACCTGTCCGCCACCGACTACACCTTCGGCTTCGACACCGCGGTCGGCATCGCCACGGAGGCGATCGACCGGCTGCACACCACCGCCGAGTCGCACATGCGCGTGCTGGTCTGCGAGGTGATGGGCCGGCACGCGGGCTGGATCGCCCTCCACTCGGGCCTGGCCGGCGGGGCGAACGTCATCCTCATCCCCGAGCAGCGCTTCGACGTCGATCAGGTGTGCGCCTGGGTGACCTCCCGCTTCAAGGCGTCGTACGCCCCCATCGTGGTCGTCGCCGAGGGCGCGATGCCCAAGGACGGCGACATGGTCCTCAAGGACGGATCGCTGGACTCCTTCGGGCACGTGAGGCTGTCCGGCGTCGGCGAGTGGCTGGCCAAGGAGATCGAGCGGCGCACCGGCAAGGAGGCCCGCACCACGGTCCTCGGGCATGTCCAGCGCGGCGGCACGCCCAGTGCCTTCGACCGCTGGCTCGCCACCCGCTTCGGTCTGCACGCCATCGAGGCCGTCCGCGACGGCGACTTCGGCACGATGGTCGCCCTGCGCGGCACCGACATCGTGCGCGTCCCGATCGCGGAGGCGACGGCCCGGCTGAAGACGGTGGATCCCGAGCTGTACGAGGAGGTCGGGGTGTTCTTCGGCTGAGCCCGTCCGGTCCTGAAGGCCTGTGGACCGTATATTCGGCCGACAGGCCTTCAGGACGGGAGGAGTCGGACGTGGAGATTCTCGCCTTCGGCGTTCAGGCAGACGAAAGGCCCCTGATCGAGGAGGCCTTCGCGGGCCACCACGAGGTCCGCTGCCTGGACGTCTTCGTCAACGAGGACACCGCCCCCATCGCGGCCGGCTACGAGGTGATCTCCACCAGCGTCAACGCCGACCTCGGCCCGCGCGTCCTGGAAGCCCTCGCGGCCGGCGGCACACGGATGGTCGCCCAGCGCTCCACCGGCTTCAACAACATCGACCTCGAGGTCGCCGAACGGCTCGGCATGACGGTCGCCCGGGTCTCGTCCTACTCGCCGTACTCGGTCGCCGAGTTCGCCTGGACCCTCGCCATGGCCGTCAACCGCCGTGTCGTCCGCGCCTCCACCCGCACCCGCGACTTCGATTTCCGCCTCGACGGCCTGATGGGCCGCGACATGCACGGCCGCACCGCGGGCGTCCTCGGCACCGGCAAGATCGGCGAGGCGTTCGCCCGGATCGCCCACGGCTTCGGCATGCGGCTGCTGGGCTGGGACATCGCCGAGAACCCCGCCTGCCGGGAACTCGGGATGACCTACGTCCCCAAGGAGCGCCTGCTCGCCGAGTCCGACCTGGTCAGCCTGCACGTCCCGCTGACGCCGAAGACCCTCCGTGTCATCGACGGGACCGCCCTGAAGTCGATGAAGGACGACGCGGTCCTGGTCAACTCCAGCCGCGGCGGCCTGGTCGACACCGCCGCCCTCGTCACCGAACTGCGCGCGGGCCGGTTCGCGGGCGTCGGCCTCGACGTCTACGAGGCCGAGGCGGGCCTGTTCTTCCTCGACAAGTCCCTGCACGCCGTCGAGGACGACACCCTGGCCCGCCTCGTCACCTTCCCGAACGTCCTGGTCACGTCCCACCAGGCGTACTACACCGAGGAGGCCGTCGGTCAGATCGTCGACGCCACCGTGCGCAACGTCCTCGACTACCGGGCCGGCCGCCGCTCCGAGAACGTGCTCGTGCCGCGCAGCTGACCCACCAGCTCCCGGACGACGGCCGCCCCGTTCAGGGTGAGCACCGACTCCGGGTGGAACTGCACGCCGGCGAACCCCGGCCCGCGCAGCGCGTGTACCTCGCCGGTGTCGCCTCGGCTCACCTCCACGTCGTGCGCGGCCAGTTCGGCGGCGGCCTCGTCGTCGCAGCGCGCCACGAAGCTGTTGTAGAAGCCGACGGTCTCGCGCCGCCCGAACAGGTCGATCTCCGTCTGCGCCCCCTGGTACGGCACTTCCTTGCGGACGATCCCCAGCCCCAGCTCGGCCGCGATCAGCTCGTGCCCGAGGCAGACGCCGAGCACGCCGTGCCGGTTCTCCCGGATCACCTCGGCGGTCAGCGCGCGCAGGAACCGCATCTTGGGGTCGGCGGTGTCGGAGGGGTCGCCCGGGCCGGGGCCCAGGATGACCGGCCCCTCGTGCACGCGGACCGCCTCCGAAAGGCCGGGCTCGTCATATCGCCGGACGGTGATGGTCAGACCCGACGAGCGCAGCACATGCGCGAGCATCGCCGTGAAGGTGTCCTCCCCGTCGACGACCAGGGCGTGCCCGGCCAGGTCCTCCGCCCGCTCCTGCATCCGTAGCCAGAACGGCGCCAGCGAGGCCCGGCGCCCGTCCAGCGCGGCCCGCACCCGGGGGTCGTCGGCCAGCCGGGGGCGCGTGTTCTCCGCCCGCGGCCTTCCCGGTCGTACGCCGAGCGCCGTCAGCACCCCCGCCGCCTTCGCGTGCGTCTCCGCGACCTCGCCCGCGGGATCCGAGCCGCGCACCAGCGTGGCACCGACCGGCACCCGCAGCCGCCCGGCGGCGTCGATGTCGGCGGTGCGGATGAGGATGGGGGAGTCGAGCGTCTGGGCGCCACCGGAGTCCCGTCCGATCAGCGCCAGCGCGCCCGCGTAGTAGCCCCGCCCGCCGACCTCGTGCCGCTCGATGACCCGGCAGGCGTTCTGCACCGGCGAGCCGGTGACGGTCGCCGCGAACATGGTTTCCTTCAGCACCTCCCGCACGTCCAGCGAGGACTTGCCGCGCAACTCGTACTCGGTGTGAGCGAGGTGCGCCATCTCCTTCAGCCGGGGCCCGATCACCACCCCGCCCATGTCGCCGACCGTGCACATCATCTTGAGCTCCTCGTCGACGACCATCGACAGCTCCTCGATCTCCTTGCCGTCGGCGAGGAAGCCGAGCAGGTGCTCGGGGGTGGGGCCTTCGGCCGGATAGCGGTACGTCCCGCTGATCGGGTTCATGACGACGGTCCCGCCGGACATCCGCACGTGCACCTCGGGACTGGCGCCGACGAGCGTGCGTTCGCCGGTGTGCACGAGGAACGTCCAGTACGCGCCCCGCTCACCCACCAGCAGCCGCCGGAACAGCGCAAGCGCGTCGGCCCTCGTGAACCCCGGGATCGAACCCTCGTACGTCCGCCGGATCACGAAGTTCGCGCCCTCACCGGCGCCGATCTCCTCCCGCAGCACCCGCCCGACGATCTCCGCGTACTCCTCGTCGGCCACGTCGAAGCCGCCGTCCTCGACCCGCACCTCGTGGATGGGGAGCTGCGCGAGGGCGTCGGCGAGCGGGATCTCGTACGTATTTTCGGGTGTCAGCACCGACAGGGGCGTCCCGTCGTCGCGGACGTCGAAGCCGCGCTCGCGGATCTGCCGGAAGGGGACGAGCGCCAGGCCCTCTTCGGGGAGGTCGGCGAGACGGTCGTGCGTGGTGACCGGGCCGAGCAGGACCTCGACCGTGTCGTGGTCGTGGCCCGGCGATCGGCGGCGCAGCAGGGCGAAGGGACGGGGATCGTCCAGGAGGTCAAGCAGGTCCATCGGTCGTGTTCCTTCTCGGAAGGAGAGACGACCTCAGCGCCGGAAAACACCGAAGGCCGCCCCTCGGGCGGCCTTCGCGAAGTCTTGCGTACGCGCAGTCAGTGGGCCGCCGGATGAGCGGTCCACCACCAGGTCTGGGTCGAATGCGCGAACATGCGACGCACCCTACCCCACGCGCACCTGAGCGGGAGCGTGTCTCACCTGTCGAGCCGCACGAAAATCCCTCGACACGACCCCGTAATGTTGAGGGCGTGACCGTGAACGCTAAGACCAGCGCCAGCGCTGGCAACACCTGGCGAGACCTGCCCGCGGCGCAGCAGCCCGAGTACCCCGACACCGAGGCTCTGCGCGCAGTGATCGCGGACCTCGAGTCGTATCCGCCGCTCGTCTTCGCGGGCGAGTGCGACCAGCTGCGCGCCCGGTTGGCGGCCGTCGCCAAGGGAGAGGCGTTCCTCCTCCAGGGTGGCGACTGCGCCGAGGCCTTCGACGCGGTGTCCGCCGACCACATCCGCAACAAGCTCAAGACCCTGCTCCAGATGGGCGCCGTGCTGACGTACGCCGCCTCGGTGCCCGTGGTGAAGGTCGGCCGGATCGCCGGCCAGTACTCCAAGCCGCGCTCCAAGGGCACCGAGACCCGCGACGGCGTGACCCTGCCGACGTACCGCGGCGACTCGGTCAACGGCTTCGACTTCAACGAGGCCGCCCGCATCCCGGACCCCGAGCGCCTGAAGCGGATGTACAACGCCTCCGCCTCGACGCTCAACCTGGTGCGCGCCTTCACCACCGGCGGCTACGCCGACCTGCGCCAGGTGCACGCCTGGAACCAGGACTTCGTGAAGTCGTCCCCGTCCGGCCAGCGCTACGAGCAGCTGGCCCGCGAGATCGACCAGGCGCTGAACTTCATGCACGCCTGCGGGGCGGACCCGGAGGAGTTCAAGACCGTCGAGTTCTACTCCTCGCACGAGGCGCTGCTGCTCGACTACGAGTCGGCGCTCACCCGCGTCGACTCGCGCACCGGCCAGCTGTACGACGTCTCGGCGCACATGGTGTGGGTCGGTGAGCGCACCCGGCAGCTGGACCACGCGCACATCGAGTTCGCCTCGCGGATCCGCAACCCGATCGGCATCAAGCTCGGACCGACGACCACGGCCGAGGAGGCGCTGCAGTACATCGAGCGTCTGGACCCGGACCGCGAGCCGGGCCGGCTGACCTTCATCGTCCGCATGGGCGCCGACAAGGTCCGCGACAAGCTGCCCGAGCTGGTCGAGAAGGTCACCGCCTCCGGCGCGACGGTGGCCTGGATCACCGACCCGATGCACGGCAACACCTACGAGGCGGCCTCCGGCCACAAGACCCGCCGCTTCGACGACGTGCTCGACGAGGTCAAGGGCTTCTTCGAGGTCCACAAGGGCCTGGGCACCCACCCGGGCGGCATCCACGTGGAGCTCACCGGTGACGACGTCACCGAGTGCGTGGGCGGCGGCGACGAGATCTTCGTCGACGACCTGCACCAGCGCTACGAGACGGCCTGCGACCCGCGTCTGAACCGCAGCCAGTCTCTCGACCTGGCGTTCCTGGTCGCGGAGATGTACCGGGACCAGTAGCAGATCATCAGCTGACGCGCCTGTTACAGCAGCACGGAGTGGGGGGGGGGGGACACAACACCCCCCCCCCCCCCCCCCCTCCCCGCTCCTTCCCCCCACGAAGGGGGAAGGTGGGGTAGCCTCCTTGCTCTCCGCCGGGGTGGAACAACTGGTCTCTTTCGAACGCTTCTTGGTGGCCA
>NZ_JBVIPA010000020.1:19241-164149 GCF_055578365.1 Streptomyces sp. NPDC033131
GGGGGGGGGGGGGGGGGGTGGGTGGGGGGGGGGGGGGGGGGGGGGGGGGGGGGGAAGGGGGGGGGGGGGCCCTCCCCCCCCCCCCCCCCCCCCCCCACTCCACTTTTGCGGTCCCCGAGTGACGGGTAAGGTTAGGTTAGCCTTATTGATCTCGGCGGAGGTGAACCGCGTGTTCGTGTGCAACTGCTTCGGGGTGACCGAGGCGCAGGTCCAGCAGCACGCGGACAACGGCGCCTGCACGCCGCGCCAGATAGCCTCCGCCTGCAAGGCCGGCACGGACTGCGGATCCTGCGTCCGTCGGATCCAGGCGATCCTCGGTCGCGGCGCGTACCCCCGGCGTCAGTCGGCCGACCAGGGCGCGACGGCCCTGACCGGACTCGAAGAGCTCGAAGAGGCCGCCTAGCTCTCCGGCTGCTCGATCAGCTGGGCCAGGTAGAGCGCCTCACCGAGCTTCTCCAGCAGTTCCAGCTGGGTGTCCAGGTAGTCGATGTGGTGCTCCTCGTCCTCGAGGATCGACTCGAAGATGTTCGCGGACGTGATGTCGCCCTTGTTCCGCATCACCTCGACACCGCGCCTGAGGCGGTCGATCGCCTCGACCTCGACCTGCCTGTCGGCCTCGAACATCTCCTTGACCGTCTGTCCCACGCGGACGTGGAAGAGGCGCTGGTAGTTCGGCAGTCCGTCCAGGAACAGGATCCGGTCGGTGAGCACCTCGGCGTGCTTCATCTCGTCGAACGACTCGGCCCGCGTGTACTTCGCGAGCTTCGTCCAGCCGAAGTTCTCCTGCATCTTCGCGTGCAGGAAGTACTGGTTGATCGCGGTGAGCTCTGCGGTCAGCTGCTCGTTGAGGAATTCGATGACCTCGGGGTCGCCCTGCATTGCAGAGGCTCCTTCCAACCGGGGGGAACTGGCAGGTTGCGCCGCATGATTCCACCGGTGACGAAGATCGTCCAGTAAGTCTTCACTTAGTAAGTAAGGGCAGGCTTAGTTCGTAATGCCTGTTTTGGGTAGGGGCTGGTCATGTGCACTGCCCGGGGTCTGTCAGGATGGAGTCATGGGTCAGCCGGTGGAACGCGAGTCGGGAGAAGCGGCACACTCCGAGCTTCCGCCGGGGCAGCGCATGCAACGCGGCTGGCCGGTCACCCACTACGGTCCGGTCCCCAAGTTCCGGTCCGAGCGCTGGGAGTTCCGGGTCTTCGGCGCCACCGCGGACGGCGAGAAGCACTGCTGGAACCATGAGGAGTTCACGGCCCTGCCGTACACCAGCGTCGTGGGCGATCTGCACTGCGTCACGAAGTTCAGCATGCTCGGTGCCGAGTGGGGCGGCATCCCCGCCCGGACCATCCTGGACATCGCCCCGCCCGCCCCGGCCGTCACCCATGTGATGGTGTGGGCGGAGTACGGGTTCAGCTCGAACCTGCGCCTGTCCGACTTCGCGTCCGAGCACGCGATCTTCGCCACCCACAAGGACGGCGAACTGCTGACCGCGGAGCACGGCTTCCCGCTCCGCCTGGTCGTCCCCCATCTGTACGCGTGGAAGGGCCCCAAGTGGGTCCGGGGCGTGGAGTACATGACCGCCGACCGCCGCGGCTTCTGGGAGGAGCGCGGTTACCACAACGTCGGCGACCCCTGGAAACAACAGCGCTACTCCTACCAGGAGGGGCCGGGAGACGGGCCCGAGCTCTGACCCAGGGCCACGGTTTCAGCCGTCCCGCAGCTTCTTCAGCCGCTCCACGTCCGCCGCATGCCCTTCCTTGCCGCCGGGCGTCTCGATGATCAGCGGTACGCCCTCGGTCGCCGGGTGCGTCATCAGCGCGCGGAACGGGTCCTCGCCGATGTGACCGGCGCCGATGTTCTCGTGCCGGTCCTTGTGCGCGCCGACCACGTCCTTGGAGTCGTTGGCGTGGATCAGCTTCAGCCGGCCCTCGCCGACCGTGTCCACCAGCAGGTCGAGCGTCTGGTGCATGCCGGCCGGCCCGGTCAGGTCGTGCCCGGCCGCGAAGATGTGGCAGGTGTCCAGGCATACGCCCAGTTTCGGATGGGCGTCCAGCGCCTCGAAGTACGGCCCGAAGTCCCAGGTCCGCGAGCACAGCGAGGCACCCTGCCCGGCCGTCGACTCCAGCAACAGGAACGGGTCGTCGTCGTGGGTGAGCTCGTCGAGCAGCGGCAGCAGGTACTCCCGCACCTGCTTCAGCGCCACGGACCGGTCCCGGCCGCCCGTCGCGCTGCCGGTGTGCACGACCACGCCCAGCGCCCCGATGTCCCGCCCGCGCCGCAGTGAGTGCCGCAACGACTCGACGGACCTCTCCGCGGTCGCCTCGGTGTGCGAACCAAAGTTGATCAGGTACGGGGCATGCACGTACGCCGGGATCGACTCGGCCGCGCACACCTCCCGGAACGCCTCGTCCTGCCGCGGACTGCCGACGGGCGTCGCCCAGCCGCGCGGGTTGGCGACGAAGACCTGCACGGTCTCGGCCTTCAGATCATGGGCGTACGACAGGCCCACGGAGTGCAGACCGCCGGCCACGGGGACGTGACCGCCGACGGGGTTGCGCAGCGCGCCGGGGGCGGTGCCGGACTGTTGACTCTTCACAGAACAAGGGTGTCATGCGGCTCGGACCGGACGGTCAGCGGATCGTGATGGTGATCGTCGATCCCTTGGGAGCCGTCTCCCCGCCCGTCACCGACTGGCTCTTCACCGTGTCGCCGAAGAGCCCGAGCAGCCCGCGGTCCTCGTCGACCTCGAATCCGGCCTCCTGCAGCTGCGCGGTGGCGTCCGCCACGCTGTCGCCGACCACGTCCGGGACCTCGATCATCTCCGGGCCCTTGGACAGTGTCAGCGTCACCGTGTCGCCCTCGGCGGCGGTGCTGCCGTTCTGCGGGGTCTGCCGGGCGACCTGACCCTTGTCGTACTCGGAGGAGTTGATCTCCTTCGCGGAGATCTTCACCTTCAGGCCCGCTTCCTCCAGCTCCGCCTGCGCGTCCGCCTGCGACTCGCCCGTGACGTCCGGCACGTCGATCGGGCTGCCCTTGCTGACGGTGAGCGCGATCGCCGAGCCCGCGCGCCGCTCGGTGCCCTTCTCCGGTTCGGTGGAGATCACGGAGCCCCGGGGGACGTCCTCGCTGAACGCCCGGGAGACCATCCCGGGTTCCAGCCCGCTGTCCTTCAGCAGGGATCTCGCCTTGTCCAGCCGGTAGCCCTCCACGTCGGGCACCCGAACCGTCTCAGGGCCGTCGGAGATCCTGAGCGACACCGAGTCGTTGTCCCGGATCCGGGAGCCAGGCTTCGGGTCGGTACTGATGACAGTGCCGCGCTTCACGCTGTCGCTGTAGGCGTGCTCGACCTTGCCGACGTCCAGACCGGCCTGCTCCAGCCGGTCCCGGGCCTGCGCCTCGGTCTTCGCCAGCAGCGGCGGGACCTGGGTGAACTGGCCGGAGTTGATGTACCAGACGCCCGCACCGACGCCGAGCGTCAGCAGCACGGCGGCCACGATCGCCACCAGCCGGCGCCGGGAGCTGTCACGCCGGCGCGGGGGAAGGGGCGGCGGGCTCTCCAGCCGGCTGGTGCGGTGGAACCGGGCCTCGGCCTCGTCCTCGTTCACCGGCAGCGGGCGCGGCACGGTCAGCGAGCGCGGGATCACGGTCGTGCGGTCGGCGGAGACGTCGCGGTGCTCCCGCTCCGACGACAGCGCCTGCGGCGGCACCGCGTCCAGCTGGTCGTCGCTGAGCACGGCCCGCGCCTCGCGCGCCTGGGCGAGCAGCGCGACCGCGTCGTACGGCCGGATGCCGGGGGTGCGGGCGGTCGCCGACGCGACCAGTTCGTCGAGCTCGTACGGCAGGCCCGGGACGAGGGCCGAGGGCGGCGGCACGTCCTCGTGGAGATGCTTGTAGAGCACCACGGCGGGAGAGTCCCCGTCGTGCGGCTTCTCGCCGGTCAGCATCTCGTAGAGGACGACACCGCACGCGTACACGTCGACGCGGGGGTCGGCGGCGCCCGGCTGCTCGATCTGCTCGGGGGCGAGATAGGAGACGGTGCCGAGAACGGCTCCGGTGGTGCTGGTGACGGTGTTCACGGACCGGACGAGCCCGAAGTCGGCGACCTTGACCCGGCCGTCGTCCCCGATCAGCACGTTCTCCGGCTTCATGTCCCGGTGCACGAACCCGGCCCGGTGCGCGGCGCCGAGCGCGGCGAGCACCGGCTCCAGGATGTCCAGGGCGGCGCGCGGCTGCAGCGCCCCGCGGTCGCGCACGACGTCACGCAGGGTGCAGCCGGCGACGTACTCCATGGCGAGGTAGACGTACGACCCGTCGGTGCCCTGGTCGAAGACCTGCACGACGTTCGGGTGCGCGAGCCGGGCGACCGACTTCGCCTCCCGGATGAACCGCTCGACGAAGGTCCCGTCGGCCGCGAGCGCCGGGTGCATCACCTTGAGCGCGAGCACGCGGTCCAGGCGGGTGTCCAGGGCCCGGTAGACCGTGGCCATCCCGCCGACCGCGATCCGCGCGTCCACGCGGTAGCGTCCGTCGAGCACCTGCCCGACCAGCGGGTCCTGAAGGGTCGTATCCACGCAGGTGAGTGTACGAGCCGCGACCGACAGCGCCGCGGGTTCGGTCACGATCGGAGCGGGACTGAAGCGGACCTGTGACGGAGGTCGCACCGGCTTCCGCTCCGGCCGGGCGCCGGGCGAGCCCCGATCGAACCCGTGTTCAGAACGCGGGCCGTTCGGGATCCAGCCGGGCCATTCCCTGCGCGGGAGACGACGCCTCGGCGAAGTGACGCCGAGGTATCCGGCCCGCCAGCCGGGCCAGCCTCCCCGCTTCGACCGCGTACCTCATGGCGGCGGCCATCAGCTGCGGCTCCTGTGCCCGCGTCACCGCCGAGGCGAGCATCACACCCGCGCACCCCAGCTCCATCGCCAGCGCCGCGTCCGACGCCGTACCGGCCCCCGCGTCCAGGATCACCGGCACGCGTGCGTGCTCGACGATCAGCTGGAAGTTGTGCGGGTTGCGAATGCCCAGTCCCGATCCGATCGGCGACCCGAGGGGCATGATCGCGGCGCAGCCGACGTCCTCCAGCTTCCGGGCCAGCACCGGATCGTCGTTCGTGTACGGCAGCACCGTGAACCCGTCGTCCACCAGCGTCTCCGCCGCGTCCAGCAACTCGATCGGATCCGGCAGCAGGGTCCGCTCGTCGGCGATGACCTCCAGCTTGATGAGGTCGGTGCCGAGCGCCTCGCGTGCGAGACGGGCGGTGAGGACGGCCTCGCCGGCCGTGTAGCAGCCCGCGGTGTTCGGCAGGACTTGGATGCCCAGCTTCTCCAGCACCGACAGTACCGAGCCGTGCACGCCCGGATCGACCCGCCGCATCGCGACCGTCGTCAGCTCCGTGCCGGAGGTGACCAGGGCCCGCTCCAGCACGTCCAGACTGGGCGCCCCGCCGGTGCCCATGATCAGGCGGGACGTGAAGGACGTGTCGCCGAGGACGAAGGGATCGTCGGCCATGGGTCAGCCTCCTTGGACGGCGGTGAGGACTTCGACGCGGTCTCCCTCGGAGAGGGACGTGGCGGACCACTGCGCGCGCGGGACGACGGTTTCGTTGAGCGCGGCGGCCACTCCGGAGGGCGCCGCGGTGAGGGACCTGACAAGGACGTCGAGGGCGGTGCCGGGAGCGACCTGCTGTCGCTCGCCGTTGACCGAGATGTTCATGCCGGCTGCTCCGTGAGGACGGTGCTGAAGCGCTTGGGGGTGAAGGGGCGGGCCTCTTCCGGGAGTTCACCGGTGGTCAGGACGTGTGCCATGGCGTCGCCGGTGACCGGCGTGAGCAGCACGCCGTTGCGGTAGTGCCCGGTGGCCAGCAGCAGCCCGTCGAGGCCGGTCGGGCCGAGCAGCGGCGCGTTGTCGGGGGAGCCGGGGCGAAGACCGGCCCGCGTCTCCGTCAACGGCAGTTCCGTGATCCCGGGCACCAGCTCGTGCGCGTCGCGCAGCAGCTCGTACACGCCGCCCGCGGTCACCGTCGTGTCCCAGCCCAGTTCCTCGCTGGTCGCGCCGACGACCAGCTCGCCGTTCTCGCGCGGTACCAGGTAGACGTGGCTGCCCCGCACCACGGCCCGCACGGTGCGGCTCAGGAACGGCGCGTACCGCTCGGGCACGGTCAGCCGCAGCACCTGCCCCTTCACGGGCCGTACCGGCGGCAGCAGGTCGTCCGGGACGCCCGCCAGCCGCCCGCTGAGGCTGCCGGCCGCCAGCACCACCTGCCCGGCGCCCAAGGCCACGCCCTCGCGCGTGACGACGCCCGCCGCCCGCTCCCGCACGACCGACAGCCGCTCGGCCCAGGTGCGGTGGAAGACGACCCCGGCCCGCTCGCAGGCCGCCAGCAGCGCCGCCGCGAGCCGCCGCGGGTCGATCTGGTGGTCCCCGTCGACCCGCAGCCCGCCGCGCACGCCCGGCGCGAGCATGGGCTCGAGACGTCGGCACTCCCGCCCGGACAGCCACTCGGAGTCCAGCCCCGACTGCCGCTGCAGCGTGTGCAGTTCCCGCAGGTGGGCGCGGTCGTCGGCGTCCAGTGCGACGGCGAGCGTGCCGCACCGGCGGTAGCCGAGGTCCTGCCCGGTGAGGCCGGTGAGCTCGTCCGTGAAGTCCGGATAGCGGCGGGCCGATTCCAGATTGAGGCCGAGCAGGGTCTGCTCGCCGTAGTGCAGTTCCGTGACGGCGGCCAGCATGCCGGCCGCCACCTGGGCGGCCCCGCCGCCCGGTCCGGGGTCCACGACGGCCACGGCGAGACCGCGTTGCGCGGCCCGCCAGGCCGTGACCAGGCCGATGATCCCGCCCCCGACGACCAGGACGTCCGAGGTGTGTGAGGTGTCCGACGTACGCGACATGGGCGTCCAGCCCCTCCCTTCGCCGGCATGACCCGGATCAGGTTCGTACGGTCGGAGGCCGCCAGCCTCCCTCTCAGCCCGGTGCGTCCGGGCTCCCGCGTGTGCTTTCGTTGGCCACCCTAGCCAATGCCGTATGTCTCAGTAAGGGAGCCTCCTCCTGTGACCCGTTCGCTCGACGGCCTCGTCCTCGCCCCCGTCGCCGACCAGGCCCCAGGTCAGGTGGGTACCCGCACCCGGTTCGCGTACCACGAGAAGGACGGCGAGATCTGGGCCGAGTACGCGGGCGGGGACGTCGTGCGCGGGCACCTGGTGGGGACACGGGAGGGCGATCTCCTGGACTTCCGGTACGTACAGCTCAAGGAGGACGGCACGACGTCCTCGGGGCACTGCGTGTCCACGATCGTCGAGCTGACCGACGGCCGGGTACGGCTGGAGGAGACCTGGGAGTGGGAGTCGCAGCCGGGCAGCGGGACGAGCGTTGTGGAGCAGCTCACCGAGCACGCCCCCTGACTGACGCACAGTCAGCTGACTAAGGTGATCAGGTGAGTGAGCAGACGCAGGACCGGGGAACGTCCATGCCGCGGCGGGTCGTCGTGGTCGGTGCGGGCATGGCCGGAGTGCAGACCGCGGTCGCCCTGCGGGAGCAGGGCTTCACCGGCACCGTCACGCTGATCGGCGCCGAACCCCACCAGCCGTACGACCGGCCACCGCTGTCGAAGGCCGTGCTGCTCGGCACGGCCGAGGGCTCCGCCTTCGACGTGGACTTCGAGGCACTCGGCATCGAACTGCGGCTCGGGCGCGAGGTCCTGGGCGTCCGCCCCGCCGAGCACGAGCTGGCCACCGCCGAGGGGCCGGTGCCCTACGACGTCCTGGTCCTCGCCACCGGTGCCGAACCGATCCGGCTGCCCGGCGCGGAAGGCGTGCCCGGCGTGCACCTGCTGCGCACCCTGGACGACGCCGAACGGCTGCGCCCGGTGCTCGCCCGGCGGCACGACATCGTCGTCGTCGGCGCGGGCTGGATCGGCGCCGAGTTCGCCACGGCGGCCCGCGAGGCGGGCTGCGCGGTGACGGTCGTGGAGGCGGCCGACCTGCCGCTCGCGGGCGCGCTGCCCGCCGAGGTGGCCGCGCCGATGGCCGCCTGGTACGCCGACGCCGGTGCCACGTTGCGCACCCACGCGCGCGTGCGGAGCGTCGAAGCAGGCGCGGTACTGCTGGACGACGGCTCCCGGCTGCCCGCGGACGCGGTGGTCGTCGGCATCGGCGCCCGCCCCACCACGGCCTGGCTGGCCGGCTCCGGCATCACGCTCGGCACCCACGGCGAGGTCGTCGCCGACGACGGCCTGCGCACCTCGGCGCCGGACGTCTACGCGGTCGGCGACTGCGCCTCCTTCCCCTCGGGGCGGTACGGCGAACGCCTGCTGGTCCACCACTGGGACAACGCCCTCCAGGGCCCGCGCACGGTCGCCGCGAACATCCTCGGCGAGGCCACCGACGAGCCGGCGGCCGTCTACGACCCGGTTCCCTACTTCTGGTCCGAGCAGTTCGGGCGCTTCGTCCAGTACGCCGGCCACCACGGGTCCGCCGACACCACCCTGTGGCGCGGCGACCCGTCCGGCCCGGCCTGGACGGTGTGCTGGCTGCGGGAGGGCCGCCTGGTCGCCCTGCTGGCGGTGGGCCGTCCACGGGACCTGGCGCAGGGACGGAAGCTGATCGAGGCGGGCACGCCCATGGACGCCACGGCGCTGGCCGACCCGGCGAGGCCTTTGAAAGCGGCCACGGCGTAACGCGAAACCCCTGGTCGGGCGGTCCTGGCTTCCGACTGTCAGTGCGGGATGGCAGGCTTGTCCCGTGACCGAGATTGACGCAAAGATCGATGCTCTCGTCCCCGCCTGGCTCACCCTCCCCGACATCGCGGAAATGCTCGATGTCGAGGTGACGCGTGTGCGGCAGCTGGTCAAGGAGGGCCAGCTCATCGCCGTACGCCGTGGTGAGAACCGTGCGCTGCACGTCCCCGCCGCCTTCATCGACGGGGCCGAGCAGAAGGTCGTCAAGGGCCTGACGGGCACCCTGACGCTCCTGCGGGACGACGGCTTCACCGACGAAGAGATGCTCGAGTGGCTCTTCACCCCCGACCCGAGCCTGCCCGGCACCCCCGCGCAGGCCCTCAGTGAGAATCGCGGCACGGAGGTGAAGCGCCGGGCCCAGGCGCTCGCCGTCTGATCCGAGCACGCTGATCCGAACACCGCCCGACGTACGGGCCGTGGCGAGCAAGAGCCACGGTCGTGGTTGACTGCGGCCCGCCAAGGCCACAGGCGCGGCCCGCCATGGCCCGCGAAGGCCACGGCCGTGGTTCACCACGGCCCGCGGCGGCCCACCGCTTCGGCCCGCGGCCCGTACGCCCATCCACCACGGGGGGATCTACGCATGTCCGACACCACCGCCCGCGCCCAGCTCGCCGACGCCCGGCTCTACCTCTGCACGGACGCCCGCAAGCGGCAGGGAGACCTCGCCGAGTTCCTGGACGCCGTCCTGGCCGGCGGGGTCGACATCGTGCAGCTGCGGGACAAGGGCATGGAGGCGGCGGAGGAGCTGGAGCACCTCCAGGTGTTCGCCGAGGCCTGCGCCCGGCACGGCAAGCTCCTCGCGGTCAACGACCGCGCGGACGTGGCCCACGCCGCCGCGGCCGCCGTCCTGCACCTGGGCCAGGGCGACCTGCCGGTACCCGCCGCCCGCGCGATCCTCGGCGAGGACGTCCTCGTCGGGCGCTCCACGCACGCCGAGTCCGAGGCCGCCGCGGCCGCCGTCCAGGAGGGCGTGGACTACTTCTGCACCGGTCCCTGCTGGCCGACCCCGACCAAGCCCGGCCGCCATGCCCCCGGCCTCGACCTGGTCCGGTACACCGCCTCGCTCGGCACCGACCGCCCCTGGTTCGCGATCGGCGGCATCGACCTCGGCAACCTCGACGAGGTGCTGGCGGCGGGCGCCCGCCGGGTCGTGGTCGTGCGTGCCGTCACGCAGGCGGACGACCCGGGCGCCGCCGCGGCGGAGTTCGCCAAGCGAGTGCGGCAGGAGTGAGACCCGTCACTGTCCGGAGTGTCCGAAGGGTGGACAACAAATCGACAAAACGGGCAAATTTCCGGGATCTGGTTGGGGGACCGCCTCCCCCTGACTAACCTGCCGGTATGGCCCTCGGCACCGCATCCACCAGGTCGGACCACGCCCGCACCGTGCGTGACATGCTCGCGACCGGCAAAACGACGTACTCGTTCGAGTTCTACGCCCCGAAGACCCCGAAGGGCGAGCGGAACCTGTGGAACGCGCTGCGCCGGGTCGAGGCGGTGGCGCCCGACTTCGTCTCCGTGACCTACGGCGCGGGCGGTTCCACCCGCGCCGGCACGGTCAAGGCGACCGAGGCGATCGCGTCCAACACCACGCTCACCCCGATCGCCCACCTCACCGCGGTCGACCACTCGGTGGCCGACCTGCGCAACATCATCGGGCAGTACGCCGACGCCGGGATCCGCAACATGCTGGCGTTGCGCGGCGACCCGCCCGGCGACCCGATGGGCGACTGGGTGCCGCACCCCCGGGGCCTGACCTACGCCGCCGAACTCGTCGAACTGATCAAGGCGTCCGGCGACTTCTGTGTGGGCGTCGCGGCCTTCCCCGCGATGCACCCGCGCTCGGCCGACTGGGACACCGACGTCCGGCACTTCGTCGACAAGTGCCGCGCGGGCGCGGACTACGCGATCACGCAGATGTTCTTCCACCCGGAGGACTATCTGCGGCTGCGGGACAAGGTCGCGGCCGCCGGCTGCGAGACCCCGGTCATCCCCGAGGTCATGCCGATCGCGAGTGTGAAGTCCTTGGACCGGGTGCCGTCCCTCACCAACGCTGCCTTCCCGCCCGCCCTGAAAGAGCGAATCCTCACAGCAAAAGACGATCCGGCCGCTGTACGCTCCATTGGCATCGACTACGCCACGGAGTTCTGCGCCCGGCTGCTGGCCGAGGGAGTGCCCGGTCTGCACTTCATCACGCTGAACAACTCCACGGCGACGCTGGAAATCTACGAAAACCTGGGCCTGCACCACCCACCGCAGGCCTAGACCGGTCGCACCGGTTTACGACACACTGCGTAGCGGCCACTGGGAGAGGGGCGTACATGGGCTGGACGGTCCTCTACATCGCGTTCGGCGTCGTCGCGTTGTGGCTGCTGGGCGAGGTGCTGCTGCAGTACAAGGCGCGCCTGCGCTGGCGGTTGCTCGCCTTCGGCGGCTTCCTCGGCGTCGTGCTGGGCGTCCTGATTCCCTCCGTCGTCGTCATCGGCCTGGGGGCCGTCGCCTTCGCGGTCGGCCAGACGTACGTCACCCTCTCGTTCCGCCGTGGCTTCGCGTCCGGCTGGGCGGTCAGCCGCCCGGGTGCCGACGGCAGCAAGCGACGCCGCGGCAAGGCCGAACACCAGGACCCGACGCTGGAGGTCACCGACCTCGAGGCGGCCGAGGCCGGCTTCGGCGGCGACGCCGAGTACGGCCAGGACACGAGCGCCTACGGCCACGACGACTACGACCGCGACGACGTGTTCTCGCCCGCGCGCCCCGTCAACCCCGCGGCCGCCGAGAGCACCGCCGTGTACGAGCCGCAGCCGCTGCCCGACGACACCGGCTCGTACGGCATATACGGCAACTCCGGGTACGCGGCCCCCGCCGACCCCTCGTACGCCACCGGGGACCAGACCCAGGACCAGTACGCGGCAACCGCCCAGACCTCCGGGTACGAGGGCTACTCCGGCTACGACCAGCAGCAGTACGGCTACGACGCGGCCGGACAGCAGCAGTACGCGGCCTACTCCGACCCCTACATCGGCACGCAGACCTACGGCGGCGGCTCGTACGACGCCTCCTACGGCGGTCAGCAGCAGTACGACCAGCAGGGCTACGGCCAGGACCAGTACGGCAACGGCACGTACGCCGGTGAGACGCCGGCCGGCGGGGTGTGGGTGCCGCAGCAGCGCAGCACCGACGACCCCTACGGCGGCGAACTCCCGCCGGAGCAGCCGTATCCCTACCAGGGCAACGGCCAGACGCAGGGCAACGGCTACGACGAGCACTACCGGTTCTGAACCGCCGCTCGGCCAGGATGCCGGGTGTTCATCGAGAACCCCGGAACTCCGGCCCCTCCACGACCAGTCCGGCGACCAGCGCGCCCGACATGCCGGCGTGCGGAAGACCGCCCCCCGGATGCGACCAGCCGCCGACGGTGAACAGACCTGGTATCGCCGTGCTGTTGGACGGGTGCAGCAGGGTTCCCGCGGCCGAGGCCAGGGCGGGTGCGGGCACGCCGCCGCCCTCGGCGCCCGTCTCCGCGCGGGTGTGCACGGGAGTCCGCACCTCGCGCCACAGCGTCCGCTCCCGCAGCCCCGGCAGCGCCCGCTCGGCGGCGGTGACCATCCGGTCGGCGAACGCGTCGGCGGCACCGGCCGCCGTCCAGTCGTAGCGCGTCAGTGACGGCACCGTCGACGTGAGCACCACGGCCTCGTGTCCGTCGTCGGGGCGCAGGGCCGGATCGTCCGGCCGGTCGATGCGCACGGTCGGCTGCTCGGGCGGCACGCCGTGCGCGAGGAACTCCAGTTCGCTCTCCGAATCCCGGCTGTGCACGACGGTGCGGTGGGCGGCGTCCGCCGCCCGGGCGCCGCGCAGCGCCAGGCAGACGACGACCCGGCCGGCGGCCATGCCCTCGGGGTTCGGCCCGACGGCCTGCGCGTCGTACAGCGCACGCCCCCGCACCAGACCGGCCAGCCGCCAGGGCCCGGTGCCGACGACGGTGTCCGCCTCCGCGACCGTGCCGTCAGCGAGTTCCACGCCCGCCGCCCGGCCGTCCTTGTCCAGCACCCCGGTGATCTCGGCGCCGAAGACGAACTCGACCCTCCTGGCCACGCACCGCTCGTACAGCGCGCGCGCCAACTCCCGCATTCCGCCGCGGACATACCAGGTGCCGAAGGCGTGCTCCATGTACGGCAGCACGGAGGCGCCGGCCGGAGCGTCGCCCGGGTCCAGACCGTAGGTGAGGGCGTGGTTGTCCAGGAGGGCGGCGAGCCGGGCGTCGCGCAGCTCCCAGGCACCGATCTCGGCGAGCGTGCCGGCCCGGCGGGTGCGCAGCAGCCGCTTGTGCGGAACCGCCGGATAGGGCTCGCGCTCGGCCAGCACCGACCAGTTCGGCCACAGCGGCTCCTCCAGGAGCGGCCTGCGCGTCCGGTCCCAGGCCTCGCGTGCCCGGACCAGGAAGTCGCCCCAGCGCTGTCCGGCGCCCGCCCCGAGCGCCTCGTCCAGAGCCGCGACGACGCCCGCGCGCGAGGCGTTGGGCAGCGACACCCGGGTGCCGTCCGCGAAGAGGTGGTGCGAGGACGGGTCGACCTGGACCAGTTCGACGCAGGACTCCAGCGGCTCCTTGCCGGTCTTGACGAACAGGTCGCGGTAGACCGCGGGCAGGGGCAGGAGCCCCGGGCCCGTGTCGAAGGAGAAGCCGTCGCGCTCGAAGCGGCGCACCGCTCCGCCGTACGTCTCCGTACGCTCGTACACCGTCACCCGGTGGCCCGCGACGGCCAGCCGGGCAGCGGCCGCCATCGCACCCATCCCGGCGCCGATCACCGCAATCCGTGCCATGCCTGCGACTTTATCGGCCGCCACCGACAACCCGGTCACGGCCACCGGCCCTCAGGGCGGGGGCCGTCCCGTCCGTGAGGCCAGCCGTCTCTCCTCACGTCGCTGGGCCCTGCGCCGCAGGAACCGGCGGATGCGTGAGACCAGGAAGAAGAGCACGCCGAGACCTGCGACCAGCAGCACGCCCGCGATGATCGCCGCCGCCTCCGGATGGAACATCGCGAAGGTGACGATCCCGGCGACCCCGAGATCCTCGGCCAGGCTCACGATCACGTTGCTGAAGGGCTCCGGCGAGGTGTTGACCGCCATCCGCGTCCCGGCCTTGACCGCGTGGCTGGCCAGCGCCGTCGAACCGCCGACCAGACCCGCCGTCACGTCGGAGAGCGAACCGCTCTGTCCGGCCAGCAGCGCCCCGACCCAGGCACCGGCGACCGGCCGGATCACGGTGTGTGCCGCGTCCCACGCCGAGTCGACGTACGGAATCTTGTCGGCGACCGCCTCGCACAGGAACAGGACGCCGGCCGCGATGAGGATCTCGGGGCGCTGAAGGCTCTCCGGGACCTCGTCGCTCAGCCCTGTCGCGCCGAACACGCCCAGCAGCAGCACCACGGCGTACGCGTTGACGCCGCTGGCCCAGCCGCTCGTGAACACCAAGGGGAGTACGGACACGGACGCGATCGTAACCAGTCGGCGACAGCGAGGCCTGAGGCTGAGTGCGCAGGGCTGAGTATCCGTACTCAGCCGGTGAGATGAGTACGCGCACGGATGGGGCGAGACCTGCGCGAACGAGAGAGTGGGGACACGGAGAAGGGGCAAGGCTCCGGCACCGGCGACACGGGGCGCCGGAACGGAGCCGCCCCCCATCCGCTCCTTCCGCCGGCCGGTGTCGGCGGGAGCGAGACTCGGGGGAACCCGGGGGAACGACCGTACGGGGGAAACGGGGGAGTACGGGGGAACGGGGGAGCAGGAGAAGGCGCCGGTTCGAGGTGGCCCGCGGGGGACGCGGCCACATCGGACCGGCGCTTTCGTGTGTCTGCGTCGGCAGTGCGGGCGGCCTTCGAGGTCGGCCTCGCGGGGCCGGCCGTGTTCAGCCGCGCCCGCTGACCCGCCCCTGAAGCAGCCGGGACAGCGCCGAGTGCACGTCGTCCAGGGTCCGTTCCGGCTGGAAGGACTGCCAGTCCAGGGCGGCCACCAGGACCATGCCGACCAGCGCGGCCGCGGTCAGCTGCACGTCGATCTCGTCGCTGAACTCGCCGTTGTCCACGCCCTCGCGGAGCACGCCCTCCACGACCGCGACGGCCTCCTGCCGGACCACCATCAACGTGGACTGCCAGGCCCGGTTGGTGCGCCACAGCTCCGCCACGTACAGCTGCGTGAAGGACGGGTAGGTCTGGATGAAGACGAGCCCCGCGCGGATCATCGCGTCCAGGGCGTCGACCTTGCTGCCGCCCTGTCGTGCCGTCTGCTCGGCCGCCTCGCGCAGGGACGCGCTGAGGAGCTGTACGCCGTGCCGAAGCAGCTCCTCGAAGAGGACGGACTTGCTCGCGAAGTTGTAGTAGACCGTGCCCTTCGCGACCCCTGCCCGCTCGGCGATCTCGTCCACCGTGGTGGCGGAGAAACCCTGCTCGGCGATGAGCGTGACGGCCGCTTCGTAGAGCTTTTGCCGAGTGGCCTCGCGGCGCGTGCTGACACCCGACGTGGTGCTGCTGCTTTCCATGGTCCTGATTGTCACAGGAGCCGTCCCCCCGGGAAGCACTGGAGGAGTGGCCGGGGGAGTCACCGCCGGGCTCACAGGGTCAGCTCCGGGTGCAGCCGGTCGAGCGTCCACACCTGGCGGCGGCGGGCCGACACGGCGGTCAGCGCGAGGGCCCCCGCGGTGAAGGCCGCCAGGACGGCACACGCCTGCCACACCGGGCCGAGGCCGCCGCCGGTGATGAGCCTCCTGAGGGCGTCGACGACGTAACTCATCGGCAGGAAGGGATGCAGCGCGTTGAAGAACCCGGGACTGGTCTGCACGGGGTACGTGCCGCCCGCGGAGGTCAACTGGAGCATCAGCAGGGCCAGGACGAGGATCCTGCCCGCCGCCCCGAAGCGTGCGTTCAGCCACTGCACGATCGCCGCGAAGCACGCCGTCACCAGGAACAGGAAGACCACCGTCCCGGCCGCCCGCGTCATCTCCAGACCGACCGCCCAGTGCAGCACCGACATCAGAGCGGTCGTCTGCAGCACGCCGATCGCCACCACGGGCAGCCAGCCCGCCAGCGCGATCCGCCAGGCCGAGGCGCCCGTGGCGAGCGCACGCCGGTTCATCGGCGCGATCAGCATGTAGGACACCATCGCGCCCACCCACAGGGACAGCGGGATGAAGTACGGGGCGAACCCGGTGCCGTAGTTGGGCGCCTTGTGCATGTCCTCGGAGACGAGCTGGACCGGATCCGCCATCACCTCGGTGCGCTCGTCGCGGTCCTTCTTGTCGTAGTCGGGGATCTGCTCGGCACCGTCGTGCAGCCCGTCGGAGAGCCGGCCCGAGCCGTCGACAAGCTTGTACATGCCGCCGTTGAGGTCCTCGGCGCCCGTCTTGAGGTCGCCGACGCCCTCGTCCAGGTCGGTGGCACCCGTCTCGGCCGTGCCGAGGCCCGTGTTCAGCTGCTCGGCGCCCGCGGCCACCTTCCCGGCGCCGGCGTTCAGCTCGTTGACCTTCTTCGCGGCGTCGTCGAGGTCCTCGGACAGGTGCGGGGCGCGGACGGAGAGCGCCTGGGCCTGCTTCTGGAGGGTGCCGAGGTGGTGGTCGAGCTTCTTCAGGTCGCCGTCCTGGTCGGCGACCAGCGTGTTGACGTCGTCGGCGATCTCCGCCACGTCGGCGGCGGCCTGCCTGGCCTTCTCCAGGTCGGCGCAGGCGGCGTCCGGCAGTACGGGGTCCTCGCAGCGCGCCTGGTGGACGGCGTCCAGCGTGTCGGAGGCCGCGTGGGCCCCCTTGGCGGCCGGCGGGGCCGTCTTCACCAGCGTGCCGAGGTTGTGACGGATCGCCGCCGCCGAGTCGGCGACGAGCCGGGCCGTGTCGCCGATGGTCTTCTCGTTGTCCTCGAGGAAGGGCCCCACCGTGTCCGCGACCCCGTTGACCCTGTCGGCCAGCGCCTGCGTGCCCTCGGCGACCTGCTGCGAACCCTTCGCCAGGTCCTCCGCGCCGCTGCCGAGCTTCGTCAGCCCGTCGGACAGCTTCCCGCTGCCCTTCTTGGCGTCCTTCAGACCGGCGGCGAGGTCCTCGGACCCCTTCTCCGCCTTGCCGATGCCCCCTTCGAGGTCGTCGGCGCCCTCGGCGGCCTTCACCGTCTCACCGTGGATGTCCGAGAACGAGACGAAGATCCGGTCCAGGAAGGACCGTGACGCCTTGGTGGACGCGGCCGTGCGCACCTCGCTGAACACCGTCCGTGAGATCTGCCCGACGATGTAGTTGTTCGCGTCGTTCGTACGCACCTGGAGCGCACCCGTCTCGGGGGAGTCGCCCGCACTGGAGGCGATCCGCCTGCTGAAGTCGGCCGGCATGGTCAGCGACAGGTAGTACCTGCCGTCCTCCACGCCCGCGCGTGCCTCGGCGGAGCTCACCTCGTGCCAGTCGAAGACCTCGCTCTCGCGCAGTCCCCTGGTGATGTCGTCGCCCGCCGCGAGCTTCTTCCCGTCGGCGGTCGTCCCCCGGTCGTCGTTCACGAGCGCCACGGGAATGCGGTCGAGGCGGCCGTACGGGTCCCAGAACGACCACAGGTACAGGGCGCCGTACAGCAGCGGCAGCACCAGCAGCGCGACCATGGCGGCGCGCGGCAGCTTCCCCCTCCCGAAGCGGCGCAACTCAAGCGCGGCCAGTTTCGGCGAGCGCATCGGCCTTCTCCTCCCCTTGGCTCTGCCCACGCATGTCCTCTTGGTCCTCCGGCGACTGCCGGGTGGAGACCTTCACCGTGTCGTCGGGTGCTTCGCTGCACACCGCCACGACCGTCGTCCCGGCCTCGGCGAGAGACCTCAGGAGCGCCCAGACCTCGGCCCGTTCGGCCTCGGACAGCTTCAGGTCGGTGTCGTCGACCCCCAGCAGGCCGGGACGCCCGATCAGGGCCAGGGCGACGGACAGCCGCAGCGCTTCCAGCCGTTCCAGATCACGGACGGCGGTCCGCGAGCCCTTGGGCAGGGCGTCGCGGTCGAGACCGGCGGCCGCCAACGCGGTGTCGATCCGCCGCCTCGCCTCGGTCGCGCGCTCGGACCGCGGCCGCAGCAGGGCACGCGGCGAACCCCGGAACCGCCGCTGCAGCAGCGCCCGTTCCCACAGGTGCTCCCCCACGGTCAGGGCCTGGTCGAGGTCGGTGACACCGGCGACGTTGGCCACGGCACTGACGCGGCGCGCGGCCGTCAACTGCTTCGGCAGCCGGGCGCCGCCCACGGTCGCCGTCCCCTCGGTCGCCTTCATCCGCCCCGTGAGCGCGAGCAGCAGGCACGTACGCCCGGCCCCGGACGGCCCCTCGACGGCGATCAGCGAACCGGGCTCCGCGTCGACACCGACCCCGCGGAACGCCCAGCCGCGTGGGCCCTCGAGCCCGAAACCCTCGGCTGTGACACCGACTGCTTCCACAGCTCCCCCTGTTTCTGTACTGACTGGTCAGTGCAAAAACTAGCCCGAACTTGCGATCGAGGCAAAAGCCCAGGTCAGAACGGATTGTCAGTGGCATACCTCACGATGGGCACATACGGCACTCCGTATCAGGGCGTGCCGTCACACAGACGACAGGAGGTTCGTCATGGCCACCTACCACGCAGCCGCCGCCCACCGGCGCCGCGCCCCAGGCCCTGCCCCCTCACTGAACGGCCCGGCGAGCGACGTCCACCCCGTCCTCCGCCGGGCGACCGCCCCGCCGGCCGCCCTCGACCTGCTCGCGCAGGCCCGCGCCGGTCTCGACGAGGCCGCCACGCTGGAGGCGTCGAACGAGCGCTACGCGACGGCCCATCTCGCCGCGCTGCGCACGGCCGCCGCCGTGCTCGCCGCCCGTGGACGCCCGGAGCCCACACCCCGACGCAGGGCGCGCATCCGCAGCGCGTGGGAAGTCCTTCCCGAGATAGCGCCCGAACTCGCCGAGTGGAGCGCGCTCTTCGCCGCCGGGGCCCGGCGCCGTGCCCGGGCGGAGGCGGGCATCCAGGGCGCGGCCAGCCGCCGGGACGCCGACGACCTGATACGCGACGTGGCGATGTTCCTCCGCCTGGTCGAACGCATGCTGGTGCTCCAGCCGGTCCTGCCCCAGCCACGCCAGGACGCGGACCGAGCGGAGGACCACGACACCGGTGACCGCGACTACCCGGACGCGAGCTGACGGGCCGGGCGGCAGAGCCCGGGTTCGCCGTGCCGGACGCCCCAGGGCCACACCCGCGGTGACCGGCGAGAGCGCCTCAGGCAATAGGGTGGGGGGCGCCTGAAGCCTTCCCCCTTCCGCAGCCGGGGCGGGGAGGCGCCCCGTTCGCGCCGCCCGTGCCAGAGGCGGTGCCGCGCCGAGGAGTCAACTGCTGTGTCGGACCCGATGCGCCCCCGCGCCTCTCTCCGTACCGCCGTGGTCTGGGAGGTCCTCCAGGACGCCCTCGACCGCCGCGTCAAGGCCACGGGTCGCCAGGCGCTGGACGTCCTCGACACCGGAGGAGGCAGCGGCAACTTCGCGGTGCCCGTCGCCCGCCTCGGCCACCGGGTCACCGTCGTCGACCCCAGCCCGAACGCGCTGTTCGCCCTCGAGCGCCGCGCCGCCGAGGCCGGTGTCGCCGACCGGGTGCAGGGCGTCCAGGGCGATGCCCACGGCCTCTTCGACGTGGTCGAGCGCGGCGGTTACGACGTGGTGCTGTGCCACGGCGTCCTGGAGTACGTCGACGACCCCGCCGAGGGCGTCCGCAACGTGGTGGCCGCACTGCGGGCCGAGGGCGTCCTGAGCCTGCTCGCCGCCGGGCTGGGCGGCGCCGTGCTCGCGCGGGCCCTCGCGGGCCACTTCAAGGAGGCCAAGCAGGCCCTCGACGACCCGGACGGCCGCTGGGGCGCCGGTGACCCCGTGCCGCACCGCTTCACCGCCGACCAGCTCACCCGGCTGGTCGAAGGCGCCGGTCTCACGGTCGGTGCCGTGCACGGCGTGCGGGTCTTCGCCGACCTCGTTCCCGGCGTGCTGGTCGACACCGAGCCCGGCGCGGTGGAGGCGCTGCTGAAGCTGGAGGCGGCGGCGGCAGAGCTGTCCGCCTTCCACTCCGTGGCCACCCAGCTTCATGTGCTCGGCGAGACGCCGGGGGCCGTCGACGGCTGAGCCGCGCGCGTGCCGTGCTGCTGATCAGGAACTTGCGTGCGCATGGAGTACGCCACAGGCCCCCCGATCCGGCGCGGTGCGCCGTATGATCGAGGGAGACCGCCCGGCATGACGGGTCGGCTCCTGGGGAATGGAAGCCTCAGTAGGCCGGGACGCTCATGGCGGATTCCGGTTGCCAATTGGCGTAGAGGGGCGGGTTTCACGGGGGCGATTCCCTGCCTATCCTGAAGGGACCCCCCGGGTCGCCCCGGCGACTGCACGATGAGGAGGACTCCGTGCCGCTCTCGGAGCACGAGCAGCGAATGCTCGAGCAAATGGAGCGAGCGCTGTACGCCGAAGATCCCAAGTTCGCGTCGGCGCTCGAGGGAAGCGGGCTGCGTACGTACACCCGGCGGCGGGTCTACCAGGCGGTCGCGGGCTTCCTCGTGGGTATCGCGCTCCTCATGGCAGGTATGGTCGCCAAGCAGGTGTGGCTCAGCGTGATGGGCTTCCTCGTGATGCTGGGCTGTGCGGTGCTCGCGGTGACCGGCTGGCGCAAGGCCCCCAAGCCGGGTGAACAGCCTGCCGGTGGCCGGCAGCCCCGCAGTCAGGGACGGCAGCGGCGCTCCATGATGGACCGGATCGAGCAGCGCTGGCAGCGGCGCCGCGACGAGCAACAGGGCCAATAGCCCGCCTGACAGCGCTCGCCTTCGCGTGAGGGGGTGACCACCCGAGTGGTGGTCACCCCCTCACGCACGCCCTCGTCCGGATACGAACGACTGAACAGCCGGCTGCCGGCAGGAGTGACCACCGGCTGACGGCACACAGCCGCAGAGCGCAGAAGCATGGCGGGCACAGCCGCGGAGCGCGGCGGGCGCAGAGCACGGAGCACGGCGGGCCCCGGGGTCGTCACGCGACCCGGGGCCCGCCGTGCTCCGTCGAACCGGCCTCAGCCCTGCTGATCCGACGGCCTGCGCAGGCTCGGCCGGGCCGCCGCCGCGCGGGCCAGGACGCCCGTCCACCACTCCGACAGCGCCCACACCACTCGTGCGGTGGAACGCGGGGCGATCACCGCGCGCAGCTTCGTGCCCCGGCCGACCGTGCTCCGCAGCCCGCCGAGCACCTGGCGGACGTCGTCCGCGAGCCCCGCCGTCGGGCGTGGACGCGGCGCGTAGAGGACCTGCTCCACGGCGTCCGCCACCCGGTGCACCGCGGCCGCGGCCGGCGGGTCGAGGTGCCCGAGCCGGACCATCCTGGCGGCCGTCTTGCGCGGGGTCTGCGACTCGTCCGGCGGGATCCCGTGGTCCCACGCCGTGTCGGTCAGCTCCTGCCAGACCGCCAGGGTGTGTGCCGCCGCGTCCGCCTCCGAGCGGCCGTGTGCGCCCAGCCGTACGGCCCGGGTGCGCAGTCGCCACAGCATCGGCGCCGCGGGAATCGCCAGGACGGCGAGGCCGCCGAGAGCCCACAGCAGCGCGACCCACCACTTCGGGCCGCCACCGCCACCCCCCGGCGCGGCCGCCGGGGCCTCGCTCTCGCACGCCTCCAGCTTCTTCTGCTCCGCCGTGCAGCTCTCGCTGGCGGAGGGCGATGCGGAGGGCGCCGTGGACGCCTCCTGGGACGGCAGAGTGACGTCCGGGAGTGAGCTGCCGGACGCGTCCGGCACGGTGTACGAGGGCACCGAACCGCGGTTCGGGGTCGGCTCGAAGCGGGTCCAGCCCACGCCCTCGAAGTACAGCTCGGGCCAGGCGTGGGCGTCCTTCAGCCCCACCGACACCGAACCGTCCGCCTGCGGCGACCCCGGCGCGAAGCCCACCGCGACCCTGGCCGGTATCCCCAGGGACCGGGCCATCGCGGCCATCGCGAAGGAGAAGTGGACGCAGAAGCCCTGCTTGTCCCTGAGGAAGCGGGCGATCGCCTGCGAGCCGCTGCCGACCTGCACCGAGGTGTCGTACTCGAAGCCGCCGGTCAGGGCGAAGTAGTCCTGGAGGGCGACCGCCTGCTCGTAGGGGTTCTTGGCGTCCGAGGTGACCTCACGGGCGGTCCTGGCCACCACGCCAGGGAGGGAGTCCGGCAGCTTGGTGTACTCGCGTTTCAGCGCCGCGGACGGCGGCGGTGCCGCGGCCAGCTGTTCCGCCGTCGGCCGTACCTCCAGGCTCTTCACCTCGTACGTCGCACCGCGCGTGGTCTGGCCGTGGTCGCCGACCAGCGTCATGCCCTCGGGTTCGTAGCGCCAGTTGCCGCTGATCTTCACGCCGCTGGGCGGGTACGGCATCGGCAGCCAGTTCTGCGCGTAGGTGCCGGACGCCGAGACGGTGGTCTCGATCTCCGCGCGCTTGACGTCCGCGCCGAGGCCGATGGGGGTCGGGAACGCGCCGTCCGGTACGGCGGTGATGGACCGCTTGGACGGCTTCCAGGTGGTGCCGTCGAAGTCGTCCAGGGACACGATCCGCAGGTAGAGATTCGAGACGTCCGTGTTGTCGTCGGTCTTCAGGGACAGGACCTGGCGGTCCTCGTCCACGTTCAGGTTGTCCCGCAGGGCCACCAGCGGGTTCACCGCGGAGATCGTGCCGCCGCCACCGCTGCCGGAGCCCACACCCGTCCCGGCGGCGTCCAGCAGGCCGCCGTTCATCGCGGGCAGGGCGAGCGGGACCACGACAGCCACACCCAGGGCGGCCATGCCGATGCGGCGGCCGGTGCGGACCGGGGCCACCGGCCCGCCGGCCTCCCCGCCCCCGGTGCGCGGTGCCCCGCCGAAGACACGGCCCCACTGCGAGAGCCGCTCCCGCCCCTCGGCCAGGAGCAGCAGCAGATAGCCGGCCGCCGCGACCAGGAACCAGAGCCAGTCGGCGCCGCCGTCGGACAGACCGGCGGCGACGGAGTACAGCGCGAGCAGCGGCAGGCCGGCCGGGGCCGCGCTGCGGAAGGTCACCGCGAGGGTGTCCACCGCGAGCCCGATCACCAGCACACCGCCGATGATCATCAGCCGGATGCCGTCGGACGACAGCGGGGCCGGGATCGCGAACCGCGCGATGTCGTCGGTGCCCTGCTGCAGCAGGTCGGCGAAGTACACGAAGGCGTCCGGCCCGGGGAACAGCCCGAGGAAGGCCTGCTCGCGGGCGAAGACGACGGTCAGCAGCACCAGCGTGACCAGGGCCTGCGCCGCCACGGTCAGCGGCCGGGCCAGCGGCACCCGCCGGGTCGCCGCCCCCACGCCCGTCTGTACCGCGAGCAGGAACGCGGCCTGCAGGATCCAGGTGGCCGGCTCGACCAGCGGCAGCAGCGCGCACGACACCATCAACGTGGCCGCCCAGGCGCACAGCGCCAGTCGTGCCCGCCCGCTCATGCCGACCCCTCCCCGCCGCCGACCGCTCCGACGCCTGTGCGGTCCCGGTCCGCCTGACGCCACAGCTCGTCCAGGGAAGCGCCGCGCGGCACGCTCAGCGCCGTCCAGCCCGCCTCACGCAGCATCCGCAGCCGCTCCCCGTTCCTGTCCAACGGGCCGGGCACATCGCTCGGTTCCCGCACCCATGTGTCGCTGTCCAGCAGGAAGGCGACCGCGCCGCCACTGCGTTGGCGTATCTTGGCGGCCACGGTGGCCTGTTCCTCGTCGAGGTCGCCGAAGAAGGCCACCAGCAACCCCTCGTTCCCGCCGCGCAGCACGTCGTACGCCCTGGACAGGCCCGTGCCGTCCGAGTGGTCGATCACCGCGAGGGTGTCCATCATCAGCCCGGCCGCGTCCGCCGACTCCTGGCTCGCGCCCGCGAACCCGTCGGCGCTCTCACCGGGCACGGAGTTGCCGGTGTCCGTCAGCAGCCGGACCGAAAAGCCCCGCTCCAGCATGTGGACCAGGGCGGAGGCGGCGCCCGCCACCGCCCACTCGAAGGCCGATTCGGGGCCGGCGCCCTGGAAGGCGAGGCCCCGGGTGTCGAGGAGCACCGTGCAGCGGGAGCGCTGGGGCTGTTCCTCGCGGCGCACCATCAGCTCGCCGTAGCGCGCGGTGGAGCGCCAGTGCACGCGGCGCAGGTCGTCGCCGTAGCGGTACCCGCGCGGGATGATGTCGTCCTCGCCGGCCAGGGCGAGCGAGCGCTGCCGCCCGTCGCCGTATCCCTTCGCCTCGCCGGTCAGCCGCACCGGCGGCAGCGGCTCCACGCGGGGGATCACCGTCAGGGTGTCGTACGTCGAGAAGGACCGGGTCAGTTCGCACATGCCGAACGGGTCGGTCAGGCGCAGCTGCAGCGGGCCCAGGGGATAGCGGCCGCGCAGGTCGGAGCGGACGCGGTAGGACACCTCGCGGCGGCCGCCCGGCTCCACCCGGTCGAGCACGAAACGGGGGCGGGGGCCGAGGACGTACGGGACCCGGTCCTGGAGCATCAGCAGGCCGGTGGGCAGCCGGGAGACGTTGTCCATCCGCAGATGGACGCGGGCCTCGCTGCCGGCGGGCACGCGCGCGGGGGAGAGCCGACGGCTGCCGGCCACCCGGTAGCGGGTGCGGTAGAGCACGGTGGCGCAGATCAGGGGCAGCACGGCCAGCAGCAGTCCGACGCGCAGCAGGTCGCTCTGTCCGAGGACGTACGCGCAGATGGCCGCGGCGATTCCGGCCGCGAAGAAGGAGCGGCCCCGGGTGGTCAGACCGGCCAGGGCCGTGCGCACACCGCCCTTGTCGCCCCGGTCGGCCTCCGCGAGACCGGTCCCGCCGGTGCTCATCACAGCCTCCGCGGCGGCTGCTGGCCGTACGCCGGTGTGGAGCGGCCCGGACCGAGGCCGACGCCAGGCTGGGGAGCCGCCGCGGGCACCGGGGTGTGCTGCAGGATCTCCTGCACGACCTGCTCGGCCGTACGCCGGTTCAGCTGGGCCTGGGCGGTCGGCAGCAGCCGGTGGGCCAGGACCGCGACCGCGAGGGCCTGCACGTCGTCCGGCAGCGCGTACTCACGGCCGCTGAGGGCGGCGGACGCCTTCGCCGCGCGCAGCAGGTGCAGCGTCGCACGCGGGGAGGCGCCCAGTCTGAGGTCGGGGTGGGTGCGGGTGGCGGCGACCAGGTCCACCGCGTACCGCCGGACCGTGTCGGCGACGTGGACGCCGCGGACGGCGTCGATCAGCTTCACGATGTCGTGCGCGTGCGCCACCGGCTGCAGGTCGTCCAGGGGGCTCGCCCCGCCGTGGATGTCGAGCATCTGCAGCTCGGCCTCCGCGCTCGGGTAGCCGATGGACACGCGCGCCATGAAGCGGTCGCGCTGGGCCTCGGGCAGCGGGTAGGTGCCCTCCATCTCGACCGGGTTCTGGGTCGCCACCACCATGAAGGGGCTGGGCAGCTCGTAGGTCTGCCCGTCGATGGTGACCTGCCGCTCCTCCATGGACTCCAGGAGCGCGGACTGGGTCTTCGGCGAGGCGCGGTTGATCTCGTCGCCGATCACGATCTGAGCGAAGATCGCGCCCGGCTTGAACTCGAAGTCCCGGCGCTGCTGGTCCCAGATGGACACACCCGTGATGTCCGAGGGCAGCAGGTCGGGCGTGAACTGGATGCGCCGCACCGAACAGTCGATGGAGCGCGCCAACGCCTTGGCGAGCATGGTCTTGCCCACGCCGGGGACGTCTTCGATCAGAAGATGTCCCTCGGCGAGCAGTACGGTCAGCGAAAGCCGTACGACCTCGGGCTTGCCCTCGATCACACCCTCCACGGAACTGCGGACACGCTCCACAGTGGCGGTCAGATCAGTGAGGCTCGCTCGATCGTCATAGGTCGTCACCCGGCCCTCCTCGGCCCGTTCTTTCCGGGCCGACGCGCTCGATGCGTGACCGGCCCACCCCGAAACACGGACACCACGCGTGAATCGTTCCGCGTGACGCCACAACCGCATTCTTGCTGCCGTTACCGTTTCGTGTCACTCGCCTGTGGACAACTGCCCGCACTATGTCGGCGCTTGCGGTGTTTTGGGCACCCCAGGTCCGGAAATCAACAGCGAAACGACAGCTTCGGCGGATGGTTACGCGGCGTCTAGGCGGGGTCGATCTCGCGCAGCAGGCCGGTCTTCACGTCGAAGACGAAGCCGCGGATGTCGTCGGTGTGCAGCAGGAACGGCGAGGTGCGCACCCGCTGCATGGACTGCCGTACGTCCTGGTCGACGTCCCGGAACGCCTCCACCGCCCAGGCGGGACGCTGGCCGACCTCCATCTCGAGGTCGGTGCGGAACTCCTCGGTGATCGCCTCCAGGCCGCAGCCGGTGTGGTGGATGAGCACGACGCTGCGCGTACCGAGCTTGCGCTGGCTGATGGTGAGCGAGCGGATCACGTCGTCGGTGACGACACCGCCGGCGTTGCGGATGGTGTGACAGTCGCCGAGCTCGAGGCCGAGTGCGTCGTGCAGGTCGAGGCGGGCGTCCATGCAGGCCACCACGGCGACGCGCAGCACGGGACGGGCGTCCATGCCGGGGTCGGTGAAGGCGGCGGCGTAGCGCCCGTTCGCCTCGACAAGGCGGTCGGTGACGGTGCCGCCGGTGACTATGGCGGCTTCGGGACCTGCGGGAACCGATGCGGAAGTCGTCATACCCATGACGGTACTGGTCACCTGCGATCCGAGCCCGCTGTGAGAGAGGACAAAGAACGTCAACGAGCCTTGTTGTGAGCTAATCCACACAGGTGGTGTGAGGGCCGCCGCGCGGGTGGTTCTGCCGCATTCGTCGCTTCGTCCGCACCCGGCTCGCGACGCGCAGGCCGGTTGATTGACCGCACGACACCGTGGACTAAAGTGACGCGGGCGGGAGGCCGGTCCTCCCTGCGGACTGTTTTTCCCCGGAGACCCCGGTGATGTTCCGGAGATCTCCCCACGTGCGCGGCGCGTACGTACGGCTCGGCCTCCTCCCGCTCCCGGCCGGCTGACGCTTTCGGCGCCGGCAGGCCTCCCCTTCACTGAGGGAGGGCGGGGAGCCGGCGGTGCGTATGGTGCCGCGCGCCGGACCTGAGAGGGCCACTTGAGTCAGAGTCGACACGTCCCGGTGATGCTCCAGCGGTGCCTGGACCTGTTGGCCCCCGCCCTTCAGGAGCGGGGCGGAGCGGTGGTCGTGGACTGCACCCTCGGTCTCGGCGGCCACAGCGAGGCGCTGCTCGCGCGGTTCCCCGAGGCCCGGCTCGTCGCCCTCGACCGCGACAAGGAGGCGCTGCGCCTGTCCGGCGAGCGGCTCGCCCCGTACGGGGAGCGCGCCACCCTCGTGCACGCCGTGTACGACGAGCTGCCCGAGGTCCTGGACCGGCTCGGCATCGCGCGCGTGCAGGGCGTCCTCTTCGACCTCGGTGTCTCCTCCATGCAGCTCGACGAGGCCGACCGCGGCTTCGCCTACGCCCAGGACGCCCCGCTCGACATGCGCATGGACCAGACGACCGGCATGAGTGCCGCCGAGGTCCTCAACACCTACCCGCCCGGCGAGCTCGTCCGGATCCTCAGGGCCTACGGCGAGGAGAAGCAGGCCAAGCGGATCGTGTCCGCGATCGTGCGCGAGCGGGAGAAGGAGCCGTTCAGCAACAGCGCCCGGCTCGTGGAGCTGATCCGGGACAGCCTGCCGCAGGCCGCCAAGCGTACCGGCGGCAACCCGGCCAAGCGCACCTTCCAGGCCCTGCGCATCGAGGTCAACGGCGAGCTCTCCGTCCTGGAGCGGGCGATCCCGGCCGCCGTGCAGAGCCTCGACGTCGGCGGACGCATCGCCGTCCTGTCGTACCACTCGCTGGAGGACCGGCTGGTCAAGCAGGTGTTCGCGGCCGGTGCCGCCACCACCGCGCCGCCCGGGCTGCCGGTGGTGCCCGAGCGCTACCAGCCCCGGCTCAAGCTGCTCACGCGCGGTGCCGAACTTCCCACCGAGGAAGAGGTCGCCGAGAACCGGCGAGCGGCACCGGCGCGACTGCGCGGCGCCGAGCGCATCAGGGAGTCCATCGAGTGAAGGGCGTGCCGGGCGTGAGCTTGTTGGGGAACCAGACTCCGGGGGAGGGCGCGTGGGCGGGAAGCCCCAGCTGAAGGGCCGAGCCGCCCGTCTCGCGCGGCTCATTCCCACAACGGCGGGTTCCGGACAGGCGGCCCGCACCCCCTTCGTCCTCCTCGTCGTCCTGCTCCTCGGCGGCGGTCTCATCGGGCTGCTGGTGCTGAATTCGGCGCTCAGCGAAGGATCCTTCAAGCTCGACGACCTCCAGAAGGAGACCAAGAGCCTCACCGACCAGGAACAGGCGCTCCAGCGGGACATCGACGCCTACTCGGCGCCCGAAGCCCTCCAGCGCCGGGCCCGCGAGCTGGGCATGGTGCCCGGCGGCGATCCGGCCTTCCTGGACCCCGACGGCACCGTCAAGGGCGTACCCAGCCCCGCTCCCGGAGTCGAGCCGGCCGGCGCCTTCACCCCGCTCGTCCTCGCCCCCGAGGCGATCGCCGACGCCACCGTCCCGCCCCCGGCTCCCACGCCGTCCGCCGACGAACCGACGCCGGCGACCGCTCCCTCGACCCCACCGCCCGCCCAGTTCCCCCCGCCCTCGACCTCCGGCAGGTGACGGAAGTGTCCGACAGGCAACCGCCGCGCCGCCGCGTGCCCGGACCCGCACGCCCCGCAGGCCGCCGGCGTCCGGGCCCCGGCGCCCGCCCGCCCCGCCGCCCGGCGGCGTCCCGCCCCGCGGCCCCCGGTGTCATCCGGCTGGGCAGCCCCCGGCCCCGGCTGCGCATGGTCGGCCTGGCGCTGACCCTCGTCCTGATCGCCTTCGTCGTACGCCTGCTCCAGGTGCAGGCCGTCGACGCGAGCACGTACGCCGCCAAGGCCGAACAGAACCGGTACGTCGGCTACACCCTGGCCGCCGAGCGCGGCGGGATCACCGATCGCGACGGCGTAGCACTGGCGACCAGCGAGGACGCGTACAACATCACCGCGGACCCCACGCTGTTCAACCGCAAGCAGCTGAAGATCGACGACGGGCCCGAGCAGGCGGCCGCGCTGCTCGCCCCGATCCTCGGCCAGGAGCAGGACGCGATCGTCAAGAAGCTCAGGCCGGCGGACGAGAACCTCCGCTACGTCGTCCTCGCCAACCGGCAGACCCCGCAGGTCTGGAAGCAGATCAAGGACCTGAAGACCGCGCTGTCCACCAAGGCCGAGACCGACCCGAGCACGGTCAACGTCCTCGGGGGCGTCCTGGCCGTGCCCACCAGCAAGCGCGTGTACCCGAACGGCGACCTCGCCGCCGGGATACTGGGCTGGGTCAACGCCGAGGGCAAGGGCGGCGGCGGTGTCGAGCAGCAGCTGAACGGCCTGCTGGCAGGCAAGGACGGCAAGATCCGCTACGCCCAGTCCGGGGGCCGCCAGGTGCCGACCGTGGGCTCCACCGAGACACCCGCCGTGCCCGGCAGCGACGTCGAACTCACCATCGACCGCGACATCCAGTGGGCCGCGCAGAACGCCATCACCGAGCAGGTCGAGAAGTCCAAGGCGGACCGCGGATACGTCATCGTGCAGGACACGCAGACCGGTCAGGTCCTCGCCATGGCCAACGCGCCCGGCTTCGACCCGAACGACCTGTCCAAGGCGAGCGGGCTCAACATGGGCAACGCGGCGCTCCAGGACGCGTACGAGCCCGGCTCCACCGCGAAGGTCATGTCGATGGCCGCCGTACTGGAGGAGAAGGCCGCCACGCCCGACACGCATGTAGTCGTGCCCAACCGGCTGCACCGCGGCGACCGGCTCTTCAAGGACGACATCGACCATCCGACCTGGTACCTCACGCTCAACGGCGTGCTCGCCAAGTCCAGCAACATCGGCACGATCCTGGCCACCGGGCAGCTCGGCAAGACGCAGGCGGAGGCCAACCAGGTCCTCTACTCGTACCTGCGCAAGTTCGGCCTGGGCAGCTACAGCGGGCTCGGCTTCCCGGGCGAGACGCCGGGCATCCTCGCCGGCCCCGACAAGTGGTCGACCTCGCAGCAGTACACGATTCCTTTCGGCCAGGGCGTGTCCCTCAACGCGATGCAGGCGGCGTCGGTGTACTCGACCATCGCCAACGGCGGTGTCCGCGTCGAACCCACGCTCGTCCGCGGCACGAAGGGACCCGACGGAGGCTTCGCACCGGCCGCTCAGCCCAAGAAGACAAGGGTCGTCAGTGCCGGGACGGCCAAGACCCTCGCCCGGATGCTGGAGTCCGTCGTGGACGACGCGGAAGGCACCGGTACGAAGGCGCGCATCCCCGGCTACCGGGTCGCGGGCAAGACGGGTACGGCCAACCGTGTGGATCCGGCCACCGGCAAGTACAAGGGCTACACCTCGTCCTTCGCCGGATTCGCCCCCGCGGACAAGCCTCGCGTCACCGTCTACTGCGCGATCCAGAACGCCACCGAGGGCAGCTACTTCGGCGGCCAGATCTGCGGCCCCGTCTACAAGCAGGTGATGGAGTTCGCCCTGAAGACCCTCCAGGTACCGCCCACCGGTGCCAAGGCCGCGAAGCTTCCGGTCGCCTTCACACCCTGACCAGCTCTGTTCAGCACGGAACCCCCAGGAACCAGCCCGTGACAACGATCACCCCCGATTCCGGCAACCAGGGCACCCCCGGGCCCTCACTTCGCTCCGAAGCGGGTGCGCCCGGTACGCTCACCGCCGTGCCACACGCCGATCAGTCCCAAACCACCCAGAAGGGCGCACCCGTGACATATCCGGGGCCGCCCAGGCCGGTCCGGATCTCCGCCACACCCCTCGCGGAGCTCGCCGATCAGCTGGGTGCCGTGCAGCCGAAGACCCCGGGCGGCACGGCCGGAGTCTCGGGCATCACCCACGACTCCCGAGCCGTCCGCCCCGGCGACCTGTACGCCGCCCTCCCGGGCGCCCGCCTGCACGGCGCCGACTTCGTCACCCAGGCCGCGGGCCTCGGCGCGGTCGCCGTGCTGACCGACCCGGCGGGCGCCGAGCGGGCCGCCGCCACCGGACTCCCGGTGCTGGTCGTCGACGACCCACGCGCGGAGATGGGCGAACTGGCGGCCACGATCTACGGCCACCCGGGCCCCGATCTGCTCCAGATCGGCATCACCGGCACCTCCGGCAAGACCACCACCGCCTACCTCGTCGAGGGCGGCCTGAGGACGGCCAAGTCCACCGGCCTGATCGGCACGGTGGAGATGCGCATCGGCGACGAGCGCATCAAGTCCGAGCGCACCACCCCGGAAGCCACCGACCTCCAGGCCCTGTTCGCCGTCATGCGCGAGCGCGGGGTCGAAGCGGTCGCCATGGAGGTCTCCAGCCACGCCCTGGTGCTCGGCCGGGTCGACGCCTGCGTCTTCGACATCGCCGTCTTCACCAACCTGAGCCCGGAACACATGGAGTTCCACTCCGACATGGAGGACTACTTCCAGGCCAAGGCCCAGCTGTTCACGCCGAAACGCAGCAGGCTCGGCGTCGTCAACCTCGACGACGAGTACGGGCGCCGGCTGGCCAAGGAGGCCACCGTCCCGGTCGTCACCTTCTCCGCCGAGGGCCACCCGGACGCCGACTGGCGCGCCGAGGACGTCCAGGTAGGGCCCACCGACTCGACGTTCACCGTGATCGGCCCGGAGCGGGAGCGGATCACGGCCAGGTCGCCGCTGGCCGGAACCTTCAACGTGGCGAACACCCTCGCCGCGATCGTCGCCCTCGCCGCCGCCGGCCTCGACCCGCAGACCGCGGCCGACGGCATCGCCGCCGTGCCCGGGGTGCCGGGCCGACTGGAGCGCGTGGACGCCGGACAGCCGTACCTCGCGGTCGTCGACTACGCCCACAAGACGGACGCCGTCGAATCGGTGCTGCGCGCGCTGCGCAAGGTCACCGAGGGCCGGCTGCACATCGTGCTCGGCTGCGGCGGCGACCGGGACAAGACCAAGCGGATGCCGATGGGCGCCGCCGCCGCCCGGCTCGCCGACACCGCCGTACTGACCTCCGACAACCCCCGTTCCGAGGACCCCCTCGCGATCCTCGCGACCATGCTCCAGGGCGCGGCGTCCGTACCGGCACACGAGCGCGGCGAGGTCCAGGTCTTCGAGGACCGGGCCGCCGCGATCGCCGCCGCCGTGTCCCGGGCACGGCCCGGCGACACGGTGCTGGTCGCGGGCAAGGGCCACGAACAGGGCCAGGACATCGCCGGGGTGGTCCGTCCCTTCGACGACCGCCAGGTGCTTCGCGAAGCTATCCAGAAGACCCAGGGATGAACTTGTGATCGCCCTCTCTCTCGCCGAGATCGCCTCAGTCGTCGGCGGGCAGACGCACGACATACCGGATCCGTCCGTGCAGGTCACCGGACCGGTCGTCCGGGACTCCCGCGAGGCCGGGCCCGGCACCCTCTTCGTCGCCTTCGTCGGCGAGCGCGTGGACGGCCACGACTTCGCACAGGCGGTCGTCGAAGCGGGCGCGGTGGCCGTACTGGCGTCGCGCCCCGTCGGCGTGCCCGCGATCGTCGTGGAGGACGTCCAGGCGGCTCTCGGCGCCCTCGCGCGTCATGTCGTACGACGGCTCGGCGCGACCCTCGTCGCCCTCACCGGCTCCGCCGGCAAGACCAGCACCAAGGACCTGATCGCCCAGGTGCTCCGGCACAAGGCGCCGACGGTGTTCACGCCCGGCTCGCTCAACAACGAGATCGGGCTGCCGCTGACCGCGCTCAGCGCCACCGAGGAGACGAAGTTCCTCGTGCTGGAGATGGGCGCCCGCGGCATCGGCCACATCCGCTACCTCGCCGACCTGACGCCGCCGAAGATCGGCCTCGTCCTCAACGTCGGGACCGCCCACATCGGCGAGTTCGGCGGCCGAGAGCAGATCGCGCAGGCCAAGGGCGAACTCGTGGAGGCCCTTCCGGAAGACGGTACGGCGGTCCTCAACGCCGACGATCCCCTCGTACGGGCCATGGCATCCCGTACCAAGGCGAAGGTGATCCTTTTCGGAGAGTCCGGCGAAGCGGACGTACGCGCCGAGAACGTGAGACTCACGGACAGCGGACAGCCCGCCTTCCTGCTTCACACACCCTCCGGTGCAAGCGAAGTGACCATGCGCCTGTACGGTGAGCACCACGTGTCGAACGCGCTCGCCGCGGCCGCCGTCGCCCACGAACTGGGCATGTCCGCGGAAGAGATCGCCACCGCACTCTCCGAGGCGGGCTCCCTCTCCCGCTGGCGTATGGAGGTCACCGAGCGCCCGGACGGCGTGACGGTCGTCAACGACGCCTACAACGCGAACCCCGAGTCCATGCGAGCCGCTTTGCGCGCGCTCGCGGCCATGGGCCGGGGGCGGCGGACCTGGGCGGTGCTCGGCAAGATGGCCGAGCTCGGGGACGAGGCGCTCGCCGAGCACGACGCGGTCGGACGGCTCGCCGTCCGGCTCAATGTCGGCAAGCTCGTCGCGGTCGGGGGCAGGGAAGCGTCCTGGCTGCAACTGGGCGCATATAACGAGGGTTCGTGGGGTGAGGAGTCGGTGCACGTGTCCGACGCACAGGCGGCGATCGACCTGTTGCGCAGCGAGTTGCGCCCGGGAGACGTCGTACTCGTGAAGGCGTCCCGGTCGGTCGGGCTCGAGAGCGTGGCACAGGCGCTGCTCGCGAGCGGCGCCGAGGGTGAGGTCGCCGCCCGATGATGAATCAGATCCTGTTCGCGGGCGTCATCGGCCTGTTCCTGACGCTGGTGGGCACGCCGCTGCTGATCAAGCTGCTGGCCCGCAAGGGCTACGGCCAGTACATCCGCGACGACGGCCCGCGCACGCACGGCAGCAAGCGCGGTACGCCGACCATGGGTGGTATCGCCTTCATCCTGGCGACGGTCGCCGCGTACTTCCTGTCCAAGGTGATCACGGGCAAACCGCCGACGTACTCCGGCCTGCTGGTGCTGGGCCTGATGTGCGGCATGGGTCTGGTCGGCTTCCTCGACGACTACATCAAGATCGTCAAGCGGCGTTCGCTCGGTCTGCGTGCCAAGGCGAAGATGGCCGGCCAGCTGATCGTCGGCATCACCTTCGCGGTGCTCTCGCTGCAGTTCTCCGACTCGCGCGGCAACACTCCGGCCTCCACGAAGCTGTCGTTCATCACGGACTTCGGCTGGACGATCGGCCCGGTGCTGTTCGTCGTCTGGGCGCTGTTCATGATCCTCGCGATGTCGAACGGCGTGAACCTGACGGACGGTCTGGACGGCCTCGCCACCGGCGCCTCCGTCCTCGTCTTCGGCGCCTACACGTTCATCGGCGTCTGGCAGTTCCAGGAGTCCTGCGCCAACGGCGAGACGCTGACCAACCCCAGCGCCTGTTACGAGGTGCGCGACCCCTTGGACCTCGCGGTCATCGCCTCCGCGCTGATGGGCGCCTGCCTCGGCTTCCTGTGGTGGAACACCTCGCCCGCCAAGATCTTCATGGGCGACACCGGCTCCCTGGCGCTCGGCGGCGTGCTCGCGGGTCTGGCGATCTGCTCCCGCACCGAGCTGCTGATCGCTCTCCTCGGCGGCCTGTTCGTCCTGATCACCATGTCGGTGGTCATCCAGGTCGGTTCCTTCAAGCTCACCGGCAAGCGCGTCTTCCGCATGGCGCCACTCCAGCACCACTTCGAGCTCAAGGGGTGGTCCGAAGTCCTTGTGGTGGTCCGCTTCTGGATCATCCAGGGCATCTGTGTGATCGTCGGCCTGGGCCTGTTCTACGCGGGATGGGCGGCGGACAAGTGACCGACTGGCAGGGCAAGCGCGTCACCGTCGCCGGGCTCGGCGTCTCCGGCATCCCGGCCGCCAAGGTGCTGCACGAACGCGGTGCTCTCGTCACCGTCGTCAACGACGGCGACGACGAGCGGGCCCGTGCCCAGGCGGCCGAACTGGAGGCGCTCGGCATCACCGTGCGCCTCGGCGACGGCGCGACCCTGCCCGACGGCACCGAGCTCATCGTCACGGCCCCCGGCTGGAAGCCGGACAAGCCGCTGTTCGCGGCGGCACGCGCGGCCGGCGTGCCGGTCTGGGGCGACGTCGAACTCGCCTGGCGGCTGCGCGGACCCGACGCCGCGCCCTGGCTCGCCGTCACCGGCACCAACGGCAAGACCACCACCGTCCAGATGCTCGCCTCCATCCTGAAGGCGGCGGGCCTGCGCACGGCGGCGGTCGGCAACATCGGCGTCTCGCTGCTGGACGCGGTCCTCGGCGAGGAGCGGTACGACGTCCTCGCGGTGGAGCTGTCGAGCTACCAGCTCCACTGGGCGCCCTCGCTGCGCGCCCACTCGGCCGTCGTCCTCAACCTCGCCCCCGACCATCTCGACTGGCACGGCTCCATGGAGGCGTACGCCGCCGACAAGGGCCGCATCTACGAGGGCAATCGCGTCGCCTGCGTCTACAACCTCGCCGACAAGGCCACCGAGGACCTGGTGCGCCAGGCGGACGTCGAGGAGGGGTGCCGGGCGGTCGGCTTCACCCTCGGCGCGCCCGCACCCTCCCAACTCGGCGTGGTGGACGGCATCCTGGTCGACCGCGCCTTCGTGGCGGACCGGCAGAAGAACGCCCAGGAGCTGGCGGAGGTCTCCGACGTCAACCCGCCCGCCCCGCACAACATCGCCAACGCCCTTGCGGCGGCCGCCCTCGCGCGCGCCTTCGGGGTGCCCGCGACGGCCGTACGGGACGGCCTGAGGGCCTTCACGCCGGACGCCCACCGCATCGCGCACGTGGCCGACATCGACTCGGTCGGCTACGTGGACGACTCCAAGGCCACCAACACCCACGCCGCGGAAGCCTCGTTGGCGGCCTACGAGTCGATCGTGTGGATCGCGGGCGGCCTCGCCAAGGGCGCGACCTTCGACGAGCTGGTGACAGGGGCGGCGAAGCGGCTGCGGGGCGTCGTCCTCATCGGCGCGGACCGCGCGTTGATCCGCGAAGCCCTGGCGCGACACGCCCCGGAAGTACCCGTCGTGGAGCTGGACCGGACCGACACTGGGGCGATGCTCCAGGCAGTCCGGGAAGCGAAGCGGCTCGCCGCCGCGGGCGACACGGTCCTGCTGGCCCCGGCCTGTGCCTCCATGGACATGTTCACCAACTACAACCAGCGCGGTGACGCGTTCGCGGAGGCGGTTCGCGAACTCGGCGCCTGACCCGGCCGCCTGCCGGGCGGACCTTGGGAGGGACGCGTGGGACCGTCGACGTACAGTGAGGTCTGCGATGCCCGGTAGCCGTACCGGGCGGCCGCCCGTGCAGCGGCCGGTCAGACGTCCCGCCACCCCCCGGGCACCGCGCGAGAACCCGGTCCTCGGCCTGTACCTGCGCGCCCGCCGCGCCTGGGACCGGCCGCTGACCGCGTACTACCTGATCCTCGGCGGCAGTCTGCTGATCACCGTGCTCGGGCTGGTGATGGTCTACTCGGCCTCCCAGATCACCGCCCTGCAGATGTCCCTGCCGGGCTCGTACTTCTTCCGCAAGCAGCTCCTCGCGGCCGCCATCGGCGGGGTGCTGCTGCTGGTCGCCTCCCGGATGCCGGTGAAGCTGCACCGGGCGCTCGCCTACCCGATCCTCGCCGGCGCGGTCTTCCTCATGGCCCTGGTGCAGATCCCGGGGATAGGGATGTCGGTCAACGGCAACCAGAACTGGATCTCCCTCGGCGGCTCGTTCCAGATCCAGCCCAGTGAGTTCGGCAAGCTTGCCCTCGTGCTGTGGGGTGCCGACCTGCTCGCCCGCAAGCAGGACAAGAAGCTGCTGACCCAGTGGAAGCACATGCTCGTGCCACTCGTGCCGGTCGCCTTCATGCTGCTCGGGCTGATCATGCTCGGCGGCGACATGGGTACGGCGATCATCCTCACCGCGATCCTGTTCGGCCTGCTGTGGCTCGCGGGCGCGCCGACCCGGCTGTTCGTCGGGGTGCTGTCGATCGCCGCCACGCTCGGTGTGATCCTCATCAAGACCAGCCCCAACCGCATGGCCCGGCTGCAGTGCATCGGCGCCACCGAGCCGAAGTCCGGAGTGGCCGACTGCTGGCAGGCCGTGCACGGCATCTACGCCCTCGCATCCGGCGGACTCTTCGGTTCCGGGCTGGGGGCGAGTGTGGAAAAATGGGGCCAACTCCCAGAGGCGCACACGGACTTCATCTTCGCCGTCACCGGTGAGGAACTGGGTTTGGCGGGGACGCTGTCCGTGCTCGCCCTCTTCGCGGCCCTAGGCTATGCGGGTATCCGCGTGGCCGGACGCACGGAGGACCCCTTCGTGAGGTATGCCGCGGGAGGTGTGACCACCTGGATCACCGCACAGGCGGTGATCAACATGGGTGCGGTGCTCGGCCTGCTGCCCATCGCCGGTGTCCCCCTTCCGCTGTTCTCCTACGGAGGGTCCGCCCTGCTGCCGACCATGTTCGCCATCGGGTTGCTGATCGCCTTCGCGCGTGAGGATCCCGCTGCGCGGATGGCGCTTTCGATGCGGCAACCCCGCTTTGGTAGAAAGCGGGCGGGAGGCCCTGTGCGGGGGCCTCGGAGATGGAACACGATGAGACGGCGTGCCAAGGCGGCGCGTTCGTCCGGAGAGCGGTGAATTTCGGTGCATGTCGTACTCGCCGGTGGGGGGACCGCCGGCCACATCGAGCCCGCGCTCGCCCTCGCGGACGCCCTGCGCAGGCAGGACCCGACCGTGGGAATCACGGCCCTGGGCACGGAGCGCGGCCTGGAGACCCGGCTCGTACCGGAGCGGGGCTATGACCTCGCGCTGATCCCCGCGGTGCCCCTGCCACGCAAGCCGACCCCCGAGCTGATCACCGTCCCGGGCCGGCTGCGCGGCACGATCAAGGCCGCCGAGCAGATCCTGGAGCGCACCAAGGCGGACGCCGTCGTCGGCTTCGGCGGGTACGTGGCCCTGCCCGGCTACCTCGCCGCCAAGCGGCTCGGGGTGCCGATCATCATCCACGAGGCCAACGCCCGCCCCGGCCTCGCCAACAAGATCGGCTCGCGCTACGCCGCCAAGGTCGCCGTCTCCACCCCGGACAGCAAGCTGCGCGACGCCCGCTACATCGGCATCCCGCTGCGCCGCACCATCGCCACCCTCGACCGGGCGGTCATGCGCCCCGAGGCCCGCGCGGCCTTCGGGCTCGACCCGAACCTGCCGACCTTGCTGGTCTCCGGCGGCTCGCAGGGCGCCCGCCGGCTCAACGAGGTGGTCCAGCAGGTCGCGCCGTACCTCCAGCAGGCCGGGATCCAGATCCTGCACGCGGTCGGCCCGAAGAACGAACTGCCGCAGGTGCACCAGATGCCGGGGATGCCCCCGTACATCCCGGTACCGTACGTGGACCGGATGGACCTCGCGTACGCCGCGGCCGACATGATGCTCTGCCGCGCGGGCGCGATGACCGTCGCCGAACTCTCCGCCGTCGGCCTCCCGGCCGCCTACGTCCCACTGCCCATCGGTAACGGCGAACAGCGGCTGAACGCCCAGCCGGTGGTCAAGGCCGGCGGCGGCCTCCTGGTCGACGACGCGGACCTGACGCCCGAGTGGGTGCAGCAGAACGTGCTGCCCGTGCTCGCCGATCCGCACCGGCTGTACCAGATGTCCCGTTCCGCCAGTGAGTTCGGCCGCCGGGACGCCGACGACCTGCTCGTCGGGATGGTGTACGAGGCGATCGCCGCCAGCCGTGCACGCCGATAGGACCGTACTGAGGCCCGTATGACCGGAAGGCAGGGAGCGTGGCCGGATCGACGACCGCCGAGCGCGGTGAACGCCAGCAGGAGTCGTCCGGCCCGCCTCCTGTCCGGAGGATCGCAACCCCCCGCCTTCATACGATCATCATTCTCGCCGTCTCGCTGGTGCTCGTCGGCACCGGATCCCTCTGGGTCCTGTACGGCTCCAACTGGCTGCGCGTGGAGCGGGTATCGGTCTCCGGGACCAGGGTTCTGACGCCCGCACAGGTCCGCGAGGCCGCCGATGTGCCGGTCGGATCGCCGCTGATTTCCATCGACACCGATGTGATTGAGGCACGACTGCGCCGGAAATTGCCCCGAATTGACGTGGTTGACGTGGCGCGTTCCTGGCCCCACGGAATCGGGCTGAAAGTGACTGAGCGTACTCCGGTTCTGCTTGTCCAAAAGGGCGGAAACTTTGTCGAAGTGGACGATGAAGGTGTCCGGTTCGCGACGGTTTCCGAGGCCCCGAAAGGCGTACCCGCACTGGAATTGACGCTGTCCCAGCCGGGCTCGCGCGCCGCGAGCCTGCGCCGGTTCGGCGAGGGCCGATTGGTGCGGGAGGCGGTCCGCGTCGCCCGTGCCATTCCGGCCGCCGTCGCCCACCGGACCCAGGCGGTCAAGGTGCGTTCGTACGACGACATCTCACTGGAGTTCGGTGACGGGCGGACCGTCGCCTGGGGGAGCAGCGAGAAGGGGGCCGCGAAGGCCCGTACGCTCACGGCTCTCATGAAAGCCTCTCCTGACGCGCGGTACTTCGACGTCAGCGTTCCCACGGCGCCCGCGTCATCGGGGAGTTGACGCACATCCGCGCAGGCCAGCACCCTGGTTGGGCAGCGCTATGGCTGATCACATAGGGTGAAAAGAAAAACGGGAGGTTCGGCGTGTTCGTTGAACGTGCGCCACTTGTCGACTTAGTGTCCTGTTCAGAAGACTCCAGGGAACGGACACACTGGTAACCCTAAACTTCAACGTTAGGGTTCGGGTCGGCGATACGGACCGTCCCAATCGGCATCAGTCGTCGGACCGCGGCAAGGCCGCGAGGCGGCGACACGTAACTCGAGGCGAGAGGCCTTCGACGTGGCAGCACCGCAGAACTACCTCGCAGTCATCAAAGTCATCGGTGTCGGCGGCGGTGGTGTCAATGCCATCAACCGGATGATCGAGGTCGGTCTCAAGGGCGTCGAGTTCATCGCCATCAACACCGACGCGCAGGCGCTGTTGATGAGCGACGCCGACGTCAAACTCGACGTCGGCCGCGAACTCACCCGCGGACTCGGCGCCGGAGCCAACCCGGCTGTCGGCCGCAAGGCGGCCGAGGACCACCGCGAGGAGATCGAGGAGGTCCTCAAGGGGGCCGACATGGTCTTCGTGACGGCCGGTGAAGGCGGCGGCACCGGCACCGGCGGCGCGCCCGTCGTGGCCAACATCGCACGCACGCTCGGCGCCCTCACCATCGGCGTGGTGACGCGCCCGTTCACCTTCGAGGGACGGCGCCGCGCCAACCAGGCGGAGGACGGCATCGCCGAACTCCGCGAAGAGGTCGACACCCTCATCGTCATCCCGAACGACCGGCTGCTGTCCATCTCGGACCGCCAGGTCTCGGTCCTCGACGCCTTCAAGTCGGCGGACCAGGTCCTGCTCTCCGGTGTTCAGGGCATCACCGACCTCATCACCACGCCCGGCCTGATCAACCTCGACTTCGCCGACGTGAAGTCGGTCATGTCCGAGGCCGGCTCGGCCCTCATGGGCATCGGCTCGGCCCGCGGCGACGACCGCGCGGTGGCCGCGGCTGAGATGGCGATCTCCTCGCCGCTGCTGGAGGCGTCCATCGACGGTGCCCGGGGCGTGCTCCTGTCCATCTCCGGCGGTTCCGACCTCGGTCTCTTCGAGATCAACGAGGCCGCCCAGCTGGTGAGCGAGGCCGCCCACCCCGAGGCCAACATCATCTTCGGCGCGGTCATCGACGACGCCCTCGGCGACGAGGTCCGGGTCACCGTGATCGCGGCCGGCTTCGACGGCGGCCAGCCGCCGGCCCGCCGGGACAACGTCCTCGGTTCGGCCTCGTCGTCCTCGTCGTCGGGCCGCCGTGAGGAGCCCACTCCGGTACGGCAGACCGAGAGCCGCCCGTCCTTCGGCTCGCTCGGCAGCGTCACGCCGAAGGAGGAGTCGGAGCAGGCGCCCGAGCCGGTGGCCGACCTTCCGGTCTCCCCGCCGGTCCCGCCGTCGCGCTCCTACTCGGACAGCGCGGCCGAGGAACTGGACGTGCCGGACTTCCTGAAGTGATAGATCAGCGCTCCGGAACGAGCACTGTGAACGGCGCGCACTTCGCCTTCACCGACAGGTGGGGCGGGGTGAGCGCCGTTCCGTACGAGGAGCTCAACCTCGGCGGAGCTGTCGGCGACGACCCGGGTGCCGTACGGACCAACCGTGAACTGGCCGCCAAATCCCTGGGGCTCGACGCCGCTCAGGTGGTCTGGATGAACCAGGTGCACGGGGCCGACGTGGCGGTGGTGGACCGGCCCTGGGATCCCGCTTCGCGGATCCCCTCGGTCGACGCGGTCGTCACCGCCCGGCGCGGACTCGCCCTCGCCGTCCTCACCGCCGACTGCACCCCCGTTCTGCTCGCCGACCCGGTCGCCAAGGTCGTCGCCGCGGCCCATGCGGGCCGGCCCGGCATGATCGCCGGGGTCGTCCCCGCCGCCGTACGGGCCATGACGGAACTCGGTGCCGAACCGTCCCGGATCGTCGCCCGCACGGGGCCCGCGGTCTGCGGCCGGTGCTACGAAGTGCCGGACGCCATGCGCGCCGAGGTGGCCGCCGTCGAACCGGCGGCGCACGCCGAGACGAGCTGGGGCACGCCGGCGGTCGACGTGACCGCCGGAGTGCACGCGCAGCTGGAGCGGCTGGGGGTGCACGACCGGGAGCGGTCGCCGGTGTGCACGCTGGAGTCGGGGGACCACTTCTCGTACCGCCGCGATCGCACCACGGGGCGACTCGCGGGATATGTGTGGTTGGACTGAGGGGCATGACGGACCGTAAGGACGAACTCGCCGGAAACCTGGCGAACGTGGAGGAGCGCATCGCGGCCGCGTGTGCGGCCGCCGGGCGGAGGCGTGAGGACGTCACGCTGATCGTGGTCACCAAGACCCATCCCGCGAGCGATGTGCGGATGCTGGCGGAACTCGGTGTGCGACACGTCGCCGAGAACCGCGACCAGGACGCGGCGCCGAAGGCGGCGGAATGCGCGGACCTGCCGCTTGGCTGGCACTTCGTCGGCCAGTTGCAGACCAACAAAGTACGATCCGTGGTCGGTTACGCGGATTTCGTGCAGTCCGTCGATCGTTCCAAGCTGGTGACGGCCCTGTCGAAGGAGGCCGTGCGGGCCGGACGCGAGGTGGGCTGTCTGATCCAGGTGGCGCTCGACGCGGGAGTGAGCGGGAGAGGGGAGCGGGGTGGCGTAGGACCCGGCGGCATCGAGGAGTTGGCCGACCGCGTCGCCGACGCTCCGGGGCTGCGGCTCGACGGGCTGATGACCGTCGCTCCGCTCACCGGGGAGTACGCGGGGCGCGAACAGGCGGCGTTCGAGCGGTTGATGGATTTGTCGACGGACCTGCGCCGAGCGCATCCGGCTGCGAACATGGTCTCCGCAGGGATGAGTGCGGACCTCGAACAGGCCGTGGCGGCCGGAGCGACACATGTACGCGTCGGTACCGCGGTACTCGGAGTACGCCCCAGGCTCGGGTAACGTCGCCAGGAAGTCGGACCACAGCAGAAAATATGGTCATTACCGCAGCACAGCGGGCATAACGACCTCGTGGATCGCGGGCACTTGGCAGTCGTCAGCCGATCCACCACAGAGCGGAGGACTCAGGAAATGGCCGGCGCGATGCGCAAGATGGCGGTCTACCTCGGCCTCGTGGAGGACGATGGGTACGACGGCCGCGGTTTTGATCCCGACGACGACTTCGAACCCGAGCTGGATCCGGAGCCCGAGCGGGACCGGCGACGGCATGAGCTGTCGCATCAGTCGCACGGCTCGCACCAGTCCCACCCGGCACATCAGCCCGAAAGGGACGAACCGGTACGAGTGGTGCAACCCCCGGTGTCACGTGACCCCCTGCCCCGATCCGCTTCGCTAGGCGCGGAATCCGGGCGTCCGGCGCGCATCGCGCCCGTGGCATCCATCACACAAGAACGCGCAAGCCTGGAGAAGAACGCACCGGTGATCATGCCCAAGGTCGTGTCGGAACGAGAGCCTTACCGGATCACCACACTTCACCCCCGGACCTACAACGAGGCCCGTACCATCGGGGAACACTTCCGTGAGGGCACCCCGGTGATCATGAATCTGACTGAGATGGATGACACAGACGCGAAGCGACTTGTCGACTTTGCGGCCGGTCTGGTGTTTGGTCTTCACGGCAGCATCGAGCGGGTGACGCAGAAGGTGTTCCTGTTGTCGCCTGCTAACGTCGATGTCACGGCGGAGGACAAGGCCCGGATCGCAGAGGGCGGGTTCTTCAACCAGAGCTGAGACGCAGGACCGGAAACGGCAGTACAAGTAGGACCCAGCAGTACGGATCAGGGGAGAGGGAAGCGCAAGCAATGAGCGTGGTTCTGGATGTCATCTACATCGCGCTGATGTGCTTCCTCATCGTGCTGATCTTCCGGTTGGTCATGGACTACGTCTTCCAGTTCGCCCGCTCGTGGCAACCCGGCAAGGCGATGGTGGTCGTTCTGGAGGCCACCTACACTGTCACTGATCCACCGCTCAAGCTTCTGCGGCGGGTCATCCCGCCGTTGCGTCTCGGGGGCGTGGCGCTCGACCTGTCCTTCTTCGTCCTGATGATCATCGTCTACATCCTGATCACCGTCGTGGGGAACCTCGCGGGGTGACTGTGGACGATACGGTCTTGCCGACTGCCGATGACTACGTTGAGGTGAAGAGATGCCGTTGACCCCCGAGGACGTGCGGAACAAGCAGTTCACGACCGTCCGCCTCCGAGAAGGCTATGACGAGGACGAGGTCGATGCCTTCCTCGATGAGGTTGAAGCCGAACTGACGCGCCTGCTCCGCGAGAACGAGGACCTGCGCGCCAAGCTGGCGGCGGCCACGCGCGCTGCTGCCCAGAATCAGCAGAACATGCGCAAGCCCCCGGAGCAGCAACAGGACCAGCAGCAGGGAGGCATGCCCCAGCAGGGAATGCCTCAGCAGGGTATGCCGCAGCAAGGCATGCCTCAGCAGGGTATGCCGCAGCAGGGCATGCGAGGTCCCGGCTCTCCGGTGCCGGCCGGCATATCTGGCCCGCCGCAGCAGCAGATGGGTGGCCCCATGGGTGGCCCGCCCCAGCTGCCGAGCGGTGCACCGCAGCTGCCTGCCGGCCCCAATGGCGGCCAGGGCGGCCCGCAGGGTCCCGGTCAGATGGGCCAAGGTCAGATGGGCCAGGGCCAGATGGGTCAGGGCCAGATGGGCCAGGGTCCGATGGGCCAGGGTCCGATGGGTGGCCAGTCCCCCATGCAGCAGCAGATGGGCGGCCCGATGGGTGGCCCCATGGGCCACTCGATGGGCGGCCCCGGTCAGGGCCCCGGTGGCGACAGCGCCGCCCGTGTCCTCTCGCTGGCTCAGCAGACCGCCGACCAGGCGATCGCCGAGGCCCGTTCCGAGGCCAACAAGATCGTCGGCGAGGCGCGTTCGCGTGCCGAGGGTCTTGAGCGTGACGCCCGTGCCAAGGCCGACGCCCTGGAGCGGGACGCGCAGGAGAAGCACCGTGTCGCGATGGGCTCCCTGGAGTCCGCCCGCGCCACGCTGGAGCGCAAGGTCGAGGATCTGCGTGGCTTCGAGCGCGAGTACCGCACGCGTCTGAAGTCCTACCTGGAGTCGCAGCTGCGTCAGCTGGAGACCCAGGCGGACGACTCGCTGGCCCCGCCGCGCACTCCGGCGACCGCGTCGCTGCCGCCGTCCCCGGCGCCTTCCATGGCTCCGGCCGGTGCCAGCGCCCCGTCGTACGGCGGCGGCAACCAGGGCATGGGCGGCGGCCCGTCTCCTGCCGGTCCGTCCTACGGCGGCCAGCAGCAGATGTCCCCGGCGATGACCCAGCCGATGGCGCCGGTACGGCCGCAGGGCCCGTCGCCGATGGGCCAGGCTCCGTCGCCGATGCGCGGCTTCCTCATCGACGAGGACGACAACTGACGGTTATGAGTACGCCGTAGGCGTCGGCAGCGTTCAGGGCGGGGCCCCGGATTTTTGATCCGGGGCCCCGCCCTTTTGCCGTGCGTGTCCGGAGCTTTTGCCGTGCGTGTTCGGGTGCCGGTGCAGTTGTCCTGCGTACGCAACGCCGAAGGCCCGGGTGCACCAGGATCTCCTGGTGCACCCGGGCCTTCGTGGCCTCGGCTACGCCTTGCGCAGGCGGAACGTCAGGGACAGGCCCTCGTCCGTGAACGGGGATCCGTAGGTGTCGTCCGCCTCGCCCCGGGCGAAGTCACTCGCGAGGACCTCGTCGGCGATGAGGCCGGCGTGCTCGGACAGGGCCGCGACGACGGCCGGGTCCGTGGACGTCCAGCGCAGCGCGATGCGGTCGGCCACGTCGAGGCCGCTGTTCTTGCGGGCCTCCTGGATCAGGCGGATGGCGTCACGGGCCAGGCCCGCCTGACGCAGCTCCTCCGTGATCTCCAGGTCGAGGGCGACCGTCGCGCCCGAGTCGGACGCCACCGACCAGCCCTCGCGCGGGGTCTCGGTGATGATGACCTCGTCCGGGGCGAGCGTGACCGTCTCGCCGTCGACCTCCACCGACGCCGTGCCCTCGCGCAAAGCCAGGGACAGCGCGGCGGCGTCCGCGTTCGCGACGGCCTTCGCCACGTCCTGCACCCGCTTGCCGAACCGCTTGCCCAGCGCACGGAAGTTGGCCTTCGCCGTCGTGTCGACCAGCGAACCGCCCACCTCGGACAGCGACGCCAGCGACTCGACGTTCAGCTCCTCCGTGATCTGCGCGTGCAGCTCGGCGTTGAGGGAGCCGAAGCCCGTCGCCGCGATCAGTGCGCGTCGCAGCGGCTGACGTGTCTTCACACCCGACTCCGCGCGCGTGGCACGGCCCAGCTCCACCAGTCGTCGTACCAGGACCATCTGCTTCGACAGGTCCGGGTCGATGGCGGACAGGTCCGCCTGCGGCCAGGACGCCAGGTGCACCGACTCGGGGGCGTCGGGGCTGACCGGCACCACCAGGTCCTGCCACACCCGCTCGGTGATGAACGGGGTCAGCGGAGCCAGCAGCTTGGTGACCGTCTCGACGACCTCGTGCAGGGTGCGCAGCGCCGCCTTGTCGCCCTGCCAGAAGCGGCGACGGGAACGGCGTACGTACCAGTTGGACAGATCGTCGACGAACGCCGAGAGCAGCTTTCCGGCGCGCTGGGTGTCGTACGACTCCAGAGCCTCGGTCACCTGATCGGTGAGGGCGTGGAGTTCGGACAGGAGCCAGCGGTCCAGGACCGGCCGGTCCGCCGGGGCCGGGTCGGCCTCGCTGGGCGCCCAGTTCGACGTGCGGGCGTACAGGGCCTGGAAGGCGACCGTGTTCCAGTACGTGAGGAGCGTCTTGCGGACGACCTCCTGGATGGTGCCGTGGCCGACGCGGCGGGCCGCCCACGGGGAGCCGCCGGCCGCCATGAACCAGCGGACCGCGTCCGCTCCGTGCTGTTCCATCAGCGGGATCGGCTGCAGGATGTTGCCCAGGTGCTTGGACATCTTGCGGCCGTCCTCGGCAAGGATGTGACCGAGGCAGACGACGTTCTCGTACGAGGACTTGTCGAAGACGAGCGTGCCGACGGCCATGAGGGTGTAGAACCACCCGCGGGTCTGGTCGATGGCCTCCGAGATGAACTGCGCCGGGTAGCGGCTCTCGAAGAGCTCCTTGTTCTTGTGCGGGTAACCCCACTGCGCGAACGGCATCGAACCCGAGTCGTACCAGGCGTCGATGACCTCCGGCACGCGCGTGGCGGTCTTCCGGCACGTCGGGCAGGCGAAGGTGACGTCGTCGATGAACGGACGGTGCGGGTCGAGCTCCGACTGGTCGGTGCCGGTCAGCTCGGTCAGCTCGGCGCGGGAGCCGGCGCAGGTGAGGTGGCCGTCCTCGCAAGTCCAGATGGGCAGCGGCGTGCCCCAGTAACGGCTGCGGGAGAGCGCCCAGTCGATGTTGTTGTTCAGCCAGTCGCCGAAACGGCCGTGCTTGACGGAGTCCGGGAACCAGTTGGTCTTCTCGTTCTCCTGGAGGAGGCGGTCCTTGACGGCCGTGGTGCGGATGTACCAGGACGGCTGCGCGTAGTAGAGGAGCGCGGTGTGGCAGCGCCAGCAGTGCGGGTAGCTGTGCTCGTACGGGATGTGCTTGAAGAGGAGGCCGCGCTGCTGGAGGTCCTCGGTGAGCTTTTCGTCCGCCTTCTTGAAGAAGACGCCGCCCACGAGGGGGACGTCCTCCTCGAAGGTGCCGTCCCGGCGGACCGGGTTCACCACGGGCAGGCCGTACGCGCGGCAGACCTTGAGGTCGTCCTCACCGAAGGCGGGGGACTGGTGGACCAGGCCCGTACCGTCCTCGGTCGTCACGTACTCGGCGTTGACCACGTAGTGGGCCGGTTCCGGGAACTCGACGAGCTCGAACGGACGTTGGTAGGTCCAGCGCTCCATCTCGGCGCCGGTGAAGGTCTCGCCGGTGACCTCCCAGCCCTCGCCGAGGGCCTTCTCGACGAGCGGCTTCGCGACGACGAGCTGCTCCTCGCCGTTGGTCGCGACGACGTAGGTGACGCCGGGGTGCGCGGCCACGGCGGTGTTGGAGACCAGCGTCCAGGGGGTCGTCGTCCACACCAGGAGCGCCGCCCGGCCGGCGAGTGGACCGGAGGTCAGCGGGAACCGGACGTACACGGAGGGGTCCACGATCGTCTCGTAGCCCTGCGCCAGCTCGTGGTCCGACAGACCCGTCTCGTCGCGCGGGCACCAGGGGGCGACGCGGTAGTCCTGGACCAGCAGGCCCTTGTTGAAGATCTCCTTCAGCGACCACCAGACGGAGTCCACGTACTCGGGGTCCATCGTGCGGTACGCGTCGTCCAGGTCGACCCAGTAGCCCATGCGGTTCGTGAGCTCGGTGAAGGCGTCGGTGTGGCGGGTCACGGACTCGCGGCACTTGGCGTTGAACTCGGCGATGCCGTACGCCTCGATGTCCTTCTTGCCCTCGAAGCCGAGTTCCTTCTCCACGGCGATCTCGACCGGGAGGCCGTGGCAGTCCCAGCCGGCCTTGCGGGCCACGTGGTAGCCGCGCATGGTCCGGAAGCGGGGGAAGACGTCCTTGAAGACGCGCGCCTCGATGTGGTGGGCCCCCGGCATGCCGTTGGCCGTGGGCGGGCCCTCGTAGAACACCCACTCGGGGCGGCCCTCGGACTGGTCCAGGGTCTTGGCGAAGATCTTCTGCTCGCGCCAGAAGTCGAGCACGGCGTGCTCCAGCGCGGGCAGGTCGACCTGGGCGGGCACCTGGCGGTACGTCGGCGTTGTCATCAGCGAGCTTCCTCCGGCGGACTTGCTGCCTTCCGTCCGGAGGGACGAGAGCTGTGTCATTCCCTGCGCCGCCTTCGGCGCGCTCCCGCGGTACCACCCTCCTTGGCTCTCCGGTGCGCTCCAGGCGCCGGTGAGCCCCCTCATTGGGGTCGCGATGCCGGGTCTACTGGCCGCGTGCTTTCGGCTGCGGCTTTCTTCCGGCGGCTCCGGGGTGATCTTCACGTCGCGCTCGCCCCCGGGCTTCCACCGTCCCCGGGTCGCTCTGGGCTGCGTACGTCGCTACTCGTCCCCATCCACGCTTTTCGCTCCGCCCAGTGTACGGCGCCGTGGGGACAGCGGCCGACCGGATTTCCGGCGGCCGTCGGCGGGGCTCTGTGGGGCCCGGGATGACCCGAATGGCGAGGGGTGCGTGTTCGAGGGCCGGGATGCCCGGCGGGGCGGATTACCCGGCGGGGAGCTGGGCACAACGCATGCAGGTTTGCCGCGCGGCGTTCGCGAGGCGGGCGAATCGGGCGGTGTGCCCCGTTGCCGTGGGACTCAAGTCGATTTATCGTCCCAGCACGATTCGCGTGCAAGATCACAATATGTGAAGGGGCCGCGGCCATGGTGGCGAAGAAGACCGCCGTACAGCAGTCGGCGTCCGGGTCCACGGGTGCCTCCGGCGGTGCGGCCAAGGACGTCGGGGGGAAGAAGAGAACGCAGGGGGGCGCGGCCGAGCGGGAGACCAAGGCCGTGAAGACGGTCGGTACGGCTGCGAGGAAGGCGGCCGCGAAGGGCGCGGGGGCGGGGGCGAGAGCGGGTGTGGGTGCGGGTGCCAAGAAGGCCGTGGCGAAGCAGGCGGCGGCAAGGAAGACGGCATCAGTGAAGAGGGCCGAGAAGGCCGCTGCCGAGAAGGCCGCTGCCAAGAAGACGGCGGCCAAGAAGACTGCGGCCAAGAAGACGGCGGCCAAGAAGGCGGCGGCTACGAAGACGGCGGGCGGGAAGAAGACCGGCGGGAAGTCGGTGGCGGCCACGAAGGCCGAAGCCACGAAGGTGGCGGACGGGCGGGCGGCGGCCGTGAAGGAGACGGGCGGGGAGGCGGCGGCCGGCACGGAGACGGGCGGGAAGGCGGCGGCCACGAAGGTGGCGCCGGCGAAGGAGACCGGCGCGAAGAAGACCGCTGACAAGAAGAGCGGTGCCGCGAAGGGCGGCGCCGTGAAAAGCACCTCCAGGAAGAGCGCAGCCAAGACGACTGCGGCCAAGAAGAGCACGGTCAAGAAGGCGGGCGCGGCGCAGGCCGCGGAGCAGACGGGAGCCACGACGGTGGTTGCGAAGAAGACTCCTGGCACGGCCACAGCGGCGAAGTCCGCACTGCCCAAGGCACGGATCGCCGCGGCGGAGCCCGGCGAGCTCGCGGTACGCCCCGGTGAGGACCCCTGGACGCCGGAAGAGGTCGCGGAGGCGCGCGCCGAGCTGTCGTCCGAGGCGACGCGGCTGCGCGACGAGATCACCTCGTCCGAACAGTCCCTGGTGGGCCTGATGCGGGACTCCGGGGACGGTGCCGGCGACGATCAGGCGGACACCGGCACCAAGAACATCACGCGCGAGCACGAGATGGCTCTCGCGGCCAACGCGCGCGAGATGCTCATCCAGACCGAGCGCGCCCTGCAACGGCTCGACGCGGGCACCTACGGCCTGTGCGAGAACTGCGGCAACCCCATCGGCAAGGCCCGCATGCAGGCCTTCCCGCGGGCCACGCTGTGCGTGGAGTGCAAGCAGAAGCAGGAACGCCGGTACTGATCACCTCGCTGCCCGGGAGCGTGTCGTACCCTCGTCCTCAGTCAGGTATCTAGGTTGAGGGACTCACGTGGCAGAGGCGGAGCGCATCATCGGTACGCCGGATTCCCCAGAGGCGGCGGGAGGCGAGCCGGAGCAGTCCGAGGAGCATGCCGCGGACGCGTCGCAGACCGCCGCCGGGGCCGAGCGGCCCCGGGGCAGGCGGCGGATCGCCGTGCTGTTCACCGTCGCGACCGTGGCGTACGCCCTCGACCTGATCAGCAAGATGATCGTCGTCGCCAAGCTGGAGCACCACGCGCCGATCGAGATCATCGGGGACTGGCTGAGGTTCGAGGCGATCCGCAACGCGGGCGCGGCCTTCGGCTTCGGCGAGGCCTTCACCGTGATCTTCACGGTGATCGCGGCCGCCGTGATCGTGGTCATCGCCCGCCTCGCCCGCAAGCTCTACAGCCTGCCCTGGGCGATCGCGCTCGGCCTGCTGCTCGGCGGTGCGCTCGGCAACCTCACCGACCGGATCTTCCGGTCGCCGGGCGTGTTCGAGGGCGCGGTGGTCGACTTCATCGCGCCCAAGCACTTCGCGGTCTTCAACCTGGCCGACTCGGCGATCGTGTGCGGCGGCATCCTGATCGTGCTGCTGTCGTTCAAGGGTCTCGACCCCGACGGCACCGTCCACAAGGACTGAGGACGCCGGACTCTCGTACGCGAGTGTCGGACCCGTCCGGCATACTCGACGGGTGAGCACCGTTCCCGAGATCCGAACCCTGCCCGTGCCCGACGGCCTGGAGGGCGAGCGTGTCGACGCCGCCATCTCCCGTATGTTCGGCTTCTCCCGTACCAAGGCCGCAGAGATCGCCGCCGCGGGGAAAGTCACGGTCGACGGTTCGGTGGTGGGGAAGTCCGAGCGGGTGCACGGCGGGGCCTGGCTGGAGGTCGAGATGCCGCAGGCGCCCGCGCCGGTGCAGATCGTCGCCGAACCGGTCGAGGGCATGGAGATCGTGCACGACGACGACGACGTGGTCGTGATCGCCAAGCCGGTCGGTGTGGCCGCGCACCCCAGCCCCGGCTGGACCGGCACGACCGTGATCGGCGGGCTCGCCGCCGCCGGGTACCGGATCTCCACCTCGGGCGCCGCCGAGCGCCAGGGCATCGTGCACCGCCTGGACGTGGGCACGTCCGGCCTGATGGTCGTGGCGAAGTCCGAGTACGCGTACACCTCGCTCAAGCGCCAGTTCAAGGAGCGCACGGTCGACAAGCGCTACCACACGCTCGTGCAGGGCCACCCGGACCCGACCAGCGGCACCATCGACGCGCCCATCGGCCGGCACCCGAACCACGACTACAAGTGGGCCGTCACGGCCGAGGGCAAGCCGTCCGTCACGCACTACGACCTCATCGAGGCGTTCCGTGCGGCCTCCCTGCTCGACGTGAAGCTGGAGACCGGCCGTACCCACCAGATCCGCGTCCACATGGCCGCCCACCGGCACCCGTGCGTCGGCGACCTGACGTACGGCGCCGACCCCACGCTCGCCAAGCGGCTCGGCCTGACCCGCCAGTGGCTGCACGCCGTACGGCTGGGCTTCGAGCATCCCGGGGACGGCCGGTGGGTGGAGTTCGAGTGCGGCTACCCGGACGACCTGCAGCAGGCCCTCGACCAGGTCCGCGAGGAGACCTACGCGTGAGCTCCGCGTACGTCGTGCGGGTCGCCGAGGACCCCGCCGACCGTGAGGCGTGCTTCGCGGTCCGCAAGGACGTCTTCGTCGGCGAGCAGGGGGTCCCCGCCGACCTGGAGTACGACGCGTACGACGCCGGCGCCGTGCATGTGCTGGCGGTCCGGGAGGACGGGACACCGCTCGGGACCGGGCGGCTGCTGTACGGCGAGGCGGCCGCGGCCAGGACCGACGGCGATCTGTCGGTGGGTTCGCTGGGACGGCTCGCCGTGACGCAGGACGCGCGGGGCCTCGGCGTCGGGGCCGCTCTCGTCCGCGCCGTCGAGGACGCGGCACGCGCGCGTGGGCTCACGGCGGTCGACCTGCACGCCCAGACGCACGCGCTCGGTTTCTACGAGCGGCTGGGGTACGTGGCGTACGGCCCGGAGTTCCCGGACGCCGGAATGCCGCACCGGGCGATGCGGCGCGTGCTGTAGCCGGCCGTGCCTGCCGTGGCGGCCGTGCCTGCTTGGGTGGCGGCGCCGAAAGGCCGGTGAACACGGTGGCGTGGCAGGCTTGAGGTCTGCTGTGTGAACGCCGAGACGACCCGGAGCCTGACCGTGGATCAGTTGGCCCTGTTGTTCGTGCTGTTGCTCGGGGCCGTGCTGAGCGTGCCGATCGGGGACCGGCTGAAACTGCCGGCGCCGGTGCTGATGACGCTTCTCGGCATCGTCCTCGCGCTGCTCGACTTCGTGCCGAACGTCAGCGTCCCGCCGGAACTCATCCTGCCCCTGCTGTTGCCGCCGTTGCTGTACGCGGCCGTACGGCGCACGTCCTGGCGGCAGTTCACGGCCAACATCAGGCCGATCTTCCTGCTGGCCGTGGCGCTGGTGTTCGTCACCACGGTGTGTGTGGCCGCCGTCGCCAACGCGATCGTGCCGGGGCTGCCGGTGGCCGCCGCCGTGGCGCTCGGCGCGCTGGTCGCGCCGCCCGACCCGGTCGCCGCGACCGCCGTCGCGGGCCAACTCGGGCTGCCGCGGCGGCTGGTGTCCATCCTGGAGGGCGAAGGGCTCTTCAACGACGTGACGGCCATCGTGCTCTACCACGTGGCGATCACCGCGGCCGTGAGCGGGACCTTCTCGCCGTGGCGGGCGGGTCTGGACCTGGTGCTGTCCGCCGTGGTGGCGGTGGCCGTCGGGGTCGTGCTGGGGTGGGGCGCCAACAAGCTGATGGACCTGCTCGGGGACCCGACCCTGCAGATCGGGATGACCCTGCTGGTGCCGTTCGCCTCGTACGTGCTGGCCGAGGAGTTCCGCGGGTCCGGGGTGCTGGCCGTGCTCACCACCGCGCTGTTCCTCGCCGAGTACGCCACCGATCCCGACGACGTGCTGACCCGGCTCGCCGGGCACACCTTCTGGGACATCGTGGACACGCTGGTCACCGGGGTCGCCTTCGGGCTGATCGGCCTCGAGCTGCACAACGCGATCCGGACCGCGTCCGGGCGGTGGGGGGAGATGCTCGGCTGGGCGGGGGCGATCGTGGGTGTGGTCGTCCTCGTACGGCTGGTGTGGCTGTTGCCGGCCACCTGGCTCACCAAGCGGCTGCATGCCAGGCGGGACCACGACGAGGACATCCCGATGAGCCTGCGGGAGACCGTCGTCATGTGGTGGTCCGGGATGCGGGGAGTGGCGTCGGTGGCGCTGGCGCTGGCGATTCCCCTGAAGACCGAGGACGGTTCGGCCTTCCCGAACCGGGACGAGATCGTGTTCATCGCCTTCGGGGTGATCATGGCCACGCTGGTGATTCAAGGGCTGACCCTGCCGTGGCTGGTGAGACGACTGGGAGTGCAGGCCGACACGGACCGCGAGAAGGAGTTCGAGAAGACGCTGGCCGTGCGGGCGGCGAAGGCGGCGAAGCGGCGGCTCAGGGAGATCGAGGCCACGGAGGAGCTGCCGGAGGAGCTGTCCGAGCAGATGCTGCGGCGGGCGCACGACATCGGGGTGCGGATCAGTCCGGACGTGGGGGAGGACGAGCGGCGGGAGGCGCATGAGCAGCGGGTGCGCAGGCTCAAGCGGGTGCGGCGGATCCAGGGGGAGATGTTGAGCGCGGCCCGGCATGAGGTGCTGGCGGCGCGGAGTGAGGCGGGGGCCGATCCGGAGGTGGTGGACCGGGTGCTGCGGCATCTGGATGTGCGTAGTTTGCGGTGATCTGGCGGGGTGTGGCGGGTGGGGGTTGCTGTTTGGTTCCCCACCCGCGCACCATCCGGTTCCAGTTGGTCGAGAGGTGGCCCTCTCCCGTGGGGGTTGATCGCCGTTGGCGGAGGCCCGTAGGTGCGGCGGCGAAGGCCGGCGTGGCGCCACCGCTGACGAGCTTGCTGCGCCGGGTCAGCCGCCCGCGCGCGGTGACTCGTATCCGCGGCTCGCGGCCGCCCCGTCGCGCGCGACGTCGTCCCGGTGGGGGCGGCCGTTCGTGCGGTGGGGGGGCAGGTACGCGTCCGCCGTGTTGACCCGGGGGAGGGCGTACGGGTGTTCCGTGGCCAGCCAGCGGACCATCTGTTCGCGGACCGTGACGCGTACCGTCCAGATGTCGTCGGCGTCCTTGGCGGTCATCAGGGCCCGCACCTGCATGGTGTTCGGGGTGGTGTCCGTCACGTCCAGGCCGTAGGCGCGGCCGTCCCAGGCGGGGCACTCGCGCAGGATGTCGCGGAGCTTGTCGCGCATCATGTCCACCGGCGCGGTGTGGTCGACGTGCCAGAAGACGATGCCGGTCATCTGGGGGGTGCCGCGCGACCAGTTCTCGAACGGCTTGGACGTGAAGTACGAGACGGGCATGGTGATGCGGCGCTCGTCCCAGGTCCGAACGGTCAGGAAGGTCAGCGTGATCTCCTCGACCGTGCCCCACTCGCCGTCCACCACGACGGTGTCGCCGATGCGCACCATGTCGCCGAAGGCGATCTGGAACCCCGCGAACATGTTGCTGAGCGTCGACTGGGCGGCGACACCGGCGACGATGCCGAGGATTCCGGCCGAGGCCAGCAGCGAGGCGCCCGCCGCGCGGAACGCCGGGAACGTCAGCAGCATCGTGGCCACGGCCACCACGCCGACGGTCGCGGAGACCACACGCATGATCAGCGACACCTGGGTACGGACGCGCCGGACCCGGGCCGGGTCGCGGTGGGCGCGCGCGTAGCGGGTGTACGTCGTCTCCACTATCGCGGCGGCGATCCGGATCACCAGCCACGCCGTCGCCCCGATCAGCACCAGCGTGAGGGTACGGCCGACGCCGATGCTGTGCCGTTCCAGAAGCTGCGCCTCGTCGTACGCCCCTCTCAGCATGGCCGCGCAGAGCACGAGTTGGTAGGGGATGCGGCCACGGCGCAGCAGACCCCACAGGGGGGTCTCGTGGTGCCGTCCGTCGGCCTTGCGCAGCAGCAGGTCGGTCGCCCAGCCGATGACCAGCGTGAGCGCGACCGACCCGCCGACCACGATCAGTGGGCGGAGTAGATTCTCCATGCCCACGAACGTAACCGGCCCCGGGCGCTCATGAACATGTGACTTCGCGCTCAAGGTGGGTAGGGCCGCGGCACCGGGCGAAGGCCACCGCCGTGACCTGCGTTGTCGTACCCGGCTGGCACCATGGCTTCATGAACATCGTGCTCTTTCACTCGACCTTCGGTCTCAGGCCCGCGGTGCGCGCCGCGGCGGACCGGCTGCGCGCGGCCGGACACGAGGTGTGGACGCCGGACCTCTTCGAGGGGCGTACGTTCGAGACGGTCGAGGAGGGCATGGCCTTCAACGACGGGATCGGCAAGGACGAGTTGCTCAAGCGGGCCGTCCTGGCCGCCGCGCCCTACTCGGAACGCGGGCTGGTCTACGCCGGGTTCTCGCTCGGCGCGTCCGTCGCACAGACCCTGGCGCTCGGTGACGACAAGGCGCGTGGCCTGCTGCTCCTGCACGGCACGTCGGACATCGCGGGGAACGCGACCGTGGACGAGCTGCCCGTCCAGTTGCACGTCGCCGAGCCGGACCCCTTCGAGACCGACGACTGGCTGAGCGCCTGGTATCTCCAGATGGGCAGAGCCGGCGCGGACGTGGAGGTGTACCGGTACGCCGGGGCCGGTCACCTGTACACCGACCCCGACCTGCCCGACTACGACGAGGAGGCCGCCGAGGCCACCTGGCGGGTGGCGCTCGGCTTCCTCGACAGCCTGTAGGGCCTGCCACCGGGTGGCTACACGGGGTCGTACGTCCGCTCCACCTTCTGCGTGCCGCTGCGGGTGCGGTACGAGCGGGCCCACGACGAGGTCGCGTCCGGCTTGGTGCGGTCGGACAGGACGTAGTAGTCCATCTGCGCGCGGGTGGCCGTGATGTCCAGGACGCCGTAGCCGTGGCGGTCGGTGTCGACCCAGTGGACGTGCCGGTTGGCCGCCTTGATGACCGGCGCGGCGACCGCGGAGATCGTGCCCTCGGGGGCCTTCACGATGTCGTCGAGGTTGTCGGAGGTGACCGAGGTGACGACGAACTCCGTGGCCGCCGAGGCGGACAGCGGATACGTGCCGGCGTCCACCGGCACGTCGTTGGCCCACGCCATGTGGATGTCGCCGGTCAGGAAGACGGTGTTGCGGATGGCGTTCGAGCGCAGGTGGGCGAGCAGTTCGCGGCGGTCGTCGGTGTAGCCGTCCCACTGGTCGGTGTTGAGGGCGAGGCCCTCCTTCGGCAGGCCGAGCAGTTCGGCGAGCGGCCTGAGCAGGCCGGCGGCGAGGGAGCCGATCGCGAACGGCGAGATCATCACGGAGTTGCCGATCAGCCGCCAGGTGGTGTCGGACGCCTTCAGCCCGGCCTTCAGCCAGTCGAGCTGGGCGCGGCCGGTGAGCGTGCGGTCCGGGTCGTCGACCGAGCCGTTGCCGACGGCGGCCTGCTGCGAACGGAAGGAGCGCAGGTCCAGGAGCGAGAGGTCGGCGAGCCTGCCGAAGCGCAGCCGCCGGTAGGTGGTGCCGGCGATCGCGGTGCGCACCGGCATCCACTCGAAGTAGGCCTGCTTGGCGGCGGCCTGACGCGCGGACCAGGCGCCCTCGGCGCCCTCGGTGTGGTTCTCGGCGCCGCCCGACCAGGCGTCGTTGGCGAACTCGTGGTCGTCCCAGATGGCGATGACCGGAGCGGCGGCGTGCAGGGCCTGGAGGTCGGCGTCGGTCTTGTAACGCCCGTGCCGCGTGCGGTAGTCGGCCAGGGTGACGATCTCGTGCGCGGGCGCGTGCGGCCGGACGACGGTGTCGCGCGTCCCGTACTCGCCGGTGCCGTACTCGTAGATGTAGTCGCCCAGGTGCAGCCAGGCGTCCAGGTCGCCGCGGGCCGCGAGATGGCGGTACGACGAGAAGTAGCCGGCCTCCCAGTTGGCGCAGGACACCACGCCGAAGCGCAGGCCGGCGACGGCCGCGTCGGTGGCGGGGGCGGTGCGGGTGCGGGCGACGGGGGAGTCGGTGCCCCCGGCGGAGAAACGGAACCAGTAGTCGGTGGCGGGGTCGAGGCCGCGTACGTCCGCCTTGACGGTGTGGTCGGAGGCGGTGGTCGCGGTGACCGTGCCCTTGGCGACGATGTTCGTCAGCGCCTTGTCCCGGGCCACGACCCAGTCGACCGAGGTGTCCGGGCCGAGCCCGGAGCCGGGTATCGCCTCGGCGGTGGGCGTCACCCGGGTCCACAGCAGGACGCCGTCGGGCAGCGGGTCGCCGGAGGCGATGCCGTGCAGGAAGGCGGGGGAGTCCGTGGCCGCCCGGGCGGGCAGGGCGGCCGCCAGCGGGCCGGCCAGGACAGCGGTCGCCGCCGCGGCCTTGACGACCGTACGGCGGCGCGGGGACGGGGAGTTGAGTTGCTCGGATGCTCTGTGTCGTCTGGTCACGGCCGATCAGGTTACTGATCGGTATGCCCGAGAGCGGGCGAACTCGCGAAAGTTCGCCCGCTCTTTGTCCGACGGTCGCTCTTGGAGCGGCGATCGGGATCAGGCCTTGAGGGCCGCCTCGATCGCGGTGTTGAAGTCGGCGACCGTCATCGGCGCGTTCTTGCTGTTCGGGGCGGTCAGCGTCTTGCCGTCCATCTTCAGGGTCGGGGTGCCGGTCACGCCGCTGTCGTCGAACTTCGCCGACATCTCCAGCGCCCACTTGTCGAAGGTGCCGTTCTTCACGGCGTTCTGGAACTTCGCGTTGCCCTTGAGGGCGGGGACCGTGTCGGCCACCTCGATCAGGTACGAGTCGTCCTTGAACTTGTCGTCGGACTCCTCCGGGTGCCACTTCGCCGAGTACATCGCGGCCTTGTACTCGAGGAAGGCCTCGGGGCTGACGTTCAGCGCCGCGCCCAGGGCACTGAGCGCGTTCTTGGAGCCCTCGCCGCCCAGGCCGTTGTCGAGGAAGGTGGCACCGACGTACTCGACCTTGTACTTGCCGTCCTCGACGCCCTTGTCCACCGTCGCGCCGACGGTCTGCTCGAACTGGGCGCAGACCGGGCAGCGCGGGTCCTCGTACATGACCAGGCTCTTCTTGGCGCTGCTCTTGCCGATGACGACGGTGGTGCCGTTCGTGCCCGTGGTGTTGGCCGGCTTGACGAGCTTGTCGTCCTTCGCGGCGTCCCAGTAACCGGGCTTGTTGCCCTGGACGACCGCGTAGCCGATGCCGCCGGCTATCGCCAGGACGGCGACTATGGAACCGGCGACGATGAGCTGCCGCTTGACCTTGTCGCGCTTGGCCTGGCGTTCGCGCTCCTGGCGCAGCCGCTCGCGGGCTGCGCTCTTCGCGGCCTGGCTGTTCCGCTTTGCCATGGGTGATCTCCGTAAGGGGACGCGCACGTCGTGCGCGGGGTGCGTATGGGGGGACTGGTGGTGCTCAGGCGGAAGCGGCCGAGCACGGCGGTCCACGCCGTCCCAGGGAGTGCACGAGGATCCGCTCGCGCGCGGTGGTCGTACGGCGGCCGGGGCGCTGCGGGCGGCACACGGAGGGCGAGGGCCCGGCGGTCACGGTCACCGCGGTGACCGCCAGCAGCAGCGGCCGGAAGGTGGTCGCGGTCATCGCCCGCAGCAGCTGGGCCAACGCGCGCTCGCCGCGGCGCAGCCAGGCGGCGGCCAGCAGGCCGACGCCGACGTGTGCGCCGAGCAGCAGCCAGGCGGTCGCCGGGTCGGCGTGGGCGAGCAGACCGCCGAGGCGGTCGGGGCCGGCGCCCGTCGCCCGGGCCAGCGGGGCGCCGACACTGGTGCCGTCGCCGCACAGCAGGTCGAGGCCGACGGAGCGCAGCGGGCCGGCGACCGGGCCGCCGGCGGCGCCGTAGCAGACGTGCTGGCCGGTGGTGAAGACGGTGTCGGCGGCCAGCTCCAGGGGGATCAGCAGGGCGGCGATCCGGCCGTAGCCGCGCTCGCCGCCGGCCAGCGCGTAGGCGAGGGCGAACACGGCGGCGGCGACCACGGCCACCGTGTTCAGCGGCAGCGGGGCCCGAGACAGCAGGACGTGCGACGCGGTGCTGAGCGTCACGACGAGTGCCGTGAACAGCGCCGCGCGCACGAATCTGAGCTGGGTCCCGGATATGTCCATAGCGGAGGAGAGTCTGTCACGCGGGCCTGTAAGGGACCCCTAAAGGGTTCCTGTGCGCGGCCGTTCCGTCACAGACCTGGAATCCGGCCGTTGCGGAACAGGTCCACGAAGATCTGGTGGTCGGTACGCGCGCGTGCGCCGTAGCCGTGCGCGAAGTCGACCAGGAGGTCCGCCAGGCCGTTTTCGTCGGCCGCGAGGGCCGCGTCGATGGCCCGCTCGGTGGAGAAGGGCACCAGGGACTCGCCGGACTGGTCGTCCGCCGCCGAGTGCATGGTGGCGGTCGCCCGGCCCAGGTCGGCGACGACCGCGGCGATCTCCTCCGGGTCGTCGATGTCGCCCCAGTCGAGGTCCACGGCGTACGGCGAGACCTCGGCGACCAGCTGGCCCGTGCCGCTCAGCTCGGTCCAGCCCAGCCACGGGTCGGCGTGTGCCTGGAGGGCACGCTGCGAGATCACCGTGCGGTGGCCCTCGTGCTGGAAGTAGTCCCGGATCGCCGGGTCCGTGATGTGACGGGAGACCGCCGGGGTCTGGGCCTGCTTGATGTAGATCACGACGTCGTTCTCCAGGGCGTCGCTGTGGCCCTCCAGGAGGATGTTGTACGACGGCAGCCCGGCCGAGCCGATGCCGATGCCGCGGCGGCCGACGACGTCCTTCACGCGGTACGAGTCCGGGCGGGCCAGGGACGAGTCCGGCAGCGTCTCCAGGTAGCCGTCGAAGGCGGCGAGGACCTTGTAGCGGGTGGCCGCGTCCAGCTCGATGGAGCCGCCGCCCGGGGCGAACCGGCGTTCGAAGTCACGGATCTCGGTCATCGAGTCGAGCAGGCCGAAGCGGGTCAGCGAGCGGGCGTCGCGCAGCGCGTCCAGGAGCGGGCCCTGGGCGGTGTCCAGCGTGAAGGGCGGCACCTCGTCGCTCTTGGCGCCGGTGGCCAGGGCGTGGATCCGCTCGCGGTACGCGTCCGCGTACACCTGCACCAGCTCGGTGATCTGGTCGTCGCCGAGCGCCTTCGCGTACCCGATCAGGGCGATGGAGGCGGAGAAGCGCTTGAGGTCCCACGTGAAGGGGCCGACGTACGCCTCGTCGAAGTCGTTGACGTTGAAGATCAGCCGGCCCTGGGCGTCCATGTACGTGCCGAAGTTCTCCGCGTGCAGGTCGCCGTGGATCCACACGCGGGAGGTGCGCTCGTCCAGGTAGGGGCCGCTGAGCATCCTCCCGCCACCCCGCCCGGCGTTCTCGGCGTCGAGATCGTGGTAGAAGAGGCACGCCGTGCCCCGGTAGAACGCGAACGCCGAAGCCGCCATCTTGCGGAACTTCACGCGGAACGCCGCCGGGTCGGCGGCCAGGAGCTGGCCGAAGGCGGTGTCGAAGACGGCAAGGATCTCCTCGCCGCGGTGCTCGTCGTTGAGCTGCGGGACCGACATCGCTGGGTGCCTCCTGGTGCAGGTGGTGCGTGATATGAGGGGCGGATCGCCCGTCCTCTTGCAACGTGTGACGGTACGCGGGAGTGCCCACGACTCCTCCCCGAAGGTACGGGGGAGACGCCTCCTGGTGTCAGTGCCGAGGCATAGACTTCGACGCTGTCCCCCCAGACTGTCCGCAGCCTGTCGCCGAGCGCCCACCCGTCTCCCGACCACCGCCCCTCAACGAGGCGCTTCGCGCCGCAGCATCTGCCCCATGGAGGCCACGCCGTGTCAAAGCCGCCGTTCACGCACCTGCACGTCCACACCCAGTACTCGCTGCTGGACGGTGCCGCGCGGCTCAAGGACATGTTCAACGCGTGCAACGAGATGGGCATGACCCACATCGCGATGTCCGACCACGGCAACCTGCACGGGGCGTACGACTTCTTCCACACCGCGAAGAAGGCGGGGGTCACCCCGATCATCGGCATCGAGGCGTATGTCGCGCCCGAGTCCCGGCGCAACAAGCGCAAGATCCAGTGGGGCCAGCCGCACCAGAAGCGGGACGACGTCTCCGGTTCGGGTGGTTACACCCACAAGACGATCTGGGCGGCCAACGCCACGGGCCTGCACAACCTCTTCAAGCTCTCCTCGGACGCGTACGCGGAGGGCTGGCTGCAGAAGTGGCCCCGGATGGACAAGGAGACCATCTCCCAGTGGTCCGAGGGGCTCATCGCCTCCACCGGCTGCCCTTCCGGCGAGCTCCAGACCCGGCTGCGGCTCGGCCAGTTCGACGAGGCGCTGAAGGCGGCCTCCGAGTACCAGGACATCTTCGGCAAGGACCGGTACTTCCTGGAGCTGATGGACCACGGCATCGAGATCGAGCACCGGGTCCGCGACGGCCTGCTGGAGATCGGCAAGAAGCTCGGCATCCCGCCGCTGGTCACCAACGACTCGCACTACACGTACGCGCACGAGTCGGTCGCGCATGACGCGCTGCTGTGCATCCAGACCGGCAAGAACCTCTCCGACCCGGACCGCTTCCGCTTCGACGGCACCGGCTACTACCTGAAGTCCACGGACGAGATGTACGCCATCGACTCCTCGGACGCCTGGCAGGAGGGCTGCGCCAACACCCTCCTGGTGGCCGAGCAGATCGACACGGCCGGCATGTTCGAGGCGAAGAACCTCATGCCGAAGTTCGACATCCCCGACGGCTTCACCGAGGTCACCTGGTTCAAGGAGGAGGTCCGCCGGGGGATGGAGCGCCGCTTCCCGGGCGGCGTCCCCGAGGACCGGCAGAAGCAGGTCGAGTACGAGATGGACGTCATCATCCAGATGGGGTTCCCGGGCTACTTCCTCGTCGTCGCCGACTTCATCATGTGGGCCAAGAACCAGGGCATCGCGGTCGGCCCCGGCCGAGGCTCCGCGGCCGGCTCGATCGTCGCGTACGCCATGGGCATCACCGACCTCGACCCGATCCCGCACGGCCTGATCTTCGAGCGGTTCCTCAACCCCGAGCGCGTCTCCATGCCCGATGTCGACATCGACTTCGACGAGCGTCGGCGCGTCGAGGTGATCCGGTACGTGACCGAGAAGTACGGCGCCGACAAGGTCGCCATGATCGGCACCTACGGCAAGATCAAGGCGAAGAACGCCATCAAGGACTCCGCGCGCGTACTGGGCTATCCGTACGCGATGGGCGACCGTCTCACCAAGGCGATGCCGGCCGACGTCCTGGGCAAGGGCATCGACCTGAACGGCATCACCGACCCCTCGCACCCCCGCTACAGCGAGGCGGGCGAGATCCGGGCGATGTACGAGAACGAGCCGGACGTGAAGAAGGTCATCGACACCGCCAAGGGCGTCGAGGGCCTGGTCCGGCAGATGGGTGTGCACGCGGCGGGCGTGATCATGTCCAGCGAACCCATCGTCGACCACGCCCCCATCTGGGTGCGGCACACCGACGGCGTGACCATCACCCAGTGGGACTACCCCCAGTGCGAGTCGCTGGGCCTGCTGAAGATGGACTTCCTGGGCCTGCGCAACCTCACGATCATGGACGACGCCATCAAGATGGTGAAGGCCAACAAGGGCGTCGACCTGGAGATGCTCGCCCTCCCGCTGGACGACCCCAAGACCTTCGAACTGCTCTGCCGCGGTGACACCCTCGGCGTCTTCCAGTTCGACGGCGGCCCGATGCGTTCGCTGCTCCGCCAGATGCAGCCCGACAACTTCGAGGACATCTCCGCCGTCTCGGCCCTCTACCGGCCGGGCCCGATGGGCATGAACTCGCACATCAACTACGCGGAGCGCAAGAACGGCCGCCAGGAGATCACGCCGATCCACAAGGAGCTGGAGGAGCCCCTGGAAGAGGTCCTGGCCGTCACCTACGGCCTGATCGTCTACCAGGAGCAGGTCCAGAAGGCCGCCCAGATCATCGCCGGGTACTCGCTCGGCGAGGCCGACATCCTCCGCCGTGTGATGGGCAAGAAGAAGCCCGACGAGCTGGCGAAGAACTTCGTCCTCTTCCAGGAGGGCGCCAAGAAGAAGGGGTACAGCGACGAGGCCATCCAGGCCCTGTGGGACGTGCTGGTCCCCTTCGCCGGATACGCGTTCAACAAGGCCCACTCGGCCGCGTACGGACTGGTCTCGTACTGGACGGCGTACCTGAAGGCGAACTACCCCGCCGAGTACATGGCCGCGCTGCTCACCTCGGTCAAGGACGACAAGGACAAGTCGGCCGTCTACCTCAACGAGTGCCGGCGCATGGGCATCAAGGTGCTCCCGCCGAACGTCAACGAGTCGATGTCCAACTTCGCCGCGCAGGGCGACGACGTGATCCTCTTCGGCCTCTCCGCGGTGCGCAACGTCGGTACGAACGTGGTCGAGTCGATCATCAAGAGCCGCAACTCCAAGGGCAAGTACGCGTCCTTCCCCGACTACCTCGACAAGGTCGAGGCGGTCGTCTGCAACAAGCGCACCACCGAATCGCTGATCAAGGCGGGCGCCTTCGACAGCATGGGGCACACCCGCAAGGGCCTCACCGCGCACTTCGAGCCGATGATCGACAACGTGGTGGCGGTCAAGCGCAAGGAGGCCGAGGGCCAGTTCGACCTCTTCGGCGGCATGGGCGAGGAGGAGACGAGCGAGCCGGGCTTCGGACTCGACGTCGAGTTCACGACCGACGAGTGGGACAAGGCCTATCTGCTCGCCCAGGAGCGGGAGATGCTCGGCCTGTACGTCTCCGACCACCCGCTCTTCGGCCTGGAGCACGTGCTGTCCGACAAGGCCGACGCGGGCATCGCCCAGCTCACCGGAGGCGAGCACTCCGACGGCGCGGTCGTCACCATCGGCGGCATCATCTCGGGCCTCCAGCGCAAGATGACCAAGCAGGGCAACGCCTGGGCCATCGCCACGGTCGAGGACCTGGCCGGCTCCATCGAGTGCATGTTCTTCCCGGCGACCTACCAGCTCGTGTCCACGCAACTCGTCGAGGACGCCGTGGTGTTCGTCAAGGGCCGCCTGGACAAGCGGGAGGACGTGCCCCGGCTCGTCGCGATGGAGCTCCAGGTGCCGGACCTGTCCAACGCGGGCACCAACGCGCCCGTGATCCTCACCATCCCGGCCACCCGGGTCACCCCGCCGATGGTCAGCCGGCTCGGCGAGATCCTCAGCCACCACAAGGGCGACAGCGAGGTCCGGATCAAGCTCCAGGGCCCGCGCAAGACGACCGTGCTGCGCCTGGACCGGCACCGCGTGAAGCCGGATCCGGCACTCTTCGGCGACCTGAAGGTGCTGCTCGGTCCGTCCTGCCTGGCCGGTTGAGCGGCTGACCGGCCGGGCAACTGACGTACGCGAGGGGCGCGCCCATGATCGGATGCGCCCCTCGGTGTGTGCCCGGGTTTCAACAGCCCGTGACGCGAAGGTCAGTTGTGACCGAAGCGCTTCTCGCGGCTCTTGCGGGCCATGTCGCCGGGTGTCACCTGCGTGGCAGGTGACGGGCTCTGCGGCTCCACCGTGGGCTGCTGGACCGTCTGGTGACCACGCTCGGACGGCGACTGCTTACGTTCACGGTTCTTGTTCTTGGCCATGGTGCTGCCTCCTGTGGGGGATCTAGGGGCCAGGGCCGGGACCAGATTCACATAGGCTGACAAGGAGCGCATGTCGGATAATTACCGTCTGTGACAGGGCTTGTCGGGGAGCGATACCTCGAAACGCCACGCCGAAGATCGAGTTCGGGCCGTTAACCCCCGCACGGTCGGGCAGACTCGAAGGAAGCCCGAAGCAAACCTCCCGGAAAGAGGGTGGATCGCGTGGACCGCTGCATCGTCCTGGTGGACGCCGGGTATCTGCTGGGGGCCGCCGCCAGTCTCCTCGCCGGGGAGCCCTCGCGGTCCCGCATCACCGTCGACCACACCGCCCTCATCCAGGGCCTGCGAGAACGCGCCGAGTCCGACACGGAACGGCCCCTGCTGCGCATCTACTGGTTCGACGGCGCCCCCGACCGCGTCCCGCAGCCCGAGCACCGCAGACTGCGCGTGATGCCCCGGGTCACCGTCCGGCTCGGCGCCCTGACCCGCAGCGACGGACGCTGGGCCCAGAAGGGCGTGGACGCCGCGATGCACGCCGAGCTGACCGAACTGGCCCGCAACCGTGCCTGCTCCGACGTCGTCCTGGTGACCGGCGACGGGGATCTGCTGCCGGGCATGATGGCCGCCAAGGAGCACGGGGTCGCCGTACACCTGTGGGCCGTGCAGGCCGCCGACGGGGACTACAACCAGTCCGAGGACCTGGTCGCCGAGGCCGACGAGCGGCGTGTGCTGGACCGTACGTGGATCACCAAGGCCGTACGCGCCAAGGACGTCGGCGGGATCTGCGCGCCGCCGCCCGTGCCGCGGCCCGAGATCGCCGCGATCCTCTCCGCGCCGCTGCCCGAGTCCAGGCACGCCGCGCAGGCCGAGCGGCCCGTCGAGGAGGAGCACGCCCCGGCGGCCTCCGTCTCGGAGAACGGCACGCAGGAGCGGGCCCCCGCGGCCAAGGGCGTGCCCACGCCGAAGGACCTGGCCGCGCTGCGCGCGCCCGGCCCGCAGCCCGCCCAGCCGCCGCCGACCGCGACCCTGCGCTGGTCCTCCGACAAAGGGTGGGTCGACCGGCCCGGCGGCGCGGCCGAGCCTCCCGAGGTCGCCTCGATGCCGACGCTCGCCCAGGTGACCACGGCGGAGCAGCGGTGGGCCGACCGGGAGGAGGACATCACGACCGTCGGCGGCGACCCGTTCGAGGTCGGGCAGGTGTTCGCGCGGCGCTGGATGGAGCGGCTCGGGGACCAGGTCCACCTGCAGAAACTGTCCGGGATGTACCCGCGGATCCCGCACCGGATCGACGGGGAGCTGCTGCGGTACGCGGCGCGGTTCGGGCTGCTCGCGCACAAGGACGACCAGATCGACGAGCACGACCGTTATGCGATCCGGGCCGGGTTCTGGCGGGAGATCGACGTGCGGACGGCCGCCGAGCACGCGCCCGCGGGGGAGTGAGATCTTTACCGCGGGATGTGCCGTAAGGGCCCGACCCGGGAGCGGACCGGCGTCGCGGACCCCGTAGTCTCGTCCCTTGTGAGTACGCGCGCGGCACAGGCACTTCGGCACGGTGACGATGTCGTGTGCGCGGTGCGCGGGCTGACGAAGACCTATCCGGCGGCCCGGGGCCGGCGCGGCGTTCCGGCAACGCCCGAGGTGAGGGCCACCGACGACGTACGGCTGGAGATCAGGCGCGGCGAGATCTTCGGGCTCCTCGGGCCGAACGGCGCCGGGAAGACCACCCTCGTCCGGCAGCTGACCGGGCTGATGCGGCCCGACCGCGGCAGCGTCGAGATCCTCGGCCACGACATCGTGCGCCATCCCGAGCGGGCCTCGCGGATCCTCGCCTACCTCGGCCAGGAGTCCACCGCCCTCGACGACCTGACCGTGTCGCTCGCCGCCGAGACCACCGGGCGGCTGCGCGGGCTGGAGACGGCACAGGCGCGGGCCGAGCGGGACGCCGTACTCGACGAGCTGGGGCTCACCCCGCTCGCCGGGCGGCCGCTCAGGAAACTCTCCGGCGGGCAGCGCCGGCTCGCCTGCTTCGCCGCGACGCTGGTCGGGGCGCGGCCGCTGCTCGTCCTCGACGAGCCCACCAGCGGCATGGACCCCGTGGCGCGGCGCGCGGTGTGGTCCGCCGTCGACCGGCGCCGGGCCGAGCACGGCACGACCGTGCTGCTGGTCACGCACAACGTCATCGAGGCCGAGACGGTCCTCGACCGGGTCGCCGTCCTCGACCGGGGACGGGTGATCGCCTGCGACACCCCCACCGGTCTCAAGGAGCAGGTCGCCGGCGAGGTGCGGGTCGACCTGGTGTGGCGCGAGTCCGCCCCGCTGCACGTCCCCGAGGTGGCCGCGCTGCGGGACCGGGCCGTGGAGTCCGGACGCCGCTGGACGCTGCGGCTCGCCCCCGAGGAGGCCCGTACGGTCGTCGCCACGGTCACCGGCGGGGCCGCGTTCGCCGCACTGGACGACTTCACGCTGACCACGCCGAGCCTGGAGGACGTGTACCTGGCGCTGGGCGGCGCCGCACGGCAAGGACTGGTGAAGACGTGAGCACGTTGAGTACACGAACCGCCGTATCCGTACCGGACGGGACGACTGCCGGAGTGAAACCGAGTAAGGGGAGCCGCGCGACGTGAGTGTCGTACCCGCCGAGGTTCTGCCGGGCAGCGTCCTGGCCGTGGAGGAGACGGTCCGGGAGGCGGCCGAGCTCGGACCGCGCGCACGGCTGTGGCCGGCGCTCGCGGCCGTGTACCGGGCACAGCTGTCCCGGGCGAGGGTGGCGCGGATCCCGCTGCTGTTCGTCGCGACCTTCCAGTCGATCGGGATCATGATCCTGATGCGGGGGGTCGTGGACGGCGGGGGCGAGGCACAGGCCGTGGTCGCCGGGTCGTCGGTGCTCGTCGTCGCCTTCGTCGCGCTCAACCTGCTCGCCCAGTACTTCGGCCAGCTGCGCGCCAGCGGCGGCCTCGACCACTACGCGACGCTCCCCGTGCCGCCGGCGGCCGTGGTGCTCGGGGCGGCGGGCGCGTACGCGTCCTTCACCGTGCCGGGGACCGTGGCCACCGCGGTCTTCGGATGCGTGCTGTTCGGGCTGCCGCTCGCGAACCTGTGGGTGCTGCTGGCCGTCATCCCGCTCGCGGGCGCCGCGCTCGCCGGGCTCGGGGCCGCGCTCGGACTGCTCGCGCCGCGTCCGGAACTGGCCACACTGCTCGGACAGCTGGGCATGTCCGCGGCGCTGCTGCTCGGCGTCCTGCCCGCGGAACGGATGCCGGAGGCCGTGCGGTTCACGCGGGACCTGCTGCCGTCGACGTACGGCGTCGAGGCCTTCGCCCGGACCTTCGAGCCGAACCCCGACTGGGCGTTCGTGCTCGGTGATCTCGCCGTGTGCGCCGGCGTCGGCGTGGTCTCGCTGGCCGTCGCCACCTGGGCCTACCGCCGGGCGGCCGTCCGATGACGCACCGCACATGCGGGCCTGGCACGATGTCAGGGTGACCGCACCGTTGACTCCTCCTCCGCCGCCCCACGAACACTCCTCGCACAGCGCGTGGCAGTCCGCGCCTCCCGGGTACGCGGCCCCCGCGCCGGACGCCCCGTACGGCGCGCACGGTTCGTACGGACAGGACGGTCCCGGGATGAAGACCGAGGTGCGGGAGGCCGTCGTCATCACGGTGGCGGTGGCGCTCGGCGGGGTCCTGCTCGGGGTGCTGTGGTGGTGGCTGGCGCCGCACGTGCCGCTGGTCGGCGGTCTGGACGAGCAGGGGAACTGGGTCGTCTTCCTGAAGGACACCGAGGGCGAACAGGCGATCGGTGTCGATGGAACGTTCACTCTGCTGGCGTCGGCCTTCGGCGTGGTGAGCGCGCTGGCCGTGTTCCTCGTGCGCAGGCGCGGCGGAGCGCCCCTGGTCGTGGCGCTCACCGTCGGCGGACTGCTCGCGTCGCTGCTGGCATGGCGGCTCGGGATGTGGCTGGGGCCGACCCAGGACGTCATCGCGCACGCCAAGGACGCGGGCAAGGGGGTCACGTTCTCGGCGCCGCTGGAGCTGGGGGCGAAGGGAGCCCTGATGGCCTGGTCGCTGGCCGCGCTCGTGGTGCATCTGGGGCTGACGGCACTGTTCGGGCCCCGGGACCCGGACCCGTACGTCCACCAGCAGGGCCCGGTTCCGAAGGACGGCTACGGGACCCCGCAGGCCTGACCGTCGACCAGGCGGGCCGCCTCCTGTGATTCGAGCGCCCCTTCTCGGTGCGCCACTCGCGTTTGCGCGTGCGCTTCGACGTGCCCGTCGCACTCAACCGAGGAACCGGCCCGCGTCGAGGGGTCACGCACGCCCGAGGGTGCCGGGTCACGCACGCCGAGGGTGTCGGGTCACGCACGCCGAGGGTGTCGGGTCACGCACGCCCGAGGGCGAGGGGGCAGGCGTGCCCGGGGGTGGGTTGAGGGGGTGTGCCCGCCCGCAGGTCGTGGGGCCAGGCGCGCCCTCGGGTTGAACCAGGCGCGCCCGCGGGTTGAAGGGATATGCCCGCCCGCAGGTCATGGGGTCACGCACGCCCGCGGGTCGAGGGGCCAGGCCCGCCCTCGTGTCGAGAGGGCACGTACACCTCGGGTCGAGGGCTCACGCCCGCCGTTGGTTGAGGGGGTTGCACGCCCGCGGGTCGAGGGGCCAGGCACGCCCGCCCGAGGGCCGCACGGGCCAGGCACCCCCGCAGGTCAAGAGGCCAGCCACGCCCTTGTGTCGTGGGGCCTAGGCGCGCCCTCGTGTCGAGAGGGCACGTACACCCGCAGGTCGAGGGGGCACGCTCGCCCGCCCTCGGGTCGAGGGGGCACGCTCGCCCGCCCTCGGGTCGAGGGCTCACGCCCGCCCTCGGTTGAGGGGTTGCACGCCCGTGGATTGAGGGGGCACGCACGCCCGCCCGAGGGCCGCACGGGCCAGGCAGGTCCGCAGGTCAAGAGGCCACGCACGCCCGAGGGCCGTACGGGCCAGGCACGCCCGCGGGTCGAGGGGGAACGCCCGCCGGAGGGGTCACGCACGCCCGCGGGTCGAGGGGTCACGCACGCCCGCCCGAGGGCCGCACGGGCCAGGCACGCCCGCAGATCAAGAGGCCACGCACGCTCGAGGGCCGGAGGGGTCACGCACGCCCGCGGGTCGAGGGGTCACGCACGCCCGATGGGCGCCGTCACCGCTTCGGTGAGCTTGGTCAGGTCGTCGGGGGAGAGTTCGACCTCCAGGCCGCGGCGGCCCGCCGAGACGCAGATCGTCGGGTGGGCGGAGGCCGACTCGTCCAGGACCGTGGCGAGTTTCTTGCGCTGGCCGAGCGGGGAGATGCCGCCGCGGACATAGCCGGTGGTCCGTTCCGCGAGTGCCGGGTCGGCCATCGCCGCGCGCTTGCCGCCGACCGCCGCCGCCAGTGCCTTGAGGTCCAGCTGGCCGGCCACCGGAACGACGGCGACGGTCAGGGTGCCGTCGACGTCCGCGACCAGCGTCTTGAAGACCCGCTCCGGCGAGACGCCCATCGCCTCGGCCGCCTCCTCGCCGTAGGACGGGTGGGCGGGGTCGTGGTCGTAGGAGTGGACCGTGTACGGCACTCCCGCGGCCGTCAGGGCCACCGTCGCGGGCGTGCCGCCCGCCTGCTGCTGCTGCTTCTTCGACTTCTTCGCCATCGCGGCCTGATTCCGCCTGTTCCCCAGAGGTCGTACGTCAGTTGAGACTCGTCCGGCCGCGCGTCAGTTCCGCGGCGGGCAACGACGGCAGATTACGGATGATCGCCGTCTCCGCGCGCAGGAGTTTCAGTTCGTCGCGCAGCCGGGACGCGGTGTCCGGGGCCTGGAGCAGGCGCTGCTTGGTCGGGATGTCCAGCATCATCGCGGCGGCCACCAGGTAGGAGACCACCGACGGTTCGTCCGGCAGGTCGGCGCCGGTGGACAGGGAGCGCTCGCGCGCGCCGGCGAGACGCTTCTGGTACTGGCGGAAGGCCCGCAATACGCCCTCCGCCAGCGCCCCCGCCTCCTCGCCCGGGTCCTCGGGCAGCTCCTCCAGCTCGGCCGTGAGGAACGGGCCCGACGCGTCGACCGAGAGCAGCCGCACCCGGGTGGTGCCCGTCGCCAGTACCTCGAAGGTGCCGTCGGCCCCCTCCCGGATGGTCGCGGCGTCCGCGATGCAGCCGAACCCGTGGAACGCCTTGACCGGGTCGTCGCCGAAGCCGGCCGCGGCACCGTGCTCGGTCACGGCCGTCTGGTCCGGCATGCCGGGTGCGGTCGCCGCCACCTCGTGGCCGTCGCGGATCGCCACCACGGCGAACCGGCGGGGTTCGTCCTCGGGCGTCTTCACCAACTCGCGCATCATGGCGCGATAGCGCTCCTCGAAAATGTTCAGTGGCAGCACGAGCCCCGGAAACAGCACGGAGTTCAGGGGGAAGAGCGGAAGCCGGACGGTGGTCACGACGCAAAAGCCTAATGGTCGCCGGAGTGGGCGCGTCCGCCGTGCTCACTCCGTGGATGGCGGGCAGCCGTGTTCCGGCGGACCTCGTCGCGGACCTCCAGGAACCGGCCGAGCGGATCGTCCGAGAACCGGCTCCAGGGGAAGGACGTGGCGTACGGGCCGATCAGGCGCAGCTGCTCCTCGGCGTCCGTCCAGCGCTCCAGCCGTACCAGCACGTACACCAGCTTGTTCCGCACCTCGGCCGGCCAGGCGTCGGCGGCCGGGAACCGGGCGGAGAGCGCGATCGCCAGGTCCGCCGCCGCGTCCAGTCGCTCGACCGGCACCTCGGGGCCGCAGCCGTCGGTCAGGTAGGAGAAAGCCGTCCGGGCCGGCAGCGCCTGGACGAGGGAGTCGGCCGGAGCGTCCTGCGCGGCCAGATCGGCGAAGTCGAAGCACGCGTGGTGGGAGCCGTGCCACGAGGCGGCGAGGTAGCGCAGGGCGGCCACGTGGCAGCCGTAGTGGTGCGGGGCACGGCGGACCGCCGCCTCCCACAGCTGCTCGAAGTACTTGGGCCCGGCGTTGGCGCCACGGGCGTGGTCCAGCGCGATCCGCCACGGCACCGGATCCCGGTCGTCGCCGTGCGCGGCCGCCGTGATCAGGGGGCTCGCCTGACGCAGCAGTTCCGCCCGCGCCGGTGACTGCCAGGCGCGGTCCAGCACGAGCTGGGCACCGATCAGCAGTGCGTCGGGATCGTAGGGCGTGGCCCTGCGCCAGTCCTCGTACCACTCGCCGCGCGAGCGGGCGAAGCCCGCGAGTCTTCGCGCGTAGCGGTCGCGGTTCTCCCAGTCGGCGTCGGTGCGGGTGGCGGCGAGCAGGAGCGCGGCGGGCTCGTACTCGCCCCGCGCGGCGGCCACGAGTGCGGGGCCGAGCCGGTCGTCGGGCGCGTCGAGGAGAACCTCGTCGTCGGCCGGCAGCGGGCCGGCGAGGCGCGAGGGCTCCCGGGGCGTCCGGGACGAGCGGATGAAGGGGGGCAGCAGAGCCATGGTGCCGACCATTGAAGGTCCGCCGGTCAACGGAGCGCCAGCACGATCGGGCAACTCGTGGAAAGTTGTACGCGCCACGGTCAAGGACAGGTAAAAAGGTGACCGTTCAACAACTCTAGCCCCACCAGCCCCACCAGCCCCACAACCCCCTCTAGCTGCGCCGCAGCAGCCGCGAGGCCCCCGCCGCCACCGTCGTCGCCAGAATCCAGCCCACCAGGATGAGCGCGGCGGCCAGCCACTGCCAGCCGCCCCGCAGCTGCCAGAACCCGGCCTGGCCCAGATCGATCACCGGCAGCAGCAGGTCCAGGGCGAACAGGGCCGGGTTCCACGGGGGGTGCTCGCCGCGCCTGAGCGGTGGATGACTGGCGTGCGCGAAGGCCACCGAACTCGCCGCCCACAGCACCGCCATCCACACGGCGGCCCGGCCCGGCCGGTACCCGTAGGCCACCGTCCAGTCCTGGACGTACCCCCACAGCTTGGCGGCGAGCGGCAGGCTCTCGCGGCGGCGGCGCTGCTTGGCCAGCAGTACCTCACGGGCGTCCTCGTCCTCGCCGCCGGTCCGCAGCACGGCGGCGAGACGTTCGTACGGCTCCGGGTTGTACTCGGCCGTCGCCGCCGCCAGCCACTCCAGCCGTTCGTTCAGCGGGAACGGGCCGCGCGGCACCAGGTTCTCGTAGCTGAAGCCGCCCATGTGCAGGCGGCCCGGGCCCGGCCACGCGTCGGCCCGGTCCATCAGGTTGACGACCCGCGCCCCCGACAGCACGACCATGCCCCGCGTCGGCCGCTCCCCGAGGAAGCGCAGCTCGGGCGTCTGCACGCGGCGCAGCGACAGCTCCTGCTCGTCGGTGAAGGTGAACCGGGCCCGCTCCAGGTCGACCGCGTCCCCGAACCGCCCGTCGTCCAGGCGCAGCCCGCCCTGGCATTCGAACCGCTGGATGCGCGTGCCGCGCGCGGGTGTCGTGCCGCTGAGCAGGACGCTGCCGACGCCCGCCGGCGTCAGGTACAGCGAGCGCTCCACGGTCAGCTGGGGGGCGTTCAGGGCGAGCCGTGAGTAGGGGTTGACCAGCCGGGCGCCGCGCAGGCTCAGCGAGACGCCGATCTTCGCGCTGCGCAGGCTCAGCTCGCCGTGCGACTCCAGCATCTCGGCCTGGAGGTCCTGGCCGACGGTCAGGCCGTCCGCGGCGATGGAGCGTCCGCTGCGGTCGCGGTGGACGATCGACTGGTTGAGCAGCAGATCCGTGCCGATCTGCGCGTCGGTGAGGCGGATGCCGTTGTGGAAACGACAGCGCGGCAGATGCAGGTCGCCCTCGGTGTGCACCCGGGCCGCCTCCAGGCGCGGCACCGAGCAGTCCACCATCCGCACGGTCGTGAAGTGGGCCTCCGGGAGCAGGACGTCCCGCTCGAACCGGCAGCCGCGCATCTCGACGTACGGCACCACCGTGCCGCCCGCGAGATCCAGGCTGTCGCTGATCTGCACCCCGACGAGCTTCAGGGACGACACGCGGCCCGCGAGCGCGGGCGGCCCGTCCAGGAGCAGCCAGCACACGATCCGCGCCCGCACGGTCCGCTCGGGCCCCCAGGGATGCCCGCCGTGCGGATCGTCGACGACCGTGTCGCCGCTGCTCAGGTCGTACACACTGCCGTTGCGGAACGCCTGCCACATCCCGGCCTCGGCGGCGGTCAGATCGTCCGGCAGGTCTCCGTCGTGGACCCCGTCCCGGATGCCGGCCCCCTCGGTCACCAGGCTTCCTTCCTCCCCGGTAGCTGCCAGTAGCGCTTCGTGGTTTCGTACAACCGTTCATGCCCGCTGAGTGACGCCCGGAACACCAGACGTGAAGGGGATCGTCCGGGTTCCGCCCACGTTCTGTATCAGCCATTGATACGCGCGAACGACGCCCGATCGCGGTCTGCGAGAATTGACGACGTGATCTCCCGAATCGATCTGCGCGGCGACGCCCTTCCCGAGGGCCCCGCCCTGCGCGACCTGCTGCCCCGAGCCGACTTCGACGTCTCGGCCGCCCTGGAAAAGGTGCGTCCGATCTGCGAGGCCGTGCATCATCGGGGCGACGCGGCGCTGATCGACTTCGCCGAGAAGTTCGACGGAGTGCGCCTGCGGTCCGTACGGGTTCCTGCCGAGGCGCTGACCCGGGCCCTCGCGGAGCTGGACCCGGCCGTGCGCGCGGCCCTGGAGGAGTCCATCCGCCGCGCCCGTCTCGTCCACCGCGAGCAGCGCCGTACGACCCACACGACCCAGGTCGTGCCCGGCGGTTCGGTGACCGAGAAGTGGGTGCCGGTCGACCGCGTCGGTCTCTACGCGCCCGGCGGGCGGTCCGTCTACCCCTCCTCCGTGATCATGAACGTGGTGCCCGCGCAGGAGGCCGGCGTCGAGTCGATCGCCCTCGCCTCCCCGGCGCAGGCCGAGTTCGACGGCCTGCCGCACCCGACGATCCTCGCCGCCTGCGCACTGCTCGGCGTCGACGAGGTGTACGCGGCCGGTGGTGCGACCGCCGTCGCGATGTTCGCGTACGGCACCGAGTCCTGCCCGCCCGCCAACATGGTCACCGGCCCCGGCAACATCTGGGTCGCCGCCGCCAAGCGCTACTTCACCGGCAGGATCGGCATCGACGCCGAGGCCGGCCCGACCGAGATCGCCATCCTCGCGGACGACACCGCCGACCCGGTGCACGTCGCCTCCGACCTCATCAGCCAGGCCGAGCACGACCCGCTGGCCGCCGCCGTGCTGGTCACCGACTCGGTGGAACTCGCGGACGCCGTGGCGAAGGAGCTGGAACCGCAGGTCGCGGCCAGCAAGCACATCGAGGACCGGATCGTGCCGGCCCTCAGGGGCAGGCAGTCCGCGATCGTGCTCGTCGACGGCGTCGACGAGGGACTCAGGGTGGTCGACGCGTACGGCGCCGAGCACCTGGAGATCCAGACGGCCGACGCGGCCGCGGTCGGCGACCGCGTGCGCAACGCCGGCGCGATCTTCATCGGGCCCTGGGCGCCGGTCTCGCTCGGCGACTACGCGGCCGGGTCCAACCACGTCCTGCCCACCGGAGGCTGCGCCTGCCACTCCTCGGGCCTGTCCGTCCAGTCCTTCCTGCGCGGCATCCACATCGTCGACTACACGAAGGACGCGCTGGCCGACGTGGCGCACCACGTGGTGACGCTCGCGGAGGCGGAGGACCTGCCCGCGCACGGCGCGGCGATCAAGGCGCGGTTCGGATGGAAGGTACCGGCGAGCAAGTGAGCTTCGGAATCGACGATCTCCCCGTACGGGACGAGCTGCGCGGCAAGTCCCCTTACGGCGCCCCCCAGTTGGACGTGCCGGTACGGCTGAACACCAACGAGAACCCCTACCCGCTGCCCGAGCCGCTGGTCGAGCGGATCGCCGAGCGGGTGCGCGAGGCGGCCCGCAGCCTCAACCGCTACCCGGACCGGGACGCGGTGGAGCTGCGCACCCAGCTCGCCAAGTACCTCACCGACACCGCCGGGCACGAGGTCTCCGTCGCCAACCTCTGGGCCGCCAACGGCTCCAACGAGGTCATCCAGCAGCTGCTGCAGACCTTCGGCGGACCGGGCCGTACGGCGATCGGCTTCGAGCCGTCGTACTCGATGCACGGACTCATCGCGCGCGGCACCGGCACGGGCTGGATCTCCGGTCCACGGGGCGAGGACTTCACCATCGACCTCGCCGCCGCCGAGAAGGCGATCGCCGAGCACCGGCCGGACGTCGTCTTCGTCACCACCCCCAACAACCCCACCGGCACCGCCGTCCCGCGCGAGACGGTCCTCGCCCTGTACGAGGCCGCGCAGGCGGCGGGGCCCTCGATGGTCGTGGTCGACGAGGCCTACATCGAGTTCAGCCACGGCGCCTCGCTGCTGCCGCTCATCGAGGGCAGGCCGAACCTCGTCGTCTCGCGGACGATGTCCAAGGCCTTCGGCGCGGCGGGACTGCGCCTCGGCTATCTCGCCGCGCACCCGGCGGTCGTGGACGCCGTCCAGCTCGTACGGCTGCCCTACCACCTGTCGGCGATCACGCAGGCGACCGCCCTGGCCGCCCTGGAGCACACCGACACGCTGCTCGGCTATGTCGAGCAGCTGAAGACCGAGCGGGACCGGCTGGTCGCCGAACTGCTGGCGATCGGCTACGAAGTCACCGCGTCGGACGCCAACTTCGTGCAGTTCGGCCGGTTCGACGACTCCCACGCCGTGTGGCGACAGATCCTCGACCGGGGCGTCCTGGTCCGGGACAACGGCGTGCCCGGCTGGCTGCGGGTCACCGCCGGAACCCCCGAAGAGAACGACGCGTTCCTCGACGCGGTCCGTGAGTTGCAGTGTTTTGTGGGGGACACCCCCACGCCCCCGAAGGAGCAGAGCGCATGAGCCGCGTAGGACGTGTGGAACGGGTGACGAAGGAGACCTCGGTCCTCGTCGAGATCGATCTCGACGGGTCCGGCAAGGTCGACGTGTCGACAGGCGTCGGTTTCTACGACCACATGCTCGACCAGCTCGGCCGGCACGGTCTGTTCGACCTGACCGTGAAGACCGAGGGCGACCTGCACATCGACTCGCACCACACCATCGAGGACAGCGCCCTCGCACTGGGCGCCGCCTTCAAGCAGGCGCTCGGCGACAAGGTGGGCATCTACCGCTTCGGCAACTGCACGGTCCCGCTGGACGAGTCCCTCGCCCAGGTCACCGTCGACCTGTCCGGCCGCCCCTACCTCGTGCACACCGAGCCCGAGAAGATGGCGCCGATGATCGGCGAGTACGACACCACGATGACCCGGCACATCCTCGAGTCCTTCGTCGCCCAGGCGCAGATCGCCCTGCACGTGCACGTGCCCTACGGGCGCAACGCCCACCACATCGTGGAGTGCCAGTTCAAGGCGCTGGCCCGGGCGCTGCGGTACGCGTCCGAGCGGGACCCGCGCGCGGCCGGCATCCTCCCGTCCACGAAGGGCGCCCTGTGACCGGCCTGTCGACCCTCCTGATCGTCGTCGGCCTCTTCCTGGCCGGCGGGATCTACTCCTTCGTCAAGCAGCAGATGCCGAAGAGCCTCATCGTGCTGCTCTCGATCGGCGCCGCGATGTGCCTCGTCGCCGGCGTCATGAGGCTGGAGGTGTGGAATTGAGCACCGGATCGAAGAAAGTGGTCGTCTTCGACTACGGCTTCGGCAACGTCCGTTCCGCCGAGCGTGCTCTCGCGCGCGCGGGAGCCGAGGTCGAGATAACGCGCGACTACGACAGGGCCATGAACGCGGACGGCCTGCTGGTGCCGGGCGTCGGCGCCTTCGCCGCCTGCATGAAGGGCCTCAAGGAAGCACGCGGCGACTGGATCGTCGACCGCCGGCTGTCCGGCGGGCGCCCCGTGATGGGCATCTGCGTCGGCATGCAGATCCTCTTCGCGCGCGGCATCGAGCACGGCGTGGAGAGCGCGGGCCTCGACGAGTGGCCCGGCTCGGTCGAGCCGCTGCAGGCCGAGATCGTGCCCCACATGGGCTGGAACACCGTCGACGCGCCGGCCGACTCGCAGCTCTTCGCCGGGCTGGACGCGGACGCGCGCTTCTACTTCGTGCACTCCTACGCCGTCCACGACTGGAGCCTGGAGACGCGCAACGCGGCGATCCGCGCCCCCAAGGTCACCTGGTCGACCCACGGCAAGCCCTTCGTGGCCGCCGTGGAGAACGGCGCCCTGTGGGCCACGCAGTTCCACCCCGAGAAGTCCGGCGACGCCGGAGCGCAGCTGCTGAACAACTGGATCGGAACCCTCTGATGTCTTCCCACCCCTCAGGACGGCTCGAACTCCTGCCCGCCGTGGACGTCCGTGACGGCCAGGCGGTCCGGCTCGTCCACGGCGAGTCCGGCTCGGAGACCTCGTACGGCTCCCCGCTGGAGGCCGCCCTCGCCTGGCAGCGCTCGGGCGCCGAGTGGCTGCACCTGGTCGACCTGGACGCGGCGTTCGGTACGGGCGACAACCGGGCTGTGATCGGCGAGATCGCCAAGGCGATGGACATCCGGGTGGAGCTCTCCGGCGGCATCCGCGACGACGCCGCCCTCGCCGCCGCCCTCGCCACCGGCTGCACCCGGGTCAACCTCGGCACGGCCGCCCTGGAGACTCCGGAGTGGGTCGCCAAGGTCATCGCCGAGCACGGCGACAAGATCGCGGTCGGGCTCGACGTACGCGGCACGACCCTGCGCGGACGCGGCTGGACCAGCGACGGCGGCGACCTCTACGAGACGCTGGAGCGCCTCGACAAGGAGGGCTGCGCCCGGTACGTGGTGACGGACATCGCCAAGGACGGCACGCTCCAGGGCCCCAACCTGGAGCTCCTGCGCAACGTGTGCGCGGCGACCGAGCGGCCCGTCGTGGCCTCCGGCGGCGTGTCGTCGCTGGACGACCTGCGGGCCATCGCCGAGCTGGTCCCCCTCGGTGTCGAGGGCGCCATCGTCGGGAAGGCCCTGTACGCGAAGGCATTCACCCTCGAAGAGGCCCTGGAGGCGGTAGACCGGTGAGCGATCTGCGACGCGTCACGACCGGCGCGCCCTGGGAGGACACCTTCGGGTACTCCCGTGCCGTGGAACTGCCGAACGGCCTGGTGCTGGTCTCCGGCTGCACGTCGATAGTGGACGGCCAGATCGCCGGGGGCGACCCGTACGAGCAGACGGTCAACGCCTTCAGCGTCGCGTTCACGGCGCTCGGGGAACTGGGTCTGGGCCGCGAGGACGTCGTGCGCACGCGCATGTACATCACCCACGCCCGGGACGTGGACGACATCGGACGCGCTCACAAGGAGCTGTTCGACTCCGTCCGGCCCGCGGCATCCATGATCATCGTCTCCGGCTTCGTGGACCCCAGCCTGGTGGTCGAGGTCGAGGTGGAGGCGTACCGAGGAGCAGACGCGTCATGACCCTGGCGGTCCGAGTCATCCCCTGCCTGGACGTGGACAACGGCCGGGTCGTCAAGGGCGTCAACTTCCAGAACCTGCGCGACGCGGGCGACCCCGTCGAGATGGCCAAGGTGTACGACGCCGAGGGCGCCGACGAGCTGACGTTCCTCGACATCACCGCCTCGTCGGGCAACCGCGAGACGACCTACGACGTGGTGCGCCGCACCGCCGAGCAGGTGTTCATCCCGCTGACGGTCGGCGGCGGCGTCCGTGCCGCCGAGGACGTGGACAAGCTCCTGCGGGCCGGCGCCGACAAGGTGGGCGTCAACACGGCGGCCATCGCCCGTCCCGACCTGATCCGCGAGATCGCCGAGCGTTTCGGCCGGCAGGTGCTGGTGCTGTCGGTGGACGCGCGCCGGACCGAGTCCGGGTCCTTCGAGGTCACCACGCACGGCGGCCGCAAGGGCACCGGCATCGACGCCGTCGAGTGGGCGCACCGGGCCGCCGAGCTGGGCGCGGGCGAGATCCTGCTCAACTCGATGGACGCGGACGGCACGAAGGACGGGTACGACCTGGAGATGATCGCCGCCGTCCGCAAGCACGTGACGGTTCCGGTGATCGCCTCCGGCGGCGCGGGCAAGCTGGCCGACTTCGCGCCGGCCGTCGCCGCCGGCGCGGACGCGGTCCTCGCGGCGTCCGTCTTCCACTTCGGCGATCTGCGGATCGGCCAGGTCAAGGACGCGCTGCGGGAGTCGGGTCACCCGGTGAGGTGACGCCCGGCGCGAGCCCCGGCTGCCTTTCGAGGCGACCGGGGCTCGCCCACCCGCTGCGCACGAAGCTCCACCGGCTGTCCGAAAGGCCCCCCGAAAGGCCCCCGTGAGCGCCGCACTCACCCAGGCGACCGTCACCGGCAGACCGGCCCACCGCGACGGCAACGTCCTGCGCTGGCTCGACGCCTACACCTGCTCGATGCTCGGCGACAGCGTGTACTACATCGCCCTGTCCTGGGCGGCCGTACAGGCCGGGACGCCCTCGCAGGCCGGGGTGGTCATGGCGGTGAGCGCGGTTCCGCGGGCCCTGCTGATGCTGGGCGGGGGCGTGATCGCCGACCGGTTCGGGCCGCGCAGGGTCGTCATCGGCAGCGACGTGGTGCGCTGCGCGGCCGGGCTCGCGGTGGCCGCGCTGCTGTTCCTCACCAGCCCCGGGCTGTGGCCGCTGGCCCTGCTCGCCCTGGTCTTCGGCACCGTCGACGCAGTGTTCATGCCCGCCGTGGGCGCCCTCCCCGCGCACGCGCGCGAGCCGCGACCAGCTCGCGCGCGTGCAGGGCATGCGAGGCCTCGCCATCCGGTTTGCGAGCATCGTCGGCGCCCCGCTCGGCGGCCTCGCCGTGGCGGTCGGCGGCGCGGCGGCGGCGTTCGGGCTGGCGGGCCTGCTGATCGCGGTGTCGGTGCCGCTGCTGGTCTCCGTACGACTGCGGGACCTGCCCCCGGACGACAAGACGGCCGCCCGCGCCGGCACCGCCTGGCGCGACCTGGTGGCCGGACTGCGCTACCTCCGCCGGCACCGCGTGCTCGCCCCGCTGATGGTGGCCATCGCCCTCGGCGACCTCGGCTTCGTCGGCCCGCTGAACGTGGGCCTGGCCCTGCTCGCCGACGAGCGCGGCTGGGGCGCCTCCGGCATGGGCTGGGTGCTCGCCGGCTTCGGCACCGGCGCGGGCGCCGCCTCCCTGCTGCTGACCGTGCGCGGGCGCCTGCCGTACGCCGGGCAGGTCGCGGCGTACGCCATCCTCGCGGGCTCGGTCGCGATCGGTGCCCTCGCCTTCGTCCCGGGCGTCCTCACGGCCGTCGGGGTGGCCCTGCTCATCGGGCTGCTCGCCGGGCTCAGCGGCGCCATGTGCGGCGCCCTGCTGCAGACCCAGGCCGACCCCGCCCACCTCGGCCGGGTCACCGCGGTCTCCGGCCTGGTGAGCCTCGGCTTCGCCCCGCTGAGCATGCCGCTGTCCGCCGCGGCCATCGGTGCCTGGGGGACCGGCCCGGTCTTCGTCGTCAGCGCCGTGGTCTGCGGGCTGGGCGGGGTCGTCGGCCTCGGCGCACGGGACCTGCGGCGCGCGGAACTGCCCCGCTGAGGCCCCCGTGCGCCGGGTCTCAGATACCGAGCTGCTTCGACCCGTGCAGCTTGTCGATGGCCTCCTTGTCGCCGTCCAGCTCCACCTTGGCCGCGTTCTGGCGGCCGTAGAGGAACAGCAGCAGCTCCGACGGCTCGCCGGTCACCGTCACGACCGGCGTGCCGCGGTGGGCGACGGCGGTCTGGCCGTCGGGACGGCGCAGCACCAGGCCCGTCGGAACGCTGCGGCCCATCAGGCGGGCGGTGCGCTCCAGCCGGGACCACAGGGCGTCCTGGAAGACCTTGTCGAGTTCGCGCGGTGACCAGTCGGGCTGGGCGCGGCGGACGTCCTCGGTGTGGACGTAGAACTCGATGGTGTTGGACGCCTCGTCGATCTGCTTGAGGGAGAAGGGCGAGAACCGGGGCGGGCCGGTCCGGATCAGCTGGACCAGTTCCTCGTACGGCTTGGCCGTGAACTCGTCCATCACCTTCTCCAGGCGTGGCCCGAGCTGCTTGATCAGCATCCCGCCGGCCGCGTCGGGGCGGCGCTCGCGCACCACCACGTGCGCGGCCAGATCACGGGTGAGCCAGCCCTCGCACAGAGTCGGGGCCTCCGGGCCCGCGGCCTCCAACAGGTCGGCGAGGAGAAGTCGTTCACGCTTGGCGAAAGTCGACATGACGTCAGCCTACGGCCGTCTCCCCGGTCCGCACAGTGGACACCCCACGGTGACTGTCAGTGGCGGACGGCACAATGGCACCATGACCAGCAGCACGCCCCGCCAGCCCAGCCGGCTCGACCCCGAGATCGCCGCGCGTCTCAAGCGCAGCGCCGACGGGCTCCTGCCCGCCATCGCCCAGCAGTACGACACGGGGGAGGTGCTGATGCTCGGCTGGATGGACGACGAGGCGCTGCACCGCACGCTCACCACAGGCCGCTGCACCTACTGGTCGCGCAGCCGCCGCGAGTACTGGGTCAAGGGCGACACCTCCGGCCACTTCCAGTGGGTCAGGTCCGTGGCCCTGGACTGCGACGCGGACACCGTGCTGGTCAAGGTCGACCAGGTCGGCGCCGCCTGCCACACCGGCGCCCGCACCTGCTTCGACGCCGACGTGCTGGTCAAGGACGCCGATTCCGGCGTACCGGCCGCGGATCAGTAGGGTCAGCCGCCATGGACCTCGAGACGTTCCGCAAGCTGGCCACCGACCGCCGCGTCATCCCCGTCACCCGCAAGCTCCTCGCGGACGGCGACACCCCGGTCGCGCTCTACCGCAAGCTCGCCGCCGAGCGCCCCGGCACCTTCCTGCTGGAGTCCGCGGAGAACGGCCGCTCGTGGTCCCGTTACTCGTTCGTCGGCGTCCGGTCCGCGGCGACCCTCACCGCGCACGACGGGCAGGCCCGCTGGGTGGGCACCCCGCCCGTCGGCGTCCCCGTCGACGGCGACCCGCTCGTCGCCCTGCGCGCCACCATCGAGGCCCTGCACACCCCGCACCAGGAGGGCCTGCCGCCCTTCACCGGCGGCATGGTCGGCTACCTCGGCTACGACATCGTGCGCCGCCTGGAGAAGATCGGCCCCGGCGAGCGCGACGACCTCAGGCTGCCCGAGCTGACCATGCTCCTCACCAGCGACCTCGCCGTGATGGACCACTGGGAGGGCTCGGTCCTGCTGATCGCCAACGCGATCAACCACAACGACCTCGACACCGGCGTCGACGAGGCCCACGCCGACGCGGTGGCCCGCCTGGACGCCATGGAGGCCGACCTGTCGCGGGCGGTCGCCCAGCCCCCGGCCGTCCTGCCCCCCTCCGAACTCCCCGAGTACACGGCCCTGTGGGGCGGCCCCGACTTCCAGGAGGCCGTCGAGGACGTCAAGGAGCGCATCCGCGCGGGCGAGGCCTTCCAGGTCGTCCCGTCGCAGCGCTTCGAAACACCGTGCACGGCAAGCGCGTTGGACGTGTACCGGGTGCTGCGCGCGACGAACCCCTCCCCGTACATGTACCTGTTCCGCTTCGACGGCTTCGACGTCGTCGGCTCCTCCCCCGAGGCACTGGTCAAGGTCGAGGACGGGCAGGCCATGGTCCACCCCATCGCCGGCACCCGGCACCGCGGGGCCACCCCGCAGGAGGACCAGGCCCTCGCCGACGAACTGCTCGCCGACCCGAAGGAGCGCGCCGAGCACCTCATGCTGGTCGACCTGGGTCGCAACGACCTCGGACGGGTCTGCGAGCCGGGCTCGGTCGAGGTCGTCGACTTCATGTCCGTCGAGCGGTACTCGCACGTCATGCACATCGTCTCGACGGTCACCGGCAAGGTCGCCGCGGGCCGCACGGCCTTCGACGTCCTGACGGCCTGCTTCCCGGCGGGCACCCTCTCCGGGGCGCCCAAGCCCCGCGCCATGCAGATCATCGACGAACTGGAACCGTCCCGCCGCGGCCTGTACGGCGGCTGCGTGGGCTATCTGGACTTCGCCGGCGACTCCGACACCGCCATCGCCATCCGCACGGCCCTGCTGCGGGGCGGCACGGCCTACGTCCAGGCGGGCGCCGGCATCGTCGCGGACTCCGACCCGGTCGCCGAGGACCAGGAGTGCCGCAACAAGGCGGCGGCGGTCCTGCGCGCGGTCCACACGGCCAACCGGCTCGGCAAATAGGGCGCTTATCACTGAACCCCGGGTGACGGTTCGCCCGTGGTTCAGGCGATAGTGGAGTACGTGACTCCCGTACCTCACCCCCGTTCCGAAGCCGCAGGACCCGCCCGGGCCGGCCGCCGGAGTCTTGCCGTCGCCCTGCTCAGCGGGGCGCTCGGCGCGGCCGTGGCGTTGCTCGCGACCCGCCAGGAGTGGTCGCAGGGCACCGCGACGGTGGCCGGCGGCAGCTTCCCGCTGACCGCCACGGGCAGCGACGTGACGGGCGTGCCCGCGTCCCTGGCCATAGTGGGCCTCGCCGCGCTCGTCGCCGTCTTCGCCGTCCGCCGGGCCGGCCGCTTCCTGGTCGCCGCCCTGCTCGCGCTCTCCGGCGCCGGCACCATCGCGGCGGCCCTCCTCGGCGTCGGCGACAGCTCCGCGCTCGACGAGCAGGCCGCGAAGGCCTCCGGCGACACCTCGGCCACCGTCGACGCCCTCTCCCACACCGCCTGGCCCTACGTCGCGGTCGCCGGCGGTGCCCTGCTCCTCTTGGCCGGCCTGCTCGCCCTGCGCTACGGACGCCAGTGGCCCGCGATGTCCGGGCGCTACGAGCGCTCCGGCGCACCCCGTCCGCGCCGCCAGGCGCCCGCCGTCGACCCCGACCGCCCCGAGGACATCTGGAAGGCCCTCGACCGGGGCGAGGACCCGACCAGCGCGTAGGCCATCCGGCGGTCGCGCGGTCAAGGCGGCTACGGGGGTGGGGGGTTCGGTGATGTGCCGGGTGCGGGTGTGTGGGGGCTGGTCGCGTAGTTCCCCGCGCCGCTGGGGGGTGCGGGTCCGTGGGGGCTGGTCGCGCAGTTCCTCGTGCCGCTGGGGGGTGCGGGTCCGTGGGGGCTGGTCGCGTAGTTCCTCGTGCCGCTGGGGGGTGCGGGTGCGTGGGGGCTGGTCGCGTAGTTCCTCGTGCCGCTGGGGGGTGCGGGTGCGTGGGGGCTGGTCGCGTAGTTCCTCGTGCCCCTGGGGTGCCCCCGACGCGCGAGGGCCGACCCCCGGACACCGGGCACGCGCGCGTGCGGAACAATGAGGCATGAGCGTCCGGCTCAGACACGTACACAGCAACGAGGAGCAAGTCATGGCGGGCAGCAGCCACGGTCACACCCCGGCCGCCTGGACCGGTGTCATCATCGCCTTCATCGGTTTCACCGTCGCCGGCGCCTTCATGGTGCTGGCCGAGCCGGCGGGCTTCTGGGGCGGCATGGTGATCGTGGTCCTCGGTGGCGTGGTCGGCTGGATCATGCGGAAGATGGGACTGGGGCAGCCGAAGAGCAACCACCCGGTGCACGAGGTCACGGGCGAGCGCGAGCCCGCCCGCGTCGAGGGCTGATCGCGTACGACTTCGTGAAGGGGCGGCCCGGTGTGACGCCGGGGCCGCCCCTCACGCGCGTCCAGGGGCTCGTACAGGGCACAATGCGGGCGTGGACGCCGACAGCCGGAGCACCCGGACGACATCGCCCTGCGACGCCCCCGACAAGGGCGTGCCGGGACGGCTGGCCGTGCCGGCGGGAGTCCTCGCGGCGGTCGTCGGGGCCTTCGCGTACGTGGGCACCGTGGACCCCAACCAGCCCGGCCACTACCCCGTCTGCCCGCTGCTGCGCCTCACCGGCATCTACTGCCCGGGCTGCGGCGGGCTGCGCAGCGCGCACGCCTTCGTCCACGGGGACTTCGTCGCGGCGCTCGGCGACAACGCCCTGGCGGTCGTCGGCTACTTCGCCTTCGCGGTGGTGTGGACCGTCTGGGTGGTCCGTGCGGTGCGCGGACGGCCGGCGAGGATCGTTCTCGGGCCGGTGCAGCTGTGGAGTCTCGGCGCGTTGGTGCTGGTCTTCACGGTTGTCCGGAACCTGCCGTTCGGTGGCTGGCTACACCCTTGATCAATTGACGAAGGTCCAGGTAGTGGGACCGGCGTCAACCGGATGCGAGGCCTACGCCCTCCTGCGGATACCATCGAGGTGACCACCCGTTTCGTCTGATGAGGCGGTCCGGTCGACAGAAGCTTTACCGCTTGAACAGTCAACCGTCTGGAAGGGGGCCGCTCGCGTGAGTGTGCTCGACGAGATCATCGACGGAGTCCGTGCCGACCTCGCGGAACGGCAGGCGCGCGTCAGCCTCGACGAGCTCAAGGAGCGCGCGGCGAAGGCTCCCGCGGCCAAGGACGGGCTCGCCGCACTGCGGGGCGACGGCGTCAAGGTCATCTGCGAGGTCAAGCGCTCCAGCCCGTCCAAGGGCGCGCTGGCCGCGATCGCCGACCCGGCCGGCCTCGCCGCGGACTACGAGGCGGGCGGCGCCGCCGTCATCTCCGTACTGACCGAGGAGCGCCGCTTCGGCGGCTCGCTGGCGGACCTCGAAGCGGTCCGCGCGCGCGTGGACATCCCCCTGCTGCGCAAGGACTTCATCGTCACCTCGTACCAGCTGTGGGAGGCCCGGGCCTACGGCGCCGACCTCGCGCTGCTCATCGTGGCCGCCCTGGACCAGCCGGCGCTCGAGTCCCTCGTCGAGCGCGCCGAGTCGATCGGGCTCACCCCGCTCGTCGAGGTGCACGACGAGGACGAGGTGGAGCGCGCGGTGGACGCGGGCGCCAAGGTGATCGGCGTCAACGCGCGCAACCTGAAGACGCTGGAGGTCGACCGCACGACCTTCGAGCGGCTGGCGCCGGAGATCCCGGACCACCTCGTCAAGATCGCCGAGTCCGGCATCCGCGGCCCGCACGACCTGATCGCGTACGCCAACGCCGGTGCCGACGCGGTCCTGGTGGGCGAGTCCCTGGTGACCGGCAAGGACCCCAAGACGGCGGTCGCCGACCTGGTGGCGGCGGGCGAGCACCCCGCACTCCGGCACGGCCGGGGCTGACGGCTCGCTAAACTGACCGCGATGACGCTCCCGATCACCCTGACGACCCCGGACCGGTACGCCCGCCTGGCGCGCGGCTGCCGGCCCCGCGGCTGCCGTGCGCCCGCACGCAGGGTGCACGGGCGTCGGGTGCGGTACGTCATCGGTGACGAGCCGGGCCAGGTGAACGGCATGCGATGGCAGCGCCCCGCGAGGGGCGCGGGGCAGTTCTGACCATGCGGCTCCGCCGCATGCGCGCGACACGCCACAGCCGGCCCACGGCCGACTGACGAACCCCGCCCCCACGGCGACACGTGTCTGTCCACCACACTCACCGTGAGGCTCAAGCATGCCCAGCGAGTTCTTCATTCCCGACCCCGAGGGCCGGATCCCCAGCACCGAAGGCTACTTCGGCGCGTTCGGCGGCAAGTTCATCCCGGAGGCGCTCGTCGCCGCCGTGGACGAGGTCGCCGTCGAGTACGAGAAGGCGAAGGGGGACCCCGAGTTCGCGCGCGAACTCGACGACCTCCTCGTCCACTACACCGGCCGGCCCAGCTCCCTCACCGAGGTGCGGCGGTTCGCCGAACACGCCGGTGGCGCCCGGGTGTTCCTCAAGCGCGAGGACCTCAACCACACCGGCTCACACAAGATCAACAACGTGCTGGGCCAGGCGCTGCTCACCAAGCGCATGGGCAAGACCCGCGTCATCGCCGAGACCGGCGCCGGTCAGCACGGCGTCGCGACCGCCACCGCCTGCGCGCTGTTCGGGCTCGAGTGCACCATCTACATGGGTGAGATCGACACCCGGCGCCAGGCCCTCAACGTGGCCCGGATGCGGATGCTCGGCGCCGAGGTCATCGCCGTGAAGTCCGGCAGCCGCACGCTGAAGGACGCGATCAACGAGGCGTTCCGCGACTGGGTCGCCAACGTCGACCGCACCCACTACCTGTTCGGGACCGTGGCCGGACCGCACCCCTTCCCGGCCATGGTGCGCGACTTCCACCGGGTGATCGGCGTCGAGGCCCGCCGCCAGATCCTGGAGCGCGCCGGACGCCTGCCCGACGCCGCCATCGCCTGCGTCGGCGGCGGCTCCAACGCCATCGGCCTCTTCCACGCCTTCATCCCGGACGCGGACGTACGCCTCATCGGCTGCGAGCCCGCCGGGCACGGGGTGGAGACCGGCGAGCACGCGGCGACCCTGACGGCCGGCGAGCCCGGCATCCTGCACGGGTCGCGGTCGTACGTCCTCCAGGACGAGGAGGGCCAGATCACCGAGCCGTACTCGATCTCGGCAGGTCTGGACTACCCGGGCATCGGCCCCGAGCACGCCTACCTCAAGGACAGCGGCCGCGGCGAGTACCGCGCGGTCACCGACGACGCGGCCATGCAGGCCCTGCGTCTGCTGTCGCGGACCGAGGGCATCATCCCGGCCATCGAGAGCGCCCACGCGCTGGCCGGTGCGCTGGAGGTCGGCAGGGAGCTCGGCAAGGACGGGCTGATCGTGGTCAACCTGTCCGGGCGCGGCGACAAGGACATGGACACGGCCGCCCGCTATTTCGACCTGTACGACACCGACGCCCAGGTCGCCGCCGACCAGGACGTCGACACCGCCGAGATCGAGGGGGACGCCAAGTGAGCGGGAACATCCAACTGCTGGCCGACACCCTCGCCGCCGCCAAGGCGGAGGGGCGTTCCGCGCTCATCGCCTACCTCCCGGCCGGGTTCCCGACCGTGGACGGCGGCATCGAGGCGATCAAGGCCGTCTTCGACGGCGGCGCGGACATCGTCGAGGTCGGTCTGCCGCACAGCGACCCGGTCCTCGACGGCCCGGTCATCCAGACCGCGGACGACATCGCCCTGCGCGGCGGCGTCAAGATCGCGGACGTCATGCGGACGGTCCGCGAGGCCCACGAGGCGACCGGGAAGCCGGTGCTCGTGATGACGTACTGGAACCCGATCGACCGCTACGGCGTCGAGCGCTTCACCGCCGAGCTCGCCGAGGCGGGCGGCGCCGGGTGCATCCTGCCCGACCTGCCCGTGCAGGAGTCGGCGCTGTGGAGGGAGCACGCGCACAAGCACGGGCTCGCGACGGTCTTCGTGGTGGCGCCCAGCAGCAAGGACGAGCGGCTCGCCAAGATCACCGCGGCGGGCAGCGGATTCGTCTACGCCGCCTCGCTGATGGGCGTCACCGGCACCCGCGCGTCGGTCGGCGAGCAGGCCCAGGACCTGGTGCAGCGCACCCGGGCCACCGGCACCGACCTGCCGGTCTGCGTCGGGCTCGGCGTCTCCGACGCGGGGCAGGCCGCCGAGGTCGCCGGCTTCGCAGACGGCGTGATCGTCGGTTCGGCCTTCGTCAAGCGGATGCTGGACGCGCCGGACGACACCGCCGGGGTCGAGGCGGTCCGCGCGCTCGCCGGTGAGCTCGCGAAGGGCGTGCGCGGGAAGGCGTAGCAAGGCGGGACATTTCGTACGGGTCACTCGAACGGGTGGACCTGGGACCGGGGAGGCGCGGTGCGCCTCCCCGGTTCGTTCTGCGGGATGTGAGCGAGAAGAATCGAGAGGGAAAGCGCACCGCCCGGGAGCGGCTGGCGGAAGAGCGCGAGAAACAGAAGTCCGCGGAGAAGCGGCGCCGGGTGCTGATCGTGGGCGCGAGCGTGGTCTGCGTCCTGGGTCTCGCGGCAGTGATCGGCGTGGTCGCGGCGAACGTGGGCAAGGACGACGGCAGTGACTCCGCGGGCCCGGTCGTGGTGCCCTCGGGGGCCAAGGGCAAGGACAGCCTCGCCATCCCGGCCGGCCAGGAGAGCGCCAAGTCGACGCTCGCCATCTGGGAGGACTTCCGCTGCCCGGCCTGCAAGGCCTTCGAGACCGCGTACCGGCCGGTGATCCACGAGCTGACCGCCTCCGGGCAGCTGAAGGTGGAGTACCACCTGGCGACGATCATCGACGGCAACATGGGCGGCACCGGCTCCCGCACGGCGGCCAACGCCGCCGCCTGCGCACAGGACGCCGGAAAGTTCACGGCGTACCACGACGTGCTGTTCGACAACCAGCCCCCGGAGACCGACGACGCCTTCGCCCGGACCGGCAAGCTCATCGAGCTGGCGGCCAAGGTCGACGGCCTCGACACGACCGCGTTCCGTACGTGTGTCGAGAAGGGCACCCACAACAGCTGGGTCGAGAAGTCCGCCGCGGCCTTCCGCAACGGCGGCTTCAGCGGCACGCCGACGGTGATCCTCAACGGCAAGAACATCTACCAGGACCAGACCATGACCCCGGCGAAGCTGAAGCAGCTGGTGCAGGAGGCCGACACGGCGTGACCGGCGGTTGAGGAGCTTTCACACCCGCCCGTTATGGACCCGTAGCCGGGCTGCCCGCCGTGGGCCCGGTCCGGCACGGTAGCGTCGACCTTGCCATGGAACTTGCCTACATTCCCAGCCCGTCGCGCGGGGTGCTGTACATCGGCCCCATTCCGCTGCGCGGCTACGCGTTCTGCATCATCATCGGCGTCTTCGTAGCCGTCTGGCTCGGCAACAAGCGCTGGCTCGCCCGGGGAGGGCGGGCCGGCACGGTGGCCGACATCGCGGTCTGGGCCGTGCCGTTCGGTCTGGTCGGCGGCCGGCTGTACCACGTGATCACGGACTACGAGCTGTACTTCAGCGAGGGCCGTGACTGGGTGGACGCCTTCAAGATCTGGGAAGGCGGTCTCGGCATCTGGGGCGCGATCGCGCTCGGTGCGGTGGGTGCCTGGATCGGCTGCCGCCGCCGGGGCATCCCCCTGCCCGCCTGGGCCGACGCCCTCGCCCCGGGTATCGCCCTCGCCCAGGCGATCGGCCGCTGGGGCAACTGGTTCAACCAGGAGCTGTACGGCAAGGAGACCGACCTCCCCTGGGCCCTGCACATCACCTCGTCCGCGGACGGCCGGGTGCCCGGCTACTACCACCCGACGTTCCTGTACGAGTCGCTGTGGTGCATCGGCGTCGCCCTGCTCGTCATCTGGGCCGACCGCCGCTTCAAGCTGGGCCACGGCCGGGCTTTCGCGCTGTACGTCGCCTCGTACTGCGCGGGCCGGTTCTGGATCGAGTACATGCGCGTCGACGACGCCCACCACATCCTGGGCCTGCGCCTGAACAACTGGACCGCGATGGTCGTGTTCGTGCTCGCGGTCGTCTACCTCGTGCTGTCGGCGAAGAAGCGGCCGGGCCGGGAAGCGGTGGTCGAGCCGGGCGCCGAGCCCGCCGACGGTGACAGTGCCTCCGGCGGCGAGCCCGGGGACGGCACCGAGGCCGACGAGAAGGCCGGGGACGGGGCCGAGTCGGAAGCCGAGGCAGAGGCTGACAACGAGGTCAAGAACGAGGCCGGGTCGGGGAAGAAGACCTGACGGCCGGTCGCACATCGACGAGGGCGCCCTGGGATCTCCGGGCGCCCTCAGTCATGTGTGGTTCCGGCGGGCCAGTGACAGCGTGCGTCGCGCTGCCGCCACCACCGCCGCGTCGACGAATCTTCCGTCCGGCAGCGCCTGGGCGCCCTGGTCCGTCGTCGCCGCCTTGACGATCGTCTCCGCTTCCTCGATCTCCTGCTCCGTGGGCAGGTAGGCCCGTTCGATGACCGGGAGCTGCCGTGGGTGGATGGCGGCGCGGCCGAGGAAGCCGAGGGCGCGGCCGTGGACGCAGGACGCGGCGAGGGCGTCCAGGTCACGGATGTCGGGGTGGACCGACTGGGGTGGCGGGGCGAGGTCCGCCGCCCGCGCGGCGACCACCACGCGGGAGCGGCACCAGTCGAGGCCCGCGTCGTCCCGCACGCCCAGGTCGGCGCGGAGGTCCGCCTCGCCGACGGCGATGCCGCGCAGGGCCGGGTGTGCACAGGCGATGGCGTAGGCGCGTTCGATACCGAGGGCCGATTCCAGGAGAGCGTGGAGCGGGGGCCCGCCACCGTCGGCGGGGGCCGTGTCCTCGGCGACGCGGATGATCTGCGCGGGGCAGGTCACCTTCGGCAGGCGCAGACCACGCACGCCCGGGAGGGCCGCCACCGCCGCCAGATCCGCCGCCGCGAACGGTCCGTCCAGGGCGTTCACGCGGACGTGGACCGGTACCGGCTGCGGCTCGGAGAGGAGTTCGGCGGTGGCCTCGCGGGCGTACTCCTTGCGGTCGGGGGCGACCGCGTCCTCCAGGTCGATCACGACGACGTCGGCGCCGCAGGCGAGGGCCTTGGTGACCACGCGCGGGCGGTCGCCGGGGACGTACAGCCAGGTGAGCGGGGATGCCGTCATACGGTGCCCTCCTCCCGCAGGGCGTCGAGGTCCGCCGGTGTCAGGCCCAGTTCGGCCAGGACCTCCGCGGTGTCGGCGCCGTGCGGGCGGCCCGTCCAGCGGATCGCGCCCGGGGTGGCGGAGAGGCGGAACAGGACGTTCTGCATGCGGAGGGGGCCCAGTTCGGGGTCGTCGACCGTGGTGACGGTGTCGAGGGCCTGGTACTGCGGGTCGGCCATCACGTCCCTGACGTCCTGGATCGGGGCGACGGCCGCCTCCGCCTTCTCGAACGCCGCGAGGACCTCGGTGCGGGTGCGCTCGGCGATCCAGGAGCCGACCGCCTCGTCGAGGATGTCGGAGTGCGCGGCTCGCTCGGCGCCTGTGGCGAACCACGGCTCGTCGATCAGCTCCGGGCGGCCGACCAGGCACATCACGCGCTCGGCGATCGACTGGGCGGAGGTGGAGACGGCGACCCAGGTGCCGTCCGCCGTGCGGTAGGTGTTGCGCGGGGCGTTGTTCTGGGAGCGGTTGCCGGTGCGCGGCTGGACGTGGCCGAGCTGGTCGTACCAGAGGGGCTGCGGGCCCAGGGCCAGCAGGATCGGTTCGATCAGCGCCATGTCGACGACCTGGCCCTCGCCGGTGCGGTCGCGGGCGGCGAGCGCCGTCATCACCGCGTACGCCGTGGCGAGGCCGGCGATCGAGTCGGCGAGGCCGAACGGCGGGAGCGTCGGGGGCGCGTCCGGTTCGCCGGTGATCGCGGCGAAGCCGCTCATCGCCTCGGCGAGGGTGCCGAAGCCGGGGCGGTGCGCGTACGGGCCGAACTGGCCGAAGCCGGTGACCCGGGTGAGGACCAGGCGGGGGTTGGCGGCCGACAGTTCCTCCCAGCCGAGGTCCCATTTCTCCAGGGTGCCGGGGCGGAAGTTCTCGATCACGACGTCCGCGGTCGCGGCGAGGCGGAGGAGGGTGCTGCGGCCGGCCGGCTTGGAGAGGTTCAGCGTGATCGTGCGCTTGTTGCGGCCGAGCAGCTTCCACCACAGACCCACGCCGTTCTTCGAGGGGCCGTGCCCCCGGGAGGGGTCGGGCTTGGCCGGGTGCTCGATCTTGATGACCTCCGCGCCGAAGTCGCCGAGCATCGTGGCGGCGAGGGGACCGGCGAAGAGGGTGGCGAGGTCGAGGACGCGCAGGCCGGTGAGGGGGGCGGGGGCCGTGGGCCGGTCTGCGCTCATGGGCTGGTCCGCCGTCCTGCGGTGGTCTGGTGTCATGCGGTGTACCCCGCTTCGATCTCGGAGCGGTACGGCATCGAGGCGGAGGCGCCCGGACGCTGTACGGAGAGCGCGGCAGCCGTGGCCGCCCACTCCAGTGCCTCGCGCGTCGGGCGGCCCTCGCCGAGGGCCACGGCCAGGGCGCCGACGAAGGTGTCACCCGCGCCGGTCGAGTCCACGGCGGTGACCCGCGGGGCGGGGACGGTGAACGGCTCGGCTCCGCCGGCCGCGTAGCGGCTGCCGGCCGCGCCCAGGGTGACGACCACCTCCGGGACCCGATCCAGCAGGGCGGCGGCCGCGCTGTGCGGGTCGGTGAGGCCGGTGAGGGCGGCGGCTTCGTGTTCGTTCGGCACCAACAGGTCGGTGGCGGCGAGGAGTTCGGGGGGCAGTGGCTGGGCGGGCGCGGGGGTGAGGACCGTACGCACTCCGTGTTCGCGGGCCGCCCGGGCGCCCGCGAGGACCGCGGCCAGGGGGATCTCCAGTTGGAGGAGCAGGGCGTCGGCGGAGGCGATCAGGCCCTCGTCGCCGGGGGCGAGGTGGTCGACGGTGCCGTTGGCGCCGGGGATCACGACGATCGCGTTGCCGCCCTCGTCGTCCACGACGATGTGCGCGGTGCCGGAGGGGCCCTCGGTGGTGCGCAGGTGGTCGGTGTTCACGCCGATGGGGGTCCCCCCGCTCGAGCGAAGCCGAGAGTGGGGGAGCTCCAGGGTGGAGCGCAGGCGCGCGCCGAACGCGTCGTTGCCGACCGCGCCGATCATCGCGACGGTGGCGCCCGCGCGGGCCGCTGCGATCGCCTGGTTGGCGCCCTTGCCGCCGGGGATCGTGCGGTACTCCCGGCCCGTCACGGTCTCTCCGCGCTGCGGGGCCTTCTCGACGTAGGCGACGAGGTCCATGTTCGTGCTGCCGAGCACGACGATGTGGGTCATGGGCGGGGTGCCTCCAGGTGGGTGAGCTCGTGGGTGAGGCGGGCCGGTGTGTCGAACCCGGTGCCGTTGAAGTCGCCGACGGACGTGGACAGACGGTTCTTGAGAGGGGCCGTCCAGCGGTCGGGGAGGGCGGCGGGGGTGCCGGCTAGGAGGGCGGCGATGCTGCCGGTGGTGGCGCCGTTGGAGTCGGTGTCCCAGCCTCCCGCAACGGCACGGCAGATGGAGCCGGTGAAGTCGCCGTCCGCGTGGGTGAGGGCGGCGGCGATCAGGGCGGTGTTGGGGATGGCGTGGACCCAGTGGTGGGTCGGCGCGTGGGTGGCGTGGAGCGCGTCGACGATGGTGTCGAAGTCGTCGTGTTCCCGGGCCAGTTGCATGGCGTGGGTGACGGCCTGTGCCAGGCGGGAGGCCGGCGGGATGACGGTGAGGCCCGTGCGCAGACAGGTGTGGACGTCGTGGGTGCCGGTGGCTGCCCGGGCGATGGTGGCCGCGACGAACATCGCCGCGTAGACGCCGTTGGCGGTGTGGGTGAGGGTGGCGTCCCGGTGGGTCTGCTCCGCGGCGGCCGCGGGGTCGCCGGGGTTGGTCCAGCCGTGGACGTCGGCGCGGATCAGGGCGCCGATCCATTCGCGGAAGGGGTTGCGGTGGCGGGCCGTACGCGGGGGTTCCAGGCCGGTGAGGAGGTTGCGGTAGGCGATGCGTTCGGCGGTGAACGTGCGGCCGGCCGGGAGTTCGTCCAGCCAGAGGGATGCCACGTCCTTGGTGGTGAAGGACTTGCCGTGGCGTTGGAGCAGGAGGAGGTTGAGGAGGGGGTAGTTGAGGTCGTCGTCCTCCGGCATGCCGTCGATGTTCTCGGCGAGGGAGGTTTGTGCCGAGCGGCGGTTCCAGGGGTGCGCCGTCAGGAGTTCGGTGGGGACTCCTCGGGCGGTGAAGTACGTGTTCAGGGGCCAGTTGCCGGTGGATCGGGCGAGGCGGCGGATGGCTTCCAGGGGGAGCTTCTCGACGGGTTTGCCGAGGAGGCAGCCGACGGCTCTGCCCAGCCAGGCGGCTTCCAGGCGGGCCTGGCCGCCTGCGAGGTCCGTCCGGGCCGCCCCCGCACGACTGCCCGCAGGCTGTGTGGGCCAGGCCGGGCAGACGGCCTTGATTCGCGCGAGGTCCGTGGGCTCGCGGTCCGCCAGCCTGCTCGGCAGGTCCGCCAGTTCGTCCAGCAGGTCCTCGGCGAGCTGCCGTAGGTATCTCGAGACCGGTTCCGGCGAGGCGCCCGCTCGCAGGGGGGCTTCCTTGCCGCCCGCCGCCCTCCATCTCGCCGCGATCGCCGACGGCTCGCGGCCGTCCTGGGCCGCCTGGTGGAGTTCGTGGCCGATCAGGTCCTCGGGCTGGACCCAGGTGAGGCGGAGCATCTCAGGCTCCGAGTTCGGTGCGGGCCGCCTCGTGGGACCGGCGGCGGGTCACGTCCCGTCGGAAGATCTCGCGGGTGACGGTCGTGAGGGTGGTCGCCGGTTCCCACAGGTCCAGGCGACTGGCTTCCGAGACCTGCTTCGCCCAGTCCTGCGGCACCGGGCAGCCCAGGGCGCCCGCCATCGCGCCCGCCATCGTGGCGATGGAGTCGCAGTCGCGGCCGTAGTTCACCGCGCCCAGGACCGCGTGGCGGTAGTCGCCGCGGGAGAGAACCAGCATGCCCAGGGCGACCGGCAGTTCCTCGATCGTGTGCAGGCGGGAGGGGCGGCGGGCGCCGAGAGAGGGCTGCCGGTAGTCGGGGCCGACCGTGTCGTACGGGGCCACCGCTTCGCGCAGCGGGGCCAGCGCGGACTCGAAGTCCGTGTGCTGCGCGGCCGTTTCGCAGACCTCCTCGATCGCCGCCCGGGTGCCGTCCTTCGCCAGGGCCAGGCAGGCGGAGACGACCGAGTCCGGCGTGGCACCGGGCGTGCTCGCCGCCGCCACCGCCGCCGCGAAGACGGCCGCCGCCTCACGGCCGTACGACGACTGGTGGGCGCCCGCGATGTCCAGCGCCTCGGCGTACGCGCCCGCCGGGTCGGCCGCGTTGACCAGGCCGACCGGGGCCATGTACATCGCCGCGCCGCAGTTGACGATGTTGCCGACGCCTGCCTCGCGGGGGTCGACGTGGCCGTAGTGGAGGCGGGCCACCAGCCACTTCTCCGCCAGGAAGACGCGGTGCAGCAACAGCGCCTCCGCCTCCAGCTCCGGGATCCAGCGCGGGTTCGTCATCAGGTCCGGCACCAGGTGATCCGCGATCGCGTACGCGTCCAGGTGGTCGCGGACCCGCGCGTACACCCGTACCAGCGCGTGGGTCATCAAGGTGTCGTCGGTGACGTGGCCGTCGCCCTTGTGGTACGGCGCGATGGGGCGGGCCGTACGCCAGGCGTCACCGTTCCAGGGGCCGACGATGCCGTGGACGCGGCCGGCGTGGCGCTCGACGATCTGCTCGGGGGAGTAGCCCTCCACGGGGCCGCCCAGCGCGTCGCCGACGGCCGCGCCGACGAGGGTGCCGGTGATGCGTTCGTCCAGACCCGACGCGTGAGCTTTTTCCTCTTTGGGTGTCATGCCCCGAATCATCCCCCTGGCGGGGCCGGTTGTGCGGCTTCCAGGAGTTCGGCGAGTTCCACCAGGTCCGTGCCGGTGAGGCGGGGGAGCACGCAGCCCGAGAGGGTGCGGCAGCTGTCGCGCCAGGCAGCGGGGATCGACCCGCCGCCGCCCAGGGCGCCGGTGAGGGCGCCCGCGAGGGCAGGGGCCGAGTCGGCGACGCGGGACAGGCAGGCCGCTGCCGGTACCGCCTCCGCGATCCGGCCCTTCGCCGCGCGGGCCAGGGCCAGGGCGACCGGGACCGTCTCGGCGGCGGCGATGCCGTAGCTGTACACGTGGTCGACGATCTGGTGCTCCAGGAGAGGGACGAGGGCGAAGGCGCTCTCGGCGTCCTCGGCGAGTCCCAGGGCGTGGCGGGCGTTGCGGCCGATCTCGGTGGACTCGGGGAGTTCCGCGAGGGCGGCGGTGACGCAGGCATGTACGTCGGCTCCCGCCAGGGCGAGGGCGAGTGCCGCGGCCATCGCGCGGGCGCCGTGCACACCGTCGCCGTCCTGGGTGTAGCGGGCGTCGAACTCGGCGAGTTCCGCCGCGAGTCGGGGGTCGCCGGGGTGGGCCACGGCCAGGACGCAGGCCCGTACGCAGGCGGCGTCGTCGAAGTAGTGCGGGTTGTCGTGGCCGGTGGCGGGCGGGCGCAGGCCGGTGGCGAGGTTGCCGAGGCCGGCGCGGACGGAGATGCGGGCGCGCAGGGGGATCACCGCGGACTCGATCTCGGGGGCGCGGTCGGCCGCCGCGGCGACCTCGCCGGCCAGGGCGCTCCAGGTGAGGTCGATGGCGGCACGGGTGCGGCGTTCCCGGCTGAGGTCGGGAAGGAGGGTGTCGTCGCCTGCGCGCAGGACCGCTTCCGCCACGAAGACCGCCCACTCGGCGTCGTCGGAGGGGCCGAGCCGCAGGGGTTCGGGCGGTTGGTTCAGGGCGATGGGGACGGGGAGGGTCGTCGTCGCGTTCTGTTCGGCGAAGGTGTCGAGTTCGCGGGTCAGGCGGCGGGTCCAGTCGGGCATGCGGGCGGCGCGGTGGCGGGCGGCGGGCCAGCCGGCGGCGTCGCCTGCGGCGAGGCCGAGCAGGAGGCCTTCGATGCGGCGTGGGGTGCGGTGGTGGGTTGCCGGGGCCTCGGCCTCGCCTTCGGCCTTTGTGTTCCCACCCGCACCACCCGTGCGGCTTTCGTCGTCGGGTGGTGCGAGTGGCCCCTGTGAGGGTTCCTCGCCTTCGGCGGCCGCGGGTGCGAGCAGCGGGGTCATGAGAGGGCCTCCGTCTTGTTCAGGATCTCGTTCACGCTCTCGACCGGGATCTCGCTCGGTACGAAGCCCCCCGCGCCCCATCTCCCGTCCTCGCCCGGCGTCAGCAGCTCCGCCACGTCCAGGACGTGGTGGCCCGCCATGGACGGCAGGCAGCTGCCGCGTGCCGGGCCGATCGCCGCGGCCCAGTCGGCCGGGATCGCCAGGGCGCCGTGGGTGGCGCCGGCCAGGGCGCCCGCCACCGCCGCGGTGGTGTCGGCGTCGCGGCCCATGTTGACGGCGGTGAGTACCGCCTGGACGAAGTCGCCGTCGGCGGCCGCGTAGGCGCCGAAGGCGAGGGCGACCGCCTCGGGGGCCAGGTCGGTCCAGGGGTAGCCGCCGACCACGACCGCCGAGCGGACCGCGCGTTCGCCGCGGTGGGCCACCGCCACCGCGCGGCGCAGCGAGCGGGCCGTCCACGAGTCGTCGGGCACGACCGCCAGGGCCGAGGCGACCACGGCGATCGTCGGTGCTCCCGCCATCGCCGCCGCGACACCCGCAGCGACCGCCTGGCCGCCGTAGATGCCCTCGCCCTCGTGGCTCACCGAGCCGTCGATCGCCACCAGGCGGGCCGCCTCGGCGGGGCGGCCGGAGGCGAAGACGCCGAAGGGGGCCGCGCGCATGGCCAGGCCGTCGCTCCAGGCGTGGCGGTGCTGGGCGGAGATGGGGGCCGCGAGGCCGCGGCGCAGGTTCTCCAGCGTGCCGCGTTCGCTGAAGCCGGCGCCCCGGAAGGGGCCTTCGTCGCGGTCCGCGATCCACTCGTGCCAGGCCGCCTCGACGTGGGCCGGGGTGAGGGCCGAACCGTGCCGGGCCAGCAGGAGGCCGGAGAAGATCGCGTACTCGGTGTCGTCCGTGCCGGACGGGTTGTCCGCGACGTAGCCGGTGATACGGCCCCAGCGGGCGCGGATCTCGGAGGGCTTCATGTTCTCCGCGGGGGCGCCGAGGGCGTCTCCCACGGCCAGGCCGAGCAGGGCGCCGCGGGCCCGCTCACGGAGTTCGGCGGCGTTGCCGGGCGCCGGGACCGGGGGAATGCAGGCGATCGATGCCATACGCGGCCTCTCCTCCGAGGGCTTCCCGCAGGGGGCGGAGCCCTTTGCGGATGTGTCCCACCGGAGCGGTTCGCGAGAGCCTCCGAGGCCTCAGCATCACCCGGTCGACATTTGTGCACTCTCCCGATCGAATGAGCGTCCGAAGGTAAAATCGCAGGTTAGCCGAGCCTTTCCTTGCTGGCGGACCGGAATTCGGAAGCGTAGTCTCTTTGTTGTCGAAAACTAGAAGAAGTCCAAATAGACAGACAAGCAGCCGAACAAGAACCCGGGCAAGACGTCCGGACAAGCTCCCTGGGGGACCGTATGGCCATCATCGAAACCGAGGCGCCACTGCACGAGGCGCACCGCGACAACCACACGCACCGGGATGTGAACGGTGGCTGGCTCAGGCCCGCCGTCTTCGGCGCGATGGACGGGCTGGTCTCCAACCTCGCCCTGATGACCGGTGTCGCGGGCGGTTCGGTGGGTCAGCAGACCATCGTCATCACCGGGCTCGCGGGGCTCGCCGCCGGCGCCTTCTCCATGGCCGCCGGCGAGTACACCTCGGTCGCCTCGCAGCGCGAGCTCGTCGAGGCCGAGCTGGACGTGGAGCGCAGGGAGCTGAGGAAGCACCCGAAGGACGAAGAGGCCGAACTCGCGGCCCTGTACGAAGGGCGGGGAGTCGAGCCGGAGCTGGCCCGGGAGGTGGCCCGGCAGCTGTCCCGCGACCCCGAGCAGGCGCTGGAGATACACGCTCGCGAGGAACTGGGCATCGACCCCGGTGACCTGCCGTCGCCGCTGGTCGCCGCCGTCTCCTCGTTCGGGGCGTTCGCGCTGGGCGCCCTGCTTCCCGTACTGCCGTATCTGCTCGGCTCCGGCGACCTGTGGCCCGCCGTGCTGCTCGCGCTCTTCGGACTCTTCGCTTGCGGTGCGGTCGTGGCCAAGGTGACGGCACGGACCTGGTGGTTCAGCGGGCTGCGGCAGCTCGTTCTGGGGGGTGCCGCGGCCGGTGTGACGTACGCCCTGGGCAGCCTGTTCGGAACGGTCGTAGGATAGGTCGGCTGCAAGTTATGCGATGGGCCGTATAAGTAGCCGTTACTCGCTGGTTTCGAATGCTTAACCACCGGGCATGAGCCGTAAGCGCTGTGGGCAATGAGGCCCGCGGCGCACCCGCGGGGTGGGCGACGACGCTCTCTCCGCCCCCTCGGGTCGACGGACATTGATCTGTCCGCTTCGATCCCCCTATACCTTGCGCCGCCGAGCGCGGTACCCCCGCCGCGACCCCGCGGCGTCCGCATGTTGGAACGGAGTATCCGGTTCCCGAGAACCGCTCCATCATGTAACCTGCACGAAATTTTGCACTCACGCAGAGGGCCAACGTCGTCCCTCGGCAATCTGCATATGCCACATGACGACGACGGGAGAGCCGATGCGTACGCCGCGCCAGCCGTCCCAGCACTCCACGAATGGCCAGAACCGGTCGTTCATGGATGCTCGCCCTGCTGCGCAGGGTATGTACGACCCCCGCAACGAGCACGACGCCTGTGGCGTCGGCTTTGTGGCCACCCTCACCGGCGAGGCGAGCCACGCGCTGGTCGAGCAGGCGCTGACTGTTCTGCGCAACCTGGAACACCGCGGTGCCACCGGCTCCGAGCCCGACTCGGGTGACGGGGCGGGCATCCTGTCCCAGGTGCCGGACGCCTTCTTCCGCGAGGTGGCCGCGTTCGAGCTGCCCGCGGCCGGTGCGTACGCGGTCGGTATCGCCTTCCTGCCGGAGAACGGCGCCGAAGACGCCGTCTCACGCATTGAGACGATCGCCGCGGAGGAGGGCCTGACGGTCCTCGGCTGGCGCGACGTGCCGGTCGCCCCCGAGCTGCTCGGCGCCACCGCCCGTTCCACGATGCCCGCCTTCCGGCAGATCTTCGTCGCGGACGGTTCCTCGACGGACATCACCCTCGACCGCAAGGCGTTCGTGCTGCGCAAGCGCGCCGAGCGCGAGGTCGACGTGTACTTCCCGTCGCTGTCCGCGCGGACGATCGTCTACAAGGGCATGCTGACCACCGGCCAGCTGGAGCCCTTCTTCCCTGACCTGTCCGACCGCCGCTTCGCGTCGGCCATCGCGCTGGTCCACTCGCGCTTCTCGACGAACACCTTCCCGAGCTGGCCGCTCGCGCACCCGTACCGTTTCGTCGCGCACAACGGTGAGATCAACACCGTCAAGGGCAACCGCAACTGGATGGCCGCCCGCGAGTCCCAGATCGTCTCCGACCTGTTCGGAGGCCAGGACACGATCGACCGGGTCTTCCCCATCTGCACGCCGGACGCCTCCGACTCCGCGTCCTTCGACGAGGTCCTGGAACTCCTGCACCTGGGCGGCCGTTCACTGCCGCACTCCGTGCTGATGATGATCCCGGAGGCGTGGGAGAACCACGACTCCATGGACCCGTCCCGGCGGGCCTTCTACCAGTTCCACGCCACGATGATGGAACCCTGGGACGGGCCGGCCTGCGTCACCTTCACCGACGGCAAGCAGGTCGGCGCGGTCCTCGACCGCAACGGTCTGCGCCCGGGCCGCTACTGGGTCACCGACGACGGCCTCGTCGTCCTCGGCTCCGAGGTCGGCGTCCTCGACATCGACCCGGCCAGGGTCGTCCGCAAGGGCCGTCTGCAGCCCGGCCGGATGTTCCTCGTCGACACCGTCGAGCACCGCATCATCGAGGACGACGAGATCAAGGCCGAGCTCGCCGCCGAGAAGCCGTACGCGGAGTGGCTGGAAGCCGGCGAGATCGAGCTGTCCGACCTGCCCGAGCGCGAGCACATCGTGCACACGCACGCCTCGGTCACCCGCCGTCAGCAGACCTTCGGCTACACCGAGGAGGAGCTGCGCATCCTCCTGGCACCGATGGCCAAGGCCGGTGCCGAGCCGATCGGTTCGATGGGCACCGACTCGCCGATCGCCGCGCTGAGCGAGCGTCCGCGACTGCTCTTCGACTACTTCACCCAGCTGTTCGCGCAGGTCACCAACCCGCCGCTGGACGCCATCCGGGAAGAACTGGTCACGAGCCTGCGCTCGTCGCTGGGCCCGCAGGGCAACCTGCTGGAGCCGACCGCCGCGTCCTGTCGCAGCGTCCTGCTGCCCTTCCCGGTCATCGACAACGACGAGCTCGCCAAGCTCATCCACATCAACGCCGACGGCGACATGCCCGGCATGAAGGCCGCGACCCTGTCCGGCCTGTACCGGGTCTCCGGCGGCGGCGAAGCCCTCGCCGCACGCCTGGACGACATCTGCGCCGAGGCCGACGCCGCCATCGACAACGGCGCCCGCCTCATCGTCCTGTCGGACCGCCACTCCGACGCCGAGCACGCGCCGATCCCGTCGCTGCTGCTCACCGCGGCCGTCCACCACCACCTCATCCGCACCAAGCAGCGCACCCAGGTGGGTCTGCTGGTCGAGGCCGGTGACGTCCGCGAGGTCCACCACGTCGCCCTGCTGATCGGCTTCGGCGCCGCGGCCGTGAACCCGTACCTGGCCATGGAGTCCGTAGAGGACCTGGTCCGCGCGGGCACCTTCCTGTCGGACATCGAGGCCGAGCAGGCCATCCGCAACCTGATCTACGCCCTCGGCAAGGGCGTCCTGAAGGTCATGTCCAAGATGGGCATCTCCACCGTCGCGTCCTACCGCGGCGCCCAGGTCTTCGAAGCGGTCGGCCTGGACGCCGAGTTCGTCACCAAGTACTTCAGCGGTACGGCCACCAAGATCGGCGGCGTCGGCATCGACGTCATCGCCAAGGAGGTCGCCGCCCGCCACGCCAAGGCGTACCCGGCCAGCGGCATCGCGCCGGCCCACCGCGCACTGGAGATAGGCGGCGAGTACCAGTGGCGCCGCGAGGGCGAGCCGCACCTGTTCGACCCGGAGACCGTCTTCCGCCTCCAGCACTCCACGCGCAGCGGCCGGTACGACATCTTCAAGAAGTACACCGAGCGCGTGAACGAGCAGTCCGAGCGCCTGATGACGCTGCGCGGCCTGTTCGGCTTCACCTCCGGCCGGCAGCCGATCTCCATCGACGAGGTCGAGCCGGTCAGCGAGATCGTCAAGCGCTTCTCGACGGGCGCCATGTCGTACGGCTCCATCTCCAAGGAAGCCCACGAGACGCTCGCCATCGCCATGAACCAGCTGGGCGGCAAGTCCAACACCGGTGAGGGCGGCGAGGACGCGGACCGTCTGTACGACCCGGCCCGCCGCTCGTCGATCAAGCAGGTCGCCTCCGGCCGCTTCGGCGTGACCTCCGAGTACCTGGTCAACGCGGACGACATCCAGATCAAGATGGCCCAGGGCGCCAAGCCCGGCGAGGGCGGCCAGCTGCCCGGCCACAAGGTCTACCCGTGGGTCGCCAAGACCCGTCACTCCACCCCGGGTGTCGGTCTGATCTCCCCGCCGCCGCACCACGACATCTACTCGATCGAGGACCTGGCCCAGCTGATCCACGACCTGAAGAACGCGAACCCGCAGGCGCGGATTCACGTGAAGCTGGTCTCCGAGGTCGGCGTCGGCACGGTCGCGGCGGGTGTGTCCAAGGCGCACGCGGACGTGGTGCTCATCTCCGGCCACGACGGCGGTACCGGCGCCTCGCCCCTCACCTCGCTGAAGCACGCGGGCGGTCCCTGGGAGCTGGGTCTCGCGGAGACCCAGCAGACGCTGCTGCTCAACGGCCTGCGCGACCGCATCGTCGTGCAGACCGACGGCCAGCTCAAGACCGGCCGTGACGTCGTCATCGCCGCGCTGCTCGGCGCCGAGGAGTTCGGTTTCGCGACCGCGCCGCTCGTCGTCTCCGGCTGCGTCATGATGCGCGTCTGCCACCTGGACACCTGCCCGGTCGGCATCGCCACCCAGAACCCGGTCCTGCGCGACCGGTTCACCGGCAAGGCCGAGTACGTGGTGAACTTCTTCCAGTTCATCGCCGAGGAGGTCCGCGAGATCCTCGCCGAGCTGGGCTTCCGCTCCATCGAGGAGGCCGTCGGCCACGCCGAGACCCTCGACGTGACCCGCGCGGTCGACCACTGGAAGGCGCAGGGCCTGGACCTGTCCCCGCTCTTCTACGTGCCCGAGCTGCCCGAGGGCGCCCCGCTGCACCAGGTCATCCAGCAGGACCACGGCCTGGAGAAGGCGCTCGACAACGAGCTGATCAGGCTCGCCGGCGACGCCCTGGCCGCGGACTCCGCGACCGACGCCCAGCCGGTGCGCGCCCAGGTCGCGATCCGCAACATCAACCGCACGGTCGGCACCATGCTCGGCCACGAGGTGACGAAGAAGTTCGGTGGCGCGGGCCTGCCCGACGACACCATCGACATCACCTTCACGGGCTCCGCCGGCCAGTCCTTCGGCGCCTTCCTGCCGCGCGGTGTCACGCTGCGCCTGGAGGGCGACGCCAACGACTACGTCGGCAAGGGCCTGTCCGGCGGCCGGGTGATCGTCCGTCCCGACCGGGGCGCCGACCACCTCGCCGAGTTCTCGACGATCGCGGGCAACACCATCGCCTACGGCGCGACCGGCGGGGAGCTGTTCCTGCGCGGCCGCACCGGCGAGCGGTTCTGCGTCCGCAACTCCGGCGCGACCGTGGTCTCCGAGGGCGTGGGCGACCACGGCTGCGAGTACATGACCGGCGGTCACGCGGTGGTGCTGGGCGAGACGGGCCGCAACTTCGCGGCCGGCATGTCCGGCGGTGTCGCGTACGTCATCGACCTGAACCGCGACAACGTCAACGTCGGCAACGTGGACGCCGTCGAGGCGCTGGACGACACCGACAAGCAGTGGCTGCACGACGTGGTGCGCCGCCACGCCGAGGAGACCGCCTCGACGGTCGCCGAGAAGCTGCTCGCCAACTGGGACGTCTCCGTGGAGCGCTTCAGCAAGATCATCCCCAGCACGTACAAGGCAGTGCTCGCCGCCAAGGACGCCGCCGAGCGAGCGGGTCTCACCGAGACCGAGATCACCGAGAAGATGATGGAGGCGGCGATCAATGGCTGACCCGAAGGGCTTTCTGAACCACGGGCGCGAGGTCGCCAGGTCCCGCCCCGTCGACGTACGCCTGAAGGACTGGAACGAGGTCTACGTCCCCGGCTCCCTGCTGCCGATCATCAGCAAGCAGGCCAGCCGGTGCATGGACTGCGGCATCCCGTTCTGTCACAACGGCTGTCCGCTGGGGAACCTGATCCCCGAGTGGAACGACTACGCCTACCGCGAGGACTGGGCGAACGCCTCCGAGCGCCTGCACGCCACGAACAACTTCCCGGAGTTCACGGGCCGGCTGTGCCCCGCTCCCTGCGAGTCGGCGTGTGTGCTCGGCATCAACCAGCCGCCGGTGACCATCAAGAACGTCGAGGTCTCGATCATCGACAAGGCGTGGGAGACCGGTGACGTCGCCCCGCAGGCGCCCGAGCGCCTGTCGGGCAAGACCGTCGCGGTCATCGGCTCGGGCCCGGCGGGCCTGGCCGCCGCCCAGCAGCTGACCCGGGCCGGCCACACCGTCGCCGTCTACGAGCGCGCGGACCGCATCGGAGGCCTCCTCCGGTACGGCATCCCCGAGTTCAAGATGGAGAAGCGGCACATCAACCGCCGTATCGAGCAGATGCGCGCGGAGGGCACCCGCTTCCGTACCGGCATCGAGATCGGCCGCGACCTCAAGGCGACCGACCTGAAGAAGCGGTACGACGCGATCGTCATCGCCGCCGGTGCCACGACCGCGCGTGACCTTCCGGTCCCCGGCCGCGAGCTCAAGGGCATCTACCAGGCCATGGAGTACCTGCCCCTGGCCAACAAGGTGCAGGAGGGCGACTTCGTGGCGCCCCCGATCTCGGCCGAGGGCAAGCACGTCGTCGTGATCGGCGGCGGCGACACCGGCGCCGACTGCGTGGGCACCGCCCACCGTCAGGGCGCGGCCTCGGTCACCCAGCTGGAGATCATGCCCCGCCCGAACGAGGACCGGAACCCGGTCTCCCAGCCGTGGCCGACCTTCCCGATGCTCTACAAGGTCACCTCCGCGCACGAGGAGGGCGGCGAGCGGGTCTACTCCGTCTCCACCACCCACTTCGAGGGTGACGAGGACGGCAACGTCCAGTGGCTGCACCTCAGCGAGGTCGAGTTCATCGAGGGCAAGCTGACCCCGAAGCCGGGCACGGAGCGCACGATCCCCGCCCAGCTGGTCACCCTCGCCATGGGCTTCACCGGCACCGACCGCGAGAACGGCCTGGTCGAGCAGTTCGGTCTGGAGCTCGACGAGCGCGGCAACATCGCCCGCGACGCCGACTTCCAGACCAACGTGCCGGGCGTGTACGTCGCCGGTGACGCCGGCCGCGGCCAGTCGCTCATCGTCTGGGCGATCGCGGAGGGCCGCTCCGCCGCGCGTGGCGTGGACCGGTTCCTGACCGGTACCAGTGAGCTGCACGCCCCGATCCGTCCGACGGACCGCTCGCTGATGGTCTGACGGCCACAGGGGAAAAACGTCCCGTACAACGGCGTACGGAACACGAGACGGCGCCTGCCCCAGTCCCCGACCGGACATGGGCAGGCGCCGCCGCATGTGCGGGTGACGTTCCCTGCTCACTCGTCCGCTCGCACCGTTGGCCCAGGGATGACCGTCGTGTCAATCTGGATGGGATCCGACGGGGAGGCGACGACGTATGGACGGCGTACCACCGGTGGACGAGACGAGGGGTTCCGCCCGCTCCCGCAGGGAGCCCCCCGCCACGGGCGAGAAGCTCGCCGACTGGGCCGACGGGCGGCTCGGGCTCTACGCGCTGGCCAAGGCCAACATGCGCAAGGTCTTTCCGGACCACTGGTCGTTCATGCTGGGCGAGGTCTGCCTCTACAGCTTCCTCGTCCTGATCCTCACCGGTGTCTACCTCACCCTGTTCTTCGATCCGAGCACCAGCGAGGTCGTCTACAACGGCTCCTACGAACCGCTCAACGGCGTCCTGATGACCCGGGCCTACGAGTCCACGCTCGACATCAGCTTCGAGGTGCGCGGCGGGCTGCTCATCCGGCAGATCCACCACTGGGCCGCGCTGGTCTTCGTCACCGGCATGATGGTGCACATGATGCGGGTGTTCTTCACCGGCGCCTTCCGCAAGCCCCGCGAGCTCAACTGGGTGTTCGGCTGGACCCTGCTGTTCCTCGGCATCCTCACCGGCCTGACCGGCTACTCGCTCCCCGACGACCTGCTGTCCGGCACCGGGCTGCGCTTCGCACACGGCGCGATCCTGTCCGTGCCGGTCGTGGGAACGTACCTGGCGTTCTTCCTCTTCGGCGGGGAGTTCCCCGGGGAGGACTTCATCGCGCGGCTGTACCCGGTCCACATCCTGCTGCTCCCCGGGATCATGCTCGGCCTGGTGGTCGCCCACCTGATCCTGGTCTTCTACCACAAGCACACGCAGTACCCGGGGCCCGGCCGCGACAACAAGTCCGTCGTCGGCATGCCCTTCCTGCCGGTCTACATGGCGAAGGCGGGCGGCTTCTTCTTCCTGGTCTTCGGCATGCTGGCGATCCTGGGCGGCCTCGCGCAGATCAACCCCGTATGGGCTTTCGGGCCGTACCGCCCGGACCTGGTGACCACCGGCGCCCAGCCCGACTGGTACCTGGGCTTCTCCGAGGGGCTGATCCGGGTGATGCCGGGATGGGAGATCAACTTCTGGGGTCACACCCTGGAGCTGGGCGTCTTCATCCCCTTCTCCCTCTTCCCGCTGATCATGATCGCCATCGGCGTGTATCCGTTCATCGAGGCGTGGATCACCGGCGACAAACGCGAGCACCACATCCTGGACCGGCCGCGCAACGCACCCGTGCGCACCGGTCTCGGCGTCGCCTGGCTGACTCTGTACGCGGTGCTGCTGATCGGCGGCGGCAACGACATCGTGGCCACCCATCTGCATCTGTCCATCAACGCGATCACCTGGTTCGTGCGCGTCGCCGTCTTCGTCGCGCCGGTCCTCGCCTTCATGGTGACCAAACGGATCTGTCTCGGACTCCAGCGCCGCGACCGTGACAAGGTGCTGCACGGCAGGGAGTCCGGCACCGTCAAACGGCTCCCGCACGGGGAGTTCGTCGAGGTCCACGAACCCCTCTCGCAGGCACAGCTGTACACGCTCACCCAGCACGAGCAGGAGCCGCCGTACGAGATCGGGCCGCTCGTCGACGCGGGCGGTGTACGGCGGCGGGTCAAGGCCTCCCAGCGGATGCGGGCACGGCTGGCCAGGGCGATGTTCGGGCCCGACAAGCGGATCGCGAAACCCACGGCCGAGGAGTACCGGGAGCTCACGAGCGGCGATCACCACCACTGAGGAGCACGGTTGCCCGGCACTCGTCCGGGCTGCCCCAGGCGGTGCGCAGCGCTCGGGCCTTGGTGAGCCAGAGGGACAGGTCGTACTCCGCCGTGTAGCCGATCGCGCCGTGCAGTTGGAGGGCCGTGCGAGCGGTGGTGTACGCCGCCTCGCAGGCCGTGACCTTGGCTGCGGCGACGTCCTGCTCGGTCATCGTCAGGGCGGCGCCGAAGAGCAGAGGGCGCGCGAACTCCAGAGCGGTCTTCGCGTCCGCCAGCTGGTGCTTGACGGCCTGGAACGAGCCGACGGGGACACCGAACTGGACGCGCTGCTTGACGTACGCGACGGCTCTGTCGAGGAGGGCGAGGCCGACGCCGAGGGCTTGGGCGGCGGTGGCGAGGCGGGCCCAGGTGAGAGCCAGGGCGGTGGCCGTGGTGACCTGCGGGCCGTTGGCGAGGAGTTCTCCCCCGGGCGGTGGAGCGAAAAGCCGACGGGCGGGGTCGAGGGAGGGGCGCGGGGCACCGGGCGCAGGGGCCAGGCGCAGCTCGCCCGCCCCCGACACCGCCAGCCGTACGTCGGCCATGTCCGCGTCCAGCGCGTACGGCCCCACCGCCAGGGTCGCCGTCGACTCGCCCGAGGCCAGGGCGGGCAGCAGGCGCTTGGCCGGGCCCGTGTCGTCCAGGGCGGTGAGGAGCGCGGCTGCCGCCACCGTCTCCGCCAACGGGCCCGGCACCGCGTGCCTCCCCAACTCCACGAAGGCGACGGCGAGTTCCACAGGACGCGGGCCCAGCCCGTCGTACGCCTCCGGTACCGCCAGCGCGAACACGCCCGCCTCCGCGATGCGGCGCCACAGCGCACGGCCGCTCGCGTGCTCGCCCCGGCTCCGGTCCCGTACCACCGAAGGGGTGTCCGCCGCTGTCAGCATCGCGTCCAGCGCGCCGGCGAACGCGCGCTGGTCGCTGTCCAGCAGGAAGCGCATCAGCGGCGTCCTTTCGGCAGGCCCAGCAGGCGTTCGGCGATGATGTCGCGCTGGATCTCGTTGGTGCCCGCGTAGATCGGGCCGGCCAGGGAGAAGACGTAGCCCTCGGACCAGGGGGTGTCGGCCGACTCGCCGTCCGGACCGAGGAGGTCGAGTGCCGTTTCGTGCAGCGCGATGTCGTACTCGGACCAGAAGACCTTGTTCAGGCTGGACTCGGGGCCGATCGACTCGCCGTCGAGGAACCGGGAGGCGGCGGCGTAGGTGAAGAGCTGGTAGGCGCGGGCACCGATGAGGGCGTCGGCCACGCGATGGCCGGCGCCCGGCGGGCGGCCCAGTGCCTGCCAGAGCTCGGCCAGCCGGGCGGCGCTCGCGAGGAAGCGGCCGGGGGAGCGCAGGGTCAGACCGCGTTCGTTGCCGGCTGTCGACATGGCGACCCGCCAGCCCTGCCCGGGCTCGCCGATCACGTCCTCGTCGGGCACGAACACCTCGTCCAGGAAGAGCTCCGCGAAGGCCGGCTTTCCGTCCAGGCGCCCGATCGGGCGGACCGTGACGCCCCGGGCGCGCAGGTCGAACATCACGTAGGTGAGGCCCTGGTGGCGCTTGGAGGCGTCGGGCTCGCTGCGGAACAGGCCGAACGCGCGGTCCGCGAAGGCCGCGCGCGAGGACCAGGTCTTCTGCCCGCTCAACAGCCAGCCGCCGTCCGTACGGACCGCCCTCGACCGCAGGGACGCCAGGTCCGACCCCGCCTCCGGCTCCGACCAGGCCTGCGCCCAGACCACCTCGCCCGCGGCCATGGGCGGGAGCACACGCGCGCGTTGCTCCTCGGTGCCGTGGTCGAAGAGGGTCGGGGCGAGGAGGTTGACGCCGTTCTGGCCGACCCTTCCCGGTGCGCCCGCCGCGTAGTACTCCTCCTCGAAGAGCAGCCACCGGATCAGGCCCGCGTCCCGGCCGCCGTACGGCGTCGGCCAGTTCACCACCGACCAGCGGTCAGCGGCGAGTTCGGCCTCCCACGCGCGGTGCGCCGCGAAGCCCTCCTCGGTCTCCAGAGAGGGGAGGGGAGCGGACGGCACGTGCGCGTGCAGCCAGGCCCGGGCCTCGGCGCGGAACGCCTCGTCGGCGGGGGAGTGGGCCAGGTCCACGGTCACCCTCCTTCCCTAACAAGTGTTTGGTAGGTTAGCGTGCTGTCATGACGAACGTCGAGGCTCCCGCGTACGTTCCCGGGCACGGGCTGCTCGGCGGGCGCACGGCCGTCATCACCGCGGCAGCCGGCGCGGGGATCGGCGGGGCGACCGCGCGCCGCTTCCTGGAGGAGGGAGCGCGCGTGCTGATCAGCGACGCGCACGCGCGGCGACTGAAGGAGCACGAGAGCGAGCTGAGCCGGGAATTCCCCGGGGCGGTGGCGGCACTCCCGTGCGATGTCACCGACGAGACACAGGTGCGGGCCCTGTTCGACGCCGCCGTGCGGGAACACGGACGGCTGGACGTCGTCGTCAACAACGCGGGTCTCGGCGGCACTTCGGATCTCGTCGACATGACCGACGAGCAGTGGTCGACCGTGCTGGACGTGACGCTGAACGGCACGTTCCGGTGCATGCGGGCAGCCCTTCGCCTGATGAGAGGCACCGGTGGCGTGATCGTCAACAACGCCTCCGTCGTCGGCTGGCGCGCCCAGGCCGGGCAGGCGCACTACGCCGCCGCGAAGGCGGGCGTGATGGCGCTGACCCGGTGTGCGGCGATGGAGGCGGCCGAGTACGGCGTGCGGGTCAACGCCGTGTCGCCGAGCCTCGCCATGCATCCGCATCTGGTGAAGGTGACCTCGGCGGAACTGCTGGAGGAGCTGACCTCGCGCGAGGCCTTCGGGCGGTACGCCGAGCCGTGGGAGGTGGCCAACGTCATCGTGTTCCTGGCGTCGGGCTACTCCTCGTACCTGACGGGCGAGGTCGTCTCCGTCAGCAGCCAGCACGCCTAGTTCACGCCCAGGACGAGAATGGATCCGTGCCTCCTACGAAGAAGAGCCCCCAGGTGACCGCCACAGAGCCGCCCGCGGCCGGCTCCGCTCGCGACCGCCGTCGCGAACTCCTCGGCACCGCCGCCGAGGTCTTCGCCGAGCAGGGCTACAACGCCACCACCGTCCGCAAGATCGCGGACCACGCGGGCATGCTCGCGGGCAGCCTCTACTACCACTTCGACTCCAAGGAATCGATGCTGGAGGAGATCCTGCGGACCTTCCTCGACGAGCTGTGGGACGGCTACGACACCGTCCTGGGCGGTGAGCTCGGGCCGCGCGAGACCCTCGAAGCCCTGGTCACCGAGTCGTTCCGGGAGATCGACCGGCACCGCGCCGCCGTCGCGATCTACCAGAAGGAGAGCAAGCAGCTGGTCGCGCAGGAGCGGTTCGCGTTCCTCGCAGAGTCACAGCGCAGGTTCGAGAAGGCGTGGCTGTCCACGCTGGAACGCGGGGTCGCCGCCGAGGTGTTCCGGGCCGACCTCGACGTCCGGCTCACCTACCGGTTCGTGCGCGACACGGTGTGGGTCGCCGCGTCCTGGTACCGGCCCGGCGGACAGCACAGCCCGGAGGAGATCGCCCGGCAGTACCTGTCGATGGTGCTGGACGGGATCGCCGTACGCGAATAGCCCCCATCTGTGAGGGAGTTGCCATGGCCGAGGCCTACATCGTCGAAGCGGTCCGTACGCCCGTCGGGCGGCGCGGGGGAGGACTGAGCGCGGTCCACCCGGCCGACCTCGGCGCGCACGTGCTCAAGGAGCTGGTCGCGCGGGCCGGGGTCGACCCGGCCGCCGTCGAGGACGTCGTCTTCGGCTGCCTCGACGCCGTGGGCCCGCAGGCCGGTGACATCGCACGGACCTGCTGGCTGGCGGCCGGCCTGCCCGAGGAGGTGCCCGGCGTCACGGTGGACCGGCAGTGCGGCTCCTCCCAGCAGGCCGTGCACTTCGCCGCGCAGGCCGTCCTGTCCGGCACGCAGGATTTGGTCGTCGCCGGCGGTGTGCAGAACATGTCGCAGATCCCGATCGCCTTCGCGACCCGGCAGGCCGCCGAGCCTCTGGGCTTCACCGAGGGCCCCTTCGCGGGCAGCGAGGGCTGGCGGGCCCGGTACGGGGACCGGGCGGTGAACCAGTTCGCCGGCGCCGAGATGATCGCCGCCAAGTGGGGGATCAGCAGGCAGGACCAGGAGGAGTTCGCGCTGCGGTCGCACCGGCGGGCCCTGCGGGCCATCGACGAGGGGCGCTTCGAGCGGGAGATCGTGGCGTACGCCCAGGCCGCCGTCGACGAGGGCCCGCGCAGGGACACCTCCCTGGAGAAGATGGCCGGACTGAAGCCCGTCATCGACGGCGGCACGGTCACCGCGGCCTGCTCCTCGCAGGTCTCCGACGGGGCCGCCGCCATGCTGCTCGCGTCGGAGCGGGCGGTGCACGAGCACGGGCTGCGTCCCCGCGCGCGCGTGCACCATCTCTCCGTGCGCGGCGAGGACCCCATCCGGATGCTGACCGCGCCCATACCGGCCACCGCGCACGCCCTGAAGAAGACCGGCCTGTCCCTCGACGACATCGACCTCGTCGAGATCAACGAGGCCTTCGCCCCGGTCGTCCTGGCCTGGCTGAAGGAGACCGGCGCCGACCCCGACAAGGTCAACGTCAACGGCGGCGCGATCGCCCTCGGTCATCCGCTGGGCGCGACGGGCGTCAAGCTCATGACGACCCTGCTGCACGAACTGGAGCGCACCGGAGGCCGGTTCGGCCTGCAGACGATGTGCGAGGGCGGCGGCCAGGCGAATGTCACGATCATCGAGAGGCTCTGAGGAGGACGGCGCAGGCTCGTCTTTCTTCGCCCCCGCCGCCCCTTCCCGTCCCGTCCCTGAGGGCTGCGCCCCCAGACCCCGCTTTCGGCCCGAAGGGCCTCGTCCTCAAACTCCCCCAGAGGGGGGACCCCCAGACGGGCTGAAAGAATCAGGCCCTCCGGCGGCGGGCAGGCGAACGGCACGGTCACCGAGCGGTCGTGACGTTCACCGGGGCGCGCTCAGCCGCTCCCGTACCTCCTCCGCCTCCTTCATGATCCGCTCCACCAGCTCCGCGCACGACGGCAGGTCGTCGATCACCCCGGCGACCTGCCCCGCGGCCATGACCCCGAGATCCGTACGGCCGTCCACCATCGCCGCCCTCAGCAGCATCGGCGTGTTCGCGGCCAGCAGGACCTGGCTCCACGTCAGGTCCTTGCCGTGCTTCATCGTGAGCCCGTCGCGGACCAGTTGCCGCCAGGTCAGCCCCGACAGCTCGCGGAAGCCCGCCGCTCTGCGCACGGCCTGGAGCAGGGCCCTCGTGCGGCCGGCGTGCTCCAGGGCCTGGACCAGTTCCGTGCGGAGCATGCGGTGCGGAAGGCCGTCGACCGCCCGGGTCACCGTCACGTCCCGGACCGTCGCCGCCAGATACCGGGCCTTCACCGCGTCCGGCACCGTCGAGTCCGAGGTGAGCAGGAACCGCGTGCCCATGGCGACGCCCGCCGCGCCGTAGGCCAGCGCCGCGACCAGGCCCCGCCCGTCGTGGAAGCCGCCCGCCGCCACGACCGGTATCCGCACGGCATCCACCACCTGCGGCAACAGCACGGTCGTCGCCACCTCGCCGGTGTGCCCGCCGCCCTCCCCGCCCTGCACGATCACCGCGTCCGCGCCCCATGCCGCGACCTTCTCGGCATGCCGCCGGGCACCCACGGAGGGGATGACCACGACGCCCGCCGCCTTGAGCTCGGCGATCAGCTCGGGCGAGGGCGCGAGGGCGAAGGAGGCGACCCGCACGCCCTCGTCGATGAGGATCCGCACCCGGTCGCCCGCGTCCTGGGCGTCCGCGCGCAGATTCACCCCGAACGGCTGGTCCGTACGGGACTTGACCTCCCGTACGGCGTCCCGCAGCCGGTCGAGGGTCATCGTCGCGGAGGCCAGGATGCCCAGCACGCCCGCCTCGGCCGACGCGGAGACCAGACGGGGGCCCGACACCCAGCCCATGCCGGTCTGCACGAGCGGATGCCGGACGCCGGCCAGCCGGGTGAGCGCGGTCTCCATCAGCCGGCCTCCCGGTCCGGCACCTCACGGGTGCGGGCGCTCTCCGGATCGATCACCTCGCGGATCAGCTCCAGCTCGGGGGGCGTCGGTTCGCGGGTGTACGGCACCTCGTCCGGCACGGTCAGTTCGAAGCCGGTGGCCTCCCTGACCTGGTCCACGGTGACGCCCGGGTGCAGCGAGGCCAGCCGCATCGAGTGGTCGGGGGTGGCGAAGTCGAAGACGCCGAGGTCGGAGACGACCCGGGGGATGCGGTGGAAGCGGGCCGTTTCCGGATGCTCGGCGGCACGGTCGTACCCCACCCCGCACACCATGTCGACGCGCCCGACGAAGACCCGCCGGGAGTGCCGGGGGATCCAGTAACTGGTCGGGTTGTTCAGGGTGTTGACCGGCGCTCCCCGCACACCGAGCAGCTGCCGCTTCGGCCTGGCCCAGTCGCCGATGCAGGAGATGTTCTGGTTGCCGTACCGGTCGATCTGGCTCGCGCCCATCATCACGTGGCGCCGGCCGCCGGTGACCAGGGTGAGGTGCCGGCGGTAGGGCAGCCAGCCCTCGACGGTGCCGTCCGGGCCGACGAGCAGGGCCTCGCCGTCGGTCAGCAGCAGGTCCGGTGCGAAGGTGCGGCGGGCCAGGCGGGCGCCGACGGACGGGATCAGGCCCATGGGGCTCGCCAGGATCTCGCCCGCGTCCCGCCAGGCCTCGGCGCAGGCGATCACGCAGTACTCGGCGCGGCTGACGGCGCTCATGTCCCCTCCCCGACTTCCCTGACCGCCCTCTGGTAGGCCTGCTCGTCCCCGTCGAGGAACCGCGCCGAGAACTTTGCCCACGGTGTGCCGGCGTACCGCTTCTGGAACGCCTCGTCCCGGTCGTAGTCGGGGGCGCAGGACGTGAAGTGGGCGCCGTTCGGCGCCTCGACGACCCCCGTGACCGTGTGGCGTTTGATCAGCAGGGTCTGCGGGGCGGCCTCCTTGGTCAGTTCGGCCGTGTCCACGATCCGCTCGCAGGACAGGTACGCGGTGTCGGCCGCCTCGCAGAACAGGTCGTCGAAGTACGGGTCCGGGCCGAGGTACTGGCCGTTGCCCTGCCGGTCCGCGCGGTTCATGTGGACGAAGGCCGCGTCCAGGCGCAGCGCGGGCATCGCCACGAACGTCTCGGAGTCCTCGTACGGCGACGTGACCGTCCGCAGACCGGGGCCGGCCCGCATCACGTCCGAGCCGATGCCCGCCCGCACCGGCAGGAACGGCAGGCGGTTGGCGGCCGCGTGCAGCCCCCACATGAACATCGCCTCGTCGACCTCCATCAGCTCGAAGGCGGCACGCTCGCGTGCCGCCCGGTAGTGCGGTTCCAGGGGGATCGAGTCGAGGGTCACGAAGGCCGTGACGAGCTTGCGGATCCGGCCGGCGGCGGCGAGCAGGCCGACGTCCGGGCCGCCGTACGAGACGACGGTGAGGTCGCTGATCCGGGTGCGGAGCAGGGCTCGTACCAGTGCCATCGGCTTGCGGCGCGAGCCCCAGCCGCCGATGCCGAGCGTCATCCCGCTCTCCAGGCGGCCGACGGCCTCCTGGGCCGACATGGTCTTGTCGCTCACCGGGTGGCCTCCTTGCCGAAGGAGTCGCGGACCCGGTCGGCGACCCCGTCGAGGCTGGCTTCGAAGGTGAAGCCCTGCTCGAAGCGGTAGCTGCGGTGTACGTCGACGGGGTCGATGCCGTTGATGGCGGCCTTGGCCAGCCGGATGAGCCGGCCGTCCTTGGCGGCGATCTCGCGGGCCAGGCCGAGGGCGGCTTCGCGCAGTTCCGCGCGCGGGACGACCCGCCACACCGAGCCGTGCGCGTGCAGTTCGGCCGCGGTCGCGGTACGCGAGGTGTAGTACAGGGCGCGCATGAGGTGCTGCGGGACCAGGCGGGACAGATGGGTGGCCGCGCCGAGCGCGCCGCGGTCCAGCTCGGGCAGGCCGAAGGCCGCGTCCTCGCTCGCCACGATCGCGTCCGCGTTGCCCACCAGGCCGATCCCGCCGCCCAGGCAGAAGCCCTGCACGGCCGCGACGACGGGCACCTCGCACTCGTACACCGCCGCGAAGGCCTCGAAGCAGCCGCGGTTCGCGCCGACCAGCGCCTGCTGCCCCCGCGCCTGTATCTCCTTGATGTCCACGCCCGCGTTGAAACCGCGCCCCTCGGCGGCGAGCACCACACACCGGACCCCGGTGTCCCGGCCGGCCGCGCGCACGGCGTCGGCCAGCGCGAACCAGCCGTGCACCGGCAGGGCGTTCACCGGCGGGAAGTCGACCGTGACGACGGCGATGCCGTCTTCTTCGGGCCCCTTTTCCGGGGACGAGGTGGAGACACCCATGGGCGCATCAGCTACCTTTCCACCAAACGTTTGTTAGGTGGAGGGTAGCGGTGAATGGAGCTGAACGGGAAGGTCGCGGTCGTCACCGGCGGTACCCGCGGCGTCGGCGCCGGGATCGCGAGGGCCTTGGCGGAGGCGGGTGCGGAGGTCGTGGTCTGTGCGCGCCGGCCGCCGGAGGTCCCGCTGCCGAAGACCGGGTTCGTGCCGCTGGACGTACGGGACAGTGAGTCCGTACGGCGGTTCTTCGCCGAGCTGCCCCGCCTGGACGTCCTGGTCAACAACGCGGGCGGCGCCCCGTACCGTCCGCTCGTGCGGGCCGAGGCCGAACGGCACGTCCGCGTCCTGGAATTGAACCTCCTCGCACCGCTGACCGTGTCCCTCGCCGCGTACGACCACCTCAAGCGGGCCCAGGGCTCCATCGTGATGATCGGCAGTGTCAGCGGCAGCCGCCCCTCACCCGGTACGGCGGCGTACGGGGCGGCCAAGGCCGGCCTGGAACACCTGGCCCGCTCGATGGCCGCCGAATGGGCGCCGGAGGTCCGCGTCAACACCCTCGTCGTCGGTATGGTCCGCACCGAGCTGTCCCACCTCCACTACGGCGGCCCGGACGGCCTCGCCGCGGTCGCCCGCACGGTCCCCCTCGGGCGGCTGGCCGAGCCGTCCGACGTCGGCGCCGCCACGGTCTTCCTCGCCTCGGACGCCGCCGCGTACATCAGCGGGGCCTCGCTGCTCGTCCACGGTGGCGGGGAGCGGCCCGCGTTCCTCGATGCCTCGACCGCCGACAAGGAGACCTGAGATGAGTGCACCGCCGCTGTGCGAGGGACGCGTCGTGATCGTCACAGGCGCCGGCCGCGGGCTCGGCCGCGCGCACGCCCTCGCGTACGCCGCCGAGGGCGCCCGGGTCGTCGTCAACGACCTCGGCGTCGGCCTCGACGGCACGCCGGGCCCCGACAGCCCCGCCCGCCGGGTCGCCGACGAGATCCGCGCGTCCGGCGGCGACGCGGTGGCCCACGGCGGCGACATCGCCACGACCGAGGGCGCCGCGTCCCTCGTACGCACCGCCCTGGAGACGTACGGCCGCCTCGACACCCTCGTCAACAACGCCGGTTTCCTGCGCGACCGCATGCTGGTCAACCTCGACGAGGACGACTGGGACGCGGTCGTCCGCGTCCACCTGAAGGGCCACTTCCTGCCGCTCAGGCACGCGGCGGCGCACTGGCGCGCGGAGGCGAAGGCGGGGCGGACGCCGACGGCACGGGTCGTCAACACCAGCAGCGGGGCCGGGCTCTCGGGGTCGGTCGGACAGGGGAACTACAGCGCCGCGAAGGCCGGGATCGTCGGGCTGACGCTGGTCGCGGCGGCGGAGCTGGGGCGCTACGGCGTGCAGGTCAACGCGATCGCCCCGGCCGCCCGCACCCGGATGACCGAGGAGACCTTCGCGCGGACGATGGCCGCGCCCGCGGGCGGCTTCGACGCGATGGCCCCCGAGAACGTGTCGCCGCTGGTGGTGTGGCTCGGCTCGGCCGCGAGCGCGGGCGTCAGCGGGCGGGTCTTCGAGGCCGAGGGCGGCCGGATCACCGTCATGGAGGGCTGGCGACCGGGCCCCAGCACCGACAGGGGGGCGCGGTGGTCGCCGGCGGAGGCGGGGGACGCGACGCGGAAACTGCTGGCGGATGCGGAGGTTCCGAGGGCCGTGTACGGGGCGTGAAGGCGGACGACGCACGGGTGGGTCAGGACTCTCAGCCGCCCCCCGTCGGATCCCCCGGCGCGACCAGCCCCGTCTCGTACGCGAGGACCACGGCCTGGACGCGGTCGCGGAGGTCCAGTTTCGACAGGATGCGGCCGATGTGGGTCTTGACCGTGGTGGGGCTGAGGAACAGTCGGTCCGCGAGTTCGGCGTTGCTCAGGCCCGTCGCGAGGAGCCGCAGCACCTCCAGTTCGCGGGGGGTGAGGCCGGACAGGTCGCGGGGGAGGGCGGCCGGCCGGGCCTCCTCGCGATGGGCGAAGCGCTCGATCAGGCGACGGGTGATGGCGGGCGCGAGCAGGGCGTCGCCCAACTGCGCGAGGCGTACGGCGGCCACCAGGTGTTCGGGGGTGACGTCCTTGAGCAGGAAGCCGCTGGCCCCGGCGGTGAGCGCGGCGTAGACGTAGTGGTCGAGGTCGTAGGTGGTCAGGATGATCACGCGCGGGCCGGCCGGATCGCTGTCGGCGAGGATCCGCCGGGTGGCCTCGATGCCGTCCATGCGGGGCATCCGGACGTCCATGAGGACCACGTCGGGCCGGGTGCGCCGGACCGCGGCGACCGCCTCCGCCCCGTCGGCCGCCTCGGCCGTCACCTCGATGCCGTCCGCGGCCAGGATCATCCCGAAGCCGGTCCGTACGAGGGCCTGGTCGTCGGCGATGACCGCGCGCAGCGCCGGCGGCCGGTTCACGCCGCCCGCCAGGGGATCCGCGCCGTGATCCGGTAGCCGCCGGCGAGGGTGGGACCCGCCGTCAGCTCACCGCCGTAGACCGCGAGCCGTTCGCGCAGCCCGATCAGACCGCGGCCGTTGCCGTTGCCGTCCGCGGGCGAGGGGTCGCGGACGGCGCCGGTGTCGGTGACCTCGATCTCCAGACAGTCGCCGGCGTAGCCGATCGTCACGCCGGCGTCGGCGCCGGGCGCGTGCTTGATCGTGTTGGTCAGCGCCTCCTGCACCACGCGGTACGCCGTCAGATCCACCCCGGCCGGCAGCGGCTCGGGCGGCAGCGACACGGCGACGCCCACCGGGGTCCCGGCGGCCCGCACCCGCTCGATCAGCGCGTCGAGCTGTCCGAGGCCCGGCTGCGGCTCCAGACCGTCGGCGGGACTGTCGGCGCCGCCGAGGTCCGGGGCCGCCAACAGGCCCATCACATGGCGCAGTTCGGCCATCGCGGCCCGGCCACCGGCCTCCACCGCCAGCAAGGCCTCCTTCGACCGCTCCGGTGCCGCGTCCATCACCTTGCGGGCCGCCCCCGCCTGGATGACCATCACGCTCACATTGTGGGTCACGACGTCGTGCAACTCCGCGGCGATCCGCCCCCGTTCCTCCTCGACCGCCCGGCGCATGTCCTCCTCCTGCGCCCGCTGCAACTCGGCGAACCGGTCCCGGCCGGCCGCCAGGCGCCGCTGCCAGAACCGGACCGTCCCCGCCACCACCCCGGCGGCCAGCAGCACCACCACGGGACTCGACCACCCCGGCAGGACCGGATCCGTCTGCCGGAACGCCAGGCCGGCCGGCACGGCGGCGACGACCAGACAGGCCGGCGCCAGTGTCCGGTACCGACTGTGCTTCACCGCGCTGTAGGCGCCGATGACACAGGTCAGCACGGTGATCCAGGTGGCACGGTCCCCGATGCCCAGCGCCGCTGCCAGCACCACTGCGAACACGGCCAGCGGATACCGGCGCCGGGCCGCGAGCGGCAGCGCCGACAGCAGCACCAGCGGCCAGGGCGGCGCCGCGACCGCGTCCTCCACGAGTAGCGCACCCGGCGCCGGCGGCCGGGGCGGGACAGGCACCCCGTACTCGTCCCTCGGCACGACGAACGCCGGCCCGTCACCGGGAAACCGCGCCGCCACTACCAGCGCCACCACGGTCAGGACGACCGCCAGCACCACGTCGGCACTCATCGCCCGCCGTGACAGCGGCCCGCCCTTCGCCTCCGGCCGCAGCACGTCCCGCAGTTGCCGACGCCACCCGGGCCGCTCCTCCGTCTCCATCGGCTCATTGTGTGGCCGACGCGCCCCGGCCGCGTCCCCCTGGACGACCAGACCGGCCAACAGACCGCCCCGCAGGCGTACTTCGCAGGGATGACCCCGCGGCCGGGTCCTCCGCGGGGAGGGCCGCAAGTCGGTGCCGCGGCCGACGCGCCCGACCAGGCCCCGCCCCTAGGTTCACCGGGACCCGACCGGGCACGAGCGACCGTAAGGACGGACGACTCCCATGACCTCCCTGGCCCCGACGACTCCCCTGGCCCAAACGACACACGCGATCGAACTGGCGGGCGCGGCCAAGCGCTACGACAGCGCCGGGGCGCCCGCCCTCGGACCGCTCGACCTCGCCGTCGCGCAGGGCGAGGCCCTGGCCATCACCGGCCCCTCCGGCAGCGGCAAGTCCACGCTGCTGAACCTCGTCGCCGGCCTGGACCGGCCCACCGAGGGCACGGTGACCGTCGCCGGGCAGCGCATCGACCGGCTGAGCGAGCACGCACTGGCCCGCTTCCGCCGTGAACGGATCGGCATGGTCTTCCAGTTCTTCAACCTGCTCGACGACCTCACCGTCGCCGACAACATCCAGCTCCCCGCCCAGCTGACCGGCACCGCGCGCCGCCGGACCGCGGCCCGCGCCGGCGAACTCATGGAGGTGCTCGGCATCCAGAAGCACGCCCGCGCCTACCCGGGACGGCTCTCCGGCGGCGAACGCCAGCGGGTCGCCGTCGCCCGCGCCCTGGTCAACCGGCCCGCTCTGCTGCTCGCCGACGAGCCGACCGGAGCCCTCGACACCGCCTCCGGGCAGGACGTACGGGAGCTGCTGGTCGATCTGCACCGCGGCGGGCAGACCATCGTGCTGGTCACCCACGACCTCGCGCTGGCCCAGGCCTGCGCGAGCCGCACGATCCACCTGGTGGACGGCCATCTCGCCCTCGACACCACGGTGGAGGCCGTCCGATGAGCGGCTTCGGTGGCGGGGCGCTCGCCCGGGTCGTCCGCTCCGGGGTGGGCCGGCGGCGGGTGCAGACCGTGGTGATCGCCGTGGCCGTGATGATGGCCGTGGCCTCGGCCGTGGTCGCCGGATCACTGATGGTCGCCGCGGACGCGCCCTTCGACAAGGCCTTCGCCCGGCAGAACGGTGCCCACCTCACCGCGCAGTACGACCCGGCGAAGACGAGCACGGCACAGCTCGACGCCACCGGCCGCCTGGACGGCGTCACGGCGAGCGCGGGACCGTACCCCGTCACGACGATCCGCGCGGTCGACGAACACGGCGGCCACCTGCAACCACCCCTCACCCTGGCCGGACGGTCCGCCCCGCACGCCGACGTGGACGACCTGGACCTGTCCTCGGGCCGCTGGGCGAAGCAGCCGGGCGAGATCGTGCTCACCTCTCAGTTCGCCGGCCCCGCCTTCGAACTCGGCACCACACTGAGGACTTCGGACGCCGCAGACGCCCCCACCCTCACCGTCGTCGGCATCGCCGTCTCCGCCGCCCGGACCGCGGACGCCTGGGCAACCCCCGCCCAGGTCACGGCACTCGCCTCGAAGGACACCCCGGTCACCAGCCAGATGCTCTACCGCTTCGACTCCGCGGACACCAGCGGCCAGATCACCGCCGCCCGCAAACAGCTCACCGCCGCCGTACCGGAAGGAGCACTCCTCGGCACCCAGTCCTACCTGGACACCAAGCGCGCCGCCGACGCGGGCGCGGCGCCCACCATCCCCTTCCTCATCGCGTTCGGCGTGCTCGGCATCGCGATGTCGCTGATCATCGTCGGCAGTGTGGTCAGCGGCGCGGTCGGCACCAGCCTGCGCAGGATCGGCATCCTCAAGGCCATCGGCTTCACCCCACGCGAGGTCGTGCGCGCCTACGTCGCCCAGGCACTCATCCCGGCGGGCGCCGGCATCGCCCTGGGCGTGGTCCTCGGAAACCTCCTGGCCGTACCGCTGCTCGACGACACCGGGCAGGTGTACGGCACCCCCTCGCTGACGGTGGCCTGGTGGGTGGACGTCGTCGTACCCGCCGCCGCGCTGCTGGTCGTCGGCATCGCGGCACTGATCCCGGCGCTGCGGGCCGGGCGGCTGCGCACGGTCGAGGCCATCGCGGTCGGCCGCGCACCGCGCACCGGACGCGGCCAGTGGGCGCACCGGGCGGCGGGCCGACTGCCGCTGCCCCGCGCGGTCACCTACGGCCTCGCCGCACCCTTCGCCCACCCGGTCCGCACCGCCGCCATGCTGCTCGCGGTGGCCTTCGGCACGGTCGCGGCGACCTTCGCGGTGGGCCTGACCTCGTCCCTGAACGCGGTCGGCGAGGCACAGGATCCCGAGAACCGGGCGGCGGTCACCGTCTTCACCGGCGCCGCCGGACCGACCGCCCCCCGCGGACCCGCCCCGCGCCCGGGCACCGGCGAACCCCCGGCCGCCGCCGACCCGGCACGCGTGCGCGCCGCCATCGAGGCACAGCCCGGCACGGCCTCGTACTACGGCAAGACCCAGGCGGACGTCACCGTCGGCGGGGTCTCCGGCATCGTCCAGGCCAGCCTCTACCAGGGCGACTCCGGCTCCGGCGCCTACGACATGATCTCCGGCCACTGGATCACCGGCCGGGGGCAGGTCGTCGTGCCCTCGGGCTTCCTGGAGAAGACCGGCACCGAGATCGGCGACACCGTACGGGTCACCCACCAGGGACGCGCCCAGACCCTGCGCATCGTCGGCGAGGCCTTCGACACCTCCGACGACAACCTGGAGGTCCACGCGAACCTCGCCGACTTCCCGGCGGCCGAACCCGGTGTGTTCCTCGTCGAGGTGAAGCCGGGCGTCACGGCCACCGACTACGCCCGTGACCTCGCGGCGACGGTCCGGCCCCTGGGCGCCGACGTCAGCGCCAACTCCCCCTCGGGGCAGGACAACATGGTCCTCATCCTGAACGCGATGGCCGCGCTGCTCACGCTCATGCTGGTCTCCGTCGCCGGACTCGGCGTGCTCAACTCCGTCGTCCTCGACACCCGCGAACGCGTCCACGACCTGGGCGTGTGCAAGGCGCTCGGCATGTCACCCCGCCAGACCGTGGGCCTGGTCCTCGCCTCGGTGGCCGGGATCGGCGTACTCGGCGCACTGCTCGGCGTACCGGCCGGATTCGCCCTGCACGGCTACGTACTGCCGGTCATGGGGCACGCGGCCGGCACCGACCTGCCACCGTCGGTCCTCGACGTGTACGACACCCCGCGGCTGGTACTGCTCGGGCTGGCCGGCGTCACCATCGCCCTGCTGGGCGCGCTGCTCCCGGCGGGCTGGGCCGCCAGAACCCGTACGGCGACGGCTCTGCGTACCGAGTAGGGGAGCCGTTCCCCGACGCACCGGCCCGCTACGTGTCGCACTCCAGCACCGACCTGCACAACGCACACCGTGCCCGCACCCGCCCCCTGACCGGCACCCTGATCCGCTGGTGACAGGTCGGGCAGGGGAAGGAGACCCGCAGGTGCCCGCCGCTGTCCGGGCTGAAGGTGTAGGGGACGCCCGGCTGCGGTCCGGGCGCGTGCCGCCGGTCGCGGGCGTAGCGGCGGCGCCCCGCCCAGCCGGCGGCCGTGAGCGGGGGCTGCTGCTCGTCCTGGCGGGCCCGGGCCATGCCCCTGACGTACGCCGTGTAGGCCTGCGGGCTGGTGAACCACACCGCCGGGTCCTCACCGAAGACCAGGGCGCGCTTGGCCAGGACGTAACCGAACTCCTCCGGGGTGAGATAGCCCAGCTTCTGGGAGGACGAGGCGTCCTCCCGGTACGCGTCGAGAAGCAGCCAGCCGGCACCCAGGTAGGCCGTCGCCGTGTCGGTGAGGATCTCGTTGTCCCGGGTGCCGGGGAAGGACAGGTCCAGGCGGTGCAGATAGACGTGCATCACCTCGTGGGCGAGAGCCGCGCCGATGTCCCGGCGATGGGTGCGGAAACGGTCGTTCAGCTCGACGAAGTACTCAGGACCGGCGGTCAGTTCGACGTTCGCCGCATGCGACATCTCCCGGAAACTGACGACCATCCGGGCATCCGGCAGCCGATAGTGCCGCACCAGCTCGCGCGCCACCCGCTGCGCCCCCAGATACAGGTCGTCGGTGTCGAAGAACGCCACGTCGGCGGGGGGCACGCTGGCCCCGAACGTCTGAACGGTGTCGTACGACAGCCGCCTGTACAGCGCGGTGACCGCGGCCCGCACCGTCTCCAGATGCGGATAGCCGTGCTCGACCGGTCCGTCGTTCGCCACGCCCGTACCCCCAAGAGGCCGTGAACCCGGTTCCACTCTACGAGGCCGCGGGCGGAATTTCCCTGGTCGGATCCCGCCCCCCTGGCATACTCCCGACGGTGAGCACCGAACAAGGATCCGAGACCGCCGTCCTGCTGAGCGTGGGCGGCAAGGACGAAACCCTCGAACAACGCCTCGACGACGAACTCACCGCCTTCAACGCCGAGGCGACCGGAGCCGGCACCCCCCAGCCGCTCACCGTCCGCCTGGACGACACCGGCGGCGAACTCGCCGGAGGACTCACCGCCTGGATCTGGGGCAGTTGCTGTGCCGTCGACATGCTGTGGGTGCGCGCGGACCAGCGGCACGCCGGCCGGGGGAGCCTGCTCATGCGGGCGGCCGAGGAGGAAGCGGTGCGGCGGGGCTGCACCGAAATGATCGTCTCCTCCTTCACCTTCCAGGCGCCCGACTTCTACCGGCGGCTCGGGTTCCGCGAGACGGGCCGCAGCGAAGGCATCCCCGGCGGGCACCAGGACGTGCACCTCCACAAGGTCATCGGCTCCTGAGCAGCGGCCCCGGCCCTGCCGACGCCCCCTCGAACTCCACCGCGGATGTACCACACCTGGATGCGGTTCCTCACCCCCGGCCCCGCCCACCACCGGCTCGGCCTCGTCTGCCTCGGCGTCGGCCTCCAGCACGGCGCCCTGCCCACCGTCGGACCCCGCACCCTCGACCACCACGTCGCCGTCGTCATCAGCGCCGGCACCGGCTGGTACCTCGGCCCCGACAAACGCCGCACCACCGTCACCGCGCCCGCCCTGCTGTGGCTCACCCCCGGCGTCCCCCACCACTACGCACCCGACCCCGACACCGGCTGGGACGAAGGCTTCGTCGCCTTCTCAGGCCCCGCCACCAGCACCTACACCGAACTCGGCTACATCGAACCCGGCCGCCCCGTCGTCCCCCTGACCGACACCACCGGCCCACGCGCCGTCGTCACCCGCATCGCCCGCGCCGCCCGCCGCGACAACCCCCTCCTCGAAGTGGAGACCGGCGCCGCCGTCCACGAACTCCTCGTCGCCCTGCGCCGCGCCCGCGCCGACCTCGCCCCCGACGGCGACCAGGTCCTCAAGGCCCTCGCCCGCGACGCGTGCCTGCCCCTGACGGTCGCCGACCACGCCACCCGGCACGGCATGACCACCGCCGAACTGCGCACCGCCGTCCGCCGCGGCGCCGGCTGCAGCCCCAAGGACTACCTGCTCGGCATCCGCCTCGGCCGCGCCAAGGAACTCCTCGCCGCCACCGAACTGCCCGTCGCCGCCGTCGCCCGCCGCGTCGGATACGACGATCCGGCCTACTTCTCCCGCCTGTTCACCCGCCGCGTCGGCACGGCCCCCGTCCGCTTCCGCGCCCAGCAGAGCCGCACCGTCCCCGGCGGCTGGAGCAACCAGGTCCCCGACCCCGACGATCCACCCGTGATCGAACGCCCTGACGCCACGTAGGCTGGTCGGTCATGACCACCCGCAACACCCCCGCCCCGGACGTCGACCCCGCCGTCCGCGAGGAACTCGCCCGGCTGCGCGACAGCATCGACAACATCGACGCGGCCGTCGTCCACATGCTCGCCGAACGCTTCAAATGCACCCAGCAGGTCGGCCACCTCAAGGCCAGACACCAGCTGCCGCCCGCCGACGCGGCCCGCGAGGCCCGGCAGATCGAGCGGCTGCGCACCCTCGCCGAGAACGCCAAGCTCGACCCGGCCTTCGCCGAGAAGTTCCTGAACTTCATCATCGCCGAAGTGATCAGGCACCACGAGCGCATCGCCGAGGACGCCGTCAACGACACGACACCCCTGGCGAATTGACCTCCCCGGGATGCCCCCAGGACGTGACACGGGGGCTCCCGAGAGGCATGCTGCGCTGTGCACTCCTTGTCAGCTGACGAGCACTGCCCGTCAGCTCCCCGGACACAAGCCGGTCTGTCCACGAGGGAGGGACGTCGGGCCATGCCGTCGGATGCCAAGATCCTCATCGTCGACGACCACGAGGACACGCTGTACGCCCTGGAGAGCACCCTGGCCCCGCTGGGCTACCGGCTGGGCCGCGCCACCAGCGGCGACCAAGCCCTCAAACAGGTGCTGCGCGGCCTCGTCGGCCTCCTCCTGCTCGACGTGCGCATGCCCGGCGTCAGCGGCCTGGACGTCGTGCGCTACATGCGCCGCGTGGAACAGACCCAGCACATACCCGTCATCCTGCTCACCGGCTTCGGCGCCGACCACGACCTGACCACCACCGCGTTCGCCCTCGGCGTCGCCGACCTCGTCATGAAACCCGTCGACCCCTGGGCGCTGCGCACCAAGGTCCGCCACCTGTTCGACGCCCACCAGCGCCACCGCGCCCTCGAACACGAGGTCCGCGAACTCCGCGCCCTCGTCAAGGACCACGGAGAGGCCGACGAACACCCCGCCCTGCCCCACCCGGACTCCCGCGTTCCCACCCGGCGCGGCCAGGGGGCGCACACCGGGGAGCTCGAACAGGACCGGACATAGGCCGCGTACCGATCCGCCTCTGTGCCAGGTCAGCGGCATCAGGCAGCATGTCCTGCATGTCCGTACTGACGCGCGACGAAGCGCAGACCCGTGCCAAGCTCCTCGACGTCCACAGCTACACGATCGACCTCGATCTGAGCACCGGCGACGAGACCTTCGACTCCCGCACCGTCATCCGGTTCACCGTCCGCGCGAACCAGGACACCACGGACACCTTCGTCGAGATCAAGCCCGCCGAACTGCGCGCCGTCACCCTCGACGGACACCCCCTCGACCCGGAAACCCTGGACGAGAACAGGCTGCCCCTGAAAAACCTCACCCCCGGCGAGCACGAACTGCGCGTCGACGCGGCGATGCGCTACTCCCGCACCGGCGAGGGCATGCACCGCTTCACCGACCCCACCGACGGCGAAACCTACCTCTACACCCAACTCGCCATGGAGGACTGCAAGCGCGTCTTCCCCGCCTTCGACCAGCCCGACCTCAAGGCCGTCTTCGACCTGACCGTGAAGGCCCCCGACAATTGGACCGTCCTCGCCAACAGCACCACCGAACACCTCGGCGACGGCCACTGGAAGGCCGCACCCACCCCCCTGATCTCCACCTACCTCGTCGCCGTCGCCGCCGGCCCCTGGCACTCCGTACGCACCGAACACCACGGCCTGCCCTTCGGCATCCACTGCCGCCGCTCACTCGCCCCCCACCTCGACGCGGACGCCGACGAACTCTTCGAGATCACCCAGCAGTGCTACGACCGCTACCACGAGAAGTTCGAAGAGCCCTACCCCTTCGACTCCTACGACCAGGCCTTCGTCCCCGAGTTCAACTTCGGCGCCATGGAAAACCCCGGACTGGTCACCTTCCGCGACGAGTTCGTCTACCGCTCCGCCGTCACCGACACCGAACGCCAGACCCGCGCCATGGTCATCGCCCACGAGATGGCCCACATGTGGTTCGGCGACCTCGTCACCCTCCAGTGGTGGGACGACATCTGGCTCAACGAGTCCTTCGCCGAGTACATGGGCTACCAGACCCTCACCGAAGCCACCCGCTTCACCGACACCTGGACCGACTTCGGCGTCGCCCGCAAAGCCTGGGGCTACGACGCCGACCAGCGCCCCTCCACCCACCCCGTCGCCCCCGACCCGGCCGCCGTCCCCGACACCGCGTCCGCCATGCTCAACTTCGACGGCATCTCCTACGCCAAGGGCGCCTCCGCACTCCGCCAACTGGTCGCCTGGCTCGGCGAGAAGGACTTCCTCGCCGGCATCAACACCCACTTCGCCCGCCACAAGTTCGCCAACGCCACCCTCGCCGACTTCATCGACTCCCTCGCCGCGGGCACCGACCGCGACGTCCACGCCTGGGCCGACGCCTGGCTGCGCACCACCGGAGTCGACACCCTCACCCCACGCGTCACCCCCGGCGACGACGGCACCTGCACCCTCACCGTCGACCACACCGGCAGCCGCCCCCACCGCATCGCCGTCGGCCTCTACGACCAGGACGTCGCCGACGAAGGCCGCCACCTCGTCCTGCGCCAACGCCTCCACCTCGACATCCCGCACACCACCGCCCACCCCATCGGCAAACGCCCCGCACTGCTCCTCCTCAACGACGGCGACCTCACCTACGCCAAGGTCCGCTTCGACCCCCGCTCCTTCGAAACCGTCCACGCAGCCCTCTCCGGCCTGCCCGAACCCCTCACCCGCGCCGTCGTCTGGAACGCCCTCAGGGACGCCGTCCGCGACGGCGAACTGCCCGCCCCCGCCTACCTGGAAGCCGCCCGCACCCACCTCCCGCACGAGACCGACCTCGCCCTCGTCCAGGGCGTCCTCGCCTTCGCCGCCGCCCAGGTCACCGACCGCTACCTGAAGCCCGACCAGCGGCCCGCCGCGCTCGCCACCCTCACCGCCCTGTGCCGCGACCTCATCCGCCGCACCGAAGACGGCGACCACCCCGGCCTGCGCCTCGTCGCCGTACGCCACTTCATCGACGTCGCCGCCCACCCCGACACCATCGCCGCCTGGCTCGCCGACGGCACCGTCCCCGGCGGCCCCGAACTCGACCCCGAGCTGCGCTGGCGCGTCCTGTCCCGGCTCGCCGTCCTCGGCGCCACCGACGAAGCCGCCATCACGGCCGAACTGGCACGCGACCCCAGCGCCACCGGCCAGGAAGGCGCCGCCCACTGCCGGGCAGCCCTGCCCGACACGGACGCCAAACAGCGCGCCTGGGAAGCGATGTTCACCGACGACACCCTCTCCAACTACCTGTTCACCGCCACCGCCCGAGGCTTCTGGCAACCCGAACAGGCCGACCTCCTGCAGCAGTACGTACCCCGCTACTTCCAGGACGCCGTCGCCCTCGCCGACCGCCGCGGCCCCGCCATCGCCGACGCCGCCGGCCGCTGGGCCTTCCCCGTCCACGCCATCGACCCGCAGACCCTGAGCCTGGGCGAAGCCTGCCTGAGCGACAGCGACGCCATCCCGTCCCTGCGCCGCAAACTCGCCGACCAACTCGACGACCTGGCACGCGCCTTGCGAGTACGGGAGGCATAACCGGACGACCCCCGGGGCACGGCCGACTCCCCGGCCGGCCGCGCCCCGACACATTTCCCCCGCACGGACGCACCCCCTTTCGGGTCCCGTTCGTTGGGCTTCCCGGGCACGGCCACGCACGCGCGTACAAGCTGGAACTCCCTCTGCCCAGCGCCCGGAGGACCCACCCATGAGCACACCGAGCCTCGCCTCCGGCCCCCAAGGCCCCCACACCCTGCGGCCCCTGCTCGACACCGTGCTCCGCGCACTGCACGACGGCACCCGAGCACGCGGCGGCCCCCTGCCCGCCGGCGGCCCCGAAGCAGTCGCCGCACGCGTACGCGACGCCGTGGGCGACGTCCTGCCCGACGAAGGCGACCCCGACGCCCTACGACTCCTCGTCCACACACTCGCCGAAGGCGCCGCCGACCCCGCACATCCCCTGTGCGCCGCCCACCTGCACTGCCCGCCCCTCGCCGTCGCCACCGCCGCCGACCTCGCCGCCTCCGCCCTCAACCCGTCCCTGGACTCCTGGGACCAGGCCCCGGCGGCATCGGAACTCGAAGCACTGGTGACCCGGGCCCTCGCCCGGGAAACCGGCGCCGCCGACGCACTCGTCACCACCGGCGGCACCGAATCCAACCAGCTCGCCCTCCTCCTCGCCCGCGAAACCCACGGCCCCGGCGTCCGCCTCGTCCACGGCGCCAACGCCCACCACTCCCTGCCCCGCGCCGCCTGGCTGCTCGGCCTGCCCGACCCCGTCGTCGTCCCCACCCCCACCGGCACCCTCGACCCCACAGCCCTGGCCCAAGCCCTCACCACCCTCCCCGGCCCCCGCGGCCCCCTCCTGGTGGCCGCCACCGCGGGCACCACCGACGCCGGCCTCATCGACCCCCTCCCCGAGATCGCCGCCCTGTGCCGCGCCCACCACGCCCGCCTGCACATCGACGCCGCCCACGGCGCAGGCCTCCTCTTCAGCGACCGGCACCGCACCCGACTCACCGGCCTCGACGCCGCCCACACCATCACCCTCGACCTGCACAAACTCGGCTGGCAACCCGTCGCCGCCGGCCTCCTCACCGTCAAAGACCCCCACGACCTCACCGCCCTCGCCCAGCACGCCGACTACCTCAACGCCGACGACGACACCGACGCCGGCCTGCCCGACCTCCTCGGCCGCTCCCTGCGCACCAGCCGCCGCCCCGACGTCCTCAAGATCGCCGTCACCCTCAAAACCCTCGGCCGCACCGGCCTCGGCACCCTCGTCGACCAGGTCTGCGACCACGCCCGGACCCTCGCCGCCCTGATCCACGACCACCCCGGCCTCGACCTCTACGCCCAGCCCACCATCAGCACGGTCCTGTTCCGGCCCGCCGGCGCCACCGACGACACCGTCGCCGCCGTACGCCGACACCTCCTCACCCACGGCCGAGCCGTCCTCGGCCGCACCCACCTCGCCGGCCGCCTCTGGCTCAAAGCCACCCTCCTCAACCCCCACACCCGGCCCGACGACCTCGCCCAACTGCTGAAACTCGTGGAAGGAACCACCCCCCGATGACGCACCCCCCACACCACGAACCCGACCCACCCCACGACCTCGTCGGCATCGGCATCGGCCCCTTCAACCTCTCCCTCGCCGCCCTCGCCCACCCCCTCACCGCACTCGACACCGTCTTCTACGACCAACGCCCCGCCTTCCACTGGCACCGCGGCCTCCTCATCGACGGCGCCACCATCCAAGTCCCCTTCCTCGCCGACCTCGTCACCCTCGCCGACCCCACCAGCCCCTGGACCTTCCTCAACTACCTCCAAACCCGCGAAAGACTCTTCCCCTTCTACTTCGCCGAGCGCTTCCACATCCAACGCGCCGAATACGACGCCTACTGCCGCTGGGTGTCGGAGAACCTCCCCGCACTCCGCTTCGGCCACCAGGTCGACGCCGTCCGCTGGAACCCCGAACGCGACCTCTTCGAAGTCGACTTCACCCAACTCGACACGGAAGGAGAAGCCGAAGCCCTCGGCCGGACCTACACCAGGAACATCGCCCTCGGCATCGGCACCGAGCCCTACGTCCCAGACCCCCTCAAACCCCTCGTCGAAGCCCCCGCCGTGCCCGTCGTCCACACCGCCGACTACCTCGACCACCGCGACACGATCCTCACCGCCGGCCACGTCACCGTCGTCGGCTCAGGACAGTCCGGCGCCGAGATCTTCCTCGACCTGCTCCGCCACCGCCCCGCCGGCCGCGAAAAACTCCACTGGCTCGGCCGCAGCGAGGCCTTCGCACCCATGGAGTACTCCAAGCTCGGCCTGGAACACTTCACCCCCGACTACACCCGCTACTTCCACGCCCTCACCGACACCGTCCGCGACCACCTCGCCACCACCCAGTGGCAACTCCACAAGGGCATCGACGCCGACACCATCGCCGCCATCCACGACGAGCTCTACCGCCGCACCCTGCACGGCGGCTGGCCTGACGCCGTCCTCACCCCCGGCGTCCGCGTCCGCACCGCCGGCCGCATCGCCACCACCAAAATCGAACTCCACCTCGAACACATCCAGCAGAACACCCGCTCCCGCCTCACCACCGACGCCGTCGTCCTCGCCACCGGCCACCGCGAACGCCCCCTCGACCGCATCCTCGCCGGCCTCGACCCCTACCTGCGCCGAGACCACCGCGAACGCCCCCGCGTCGACGAACACTTCCGCCTGATCCTCGACCCCTCCGTCACCGGCACCGCATACGTCCAAAACGCCGAACGCCACACCCACGGAGTCGGCACCCCCGACCTCGGCCTCGCCGCCTGGCGCAGCGCCACCATCCTCAACACCCTGACCGGCAAAAACCCCTACCCGCTGCCCACACGCACCGCCTTCACCACCTTCGGCCTCGAACCCCGCCCACCCCACCTCCCCCAGGCACGCCAAGCCGCCAAAGCCCTCACCCCCCTCGTCGACTGACGACACGAAAGACGCCGTCACCGACATCACCGCGCCGTCGCGGACCCCGACCGACCCGACCGGATCCGCGACGACCACAACAGCGGCCACCGCCCCCACGCCAACGACGCCGACGCCGGCGCCAAAGCCCGACGCCGACGCCGTGAACATCACCCTGCTGAACCTCTCATGCCGGAAAACCCCTAGAAGACCGGCGTGCCACCCCGCGTCAACATCCAGTCCACCGACGCGAAGTCCTTCGGATCCAGCACACCCTTCGCCGTCACCCACTCCGAAATCCGCGTCCGGATCTCCGTCGACTCCGCCCACAACTCCGGCGCCGACGCCACATGCGGGAACGCCCCACCACCATTGGCCCGGTAGTTGTTCACCGCCAGCACGAACTTCTGCGCATCGTCCAACGCCACACCCTCATACGACAGCTTCTTGATCCGCGAACCCGCCGCCTCCGCCACGTCGATCTCATACGTCAGACCCGACACATAGTCGTAGTTGTAGTCCGGACGGCCACCCGCATTCGTCAACTTGTCCACGTCGACCACCGCACCCGCCGCCGTCTGCACGAAATACTCCGCCGAGTACTCCAGGTACGCCCTGACCTGCGCACCCGTCATCAACTTCGCCACCAGCGTGTTGTCGTACACATACAGACTCGACAGATCCCGGATCGTCACCTCGCCGGCCGGGATCTCCGACGTACGCGAGAACGGCGACGCCTGCGCGATCACCGGCACCGACGCATACTCCGTCCCCACCAGCGCCGCCCTGACGACGTCCTCCTGCACCCTCGTGATCAGATCGATGATCGGCGCGTCCCTGTACCGCGCATCCACCGTCGTCAGCGCCTCCGTCGCCGTACCGACCACCTGATTCACGTACGCCACCACCACGTCGTGATCGTCCTTCAACAACTTCGTGATCTCCGGGTCGTCCGCCACCGCGTTCGAGTTCCGCACCGACGCCGACACCGACTCGACCACCCAACGCCCCTTCGAGAAAACCAACTCGAAGTCGAACAGCGACAGCCGCTCCGCATACGCCAACGGCTCCGACAACACCACCGTCCTCCCGGTCTTCTCGTTCGTGACCAGCAGCTCCGGAATCTCCACATGCGCGTGCCCGACCAGAATCGCGTCGATCCCCGGCACCTGCTGCGCAACCAACGCCGCCGAGTTCTCCACGTACGGCAACTGGTCACCGTACGACGACGTCCCCGACGAACCCGAGTGCGCCGACACGACCACCACGTCCGCACCCATCGACCGCAGCCTCGGCACCCACTTCGCCGCCTGCTCCTCAAGCCCCGGGAACGTCAACCTGCCCTGCACATACGCCTTGTCCCAGATCGCGATACCCGGATTCGTCAACCCCAGCACCGCCACCGTCACCGGCGGCGCACCCTTCACCCGGAACTTCTTCATGAAAAACGGCGGAAAAGCCGGCTTCAACGTCTTCGCGTCCAACGCGTTCGCACCCAGCAACGGGAAATCACACTGCTCCTCGAACTTCCGCAGCGTCTCGATGCCGTAATTGAACTCGTGATTCCCGAGCGCCACCGCGTCATAACCGATCGCATTCATCGCCGCCGCCATCGGATGCACCGGACCACCCTCGGCGGTGATCGGATCCACCTTCGCGTAGTAATACGTCAGCGGAGTGCCCTGGATCGTGTCACCCGCATCCAGCAACAACGTGTTGCCACGGCCCTTCTCCTCACGGACCTGATTCACCAGCGTCGACACCCGCGCCAGACCCTGCGCGTTGCCCTTGGCGTCCGAGTACTCCGCGTCCTTGAAGTAGTCCCAGTTGAAGATGTGACCGTGCAGGTCGGTCGTCCCCATCACCGTCAGCGAGTACCGCTTCGCCGGCCGGGACCCCTTCCCCGCCTCCGCGGCCTCCGCCGCCGGAGCCGCCACCGCACTCGCCAGCGCCACCCCCGCCCCGGTCACGGCGGACTTCTTCAGGAACTTCCGGCGGTTCAACGGCATGTCTGGTTCTCCTCGGGCAACGGTCAACAACGCGCGTAGATTCTGACCCGGACATGCCGCACCGCAATAGACCCCACAGGTTTCGATCTGGTGACCAGCAGGGGCGTCAAACAGGTGAGAACTGACAGAGTGGGACGTATGACCACCCCACCATCCGAGGAGCCCCAGCCCGCCGTCCCCTACGGCACCCCCGACGCACCCCGCATCGCCGTCCGCGGCGAAGCACGCCTCGAAGTCGACCCCGAAATCGCCCGCATCGGCATCACCGTCGCCTCCCGCGGCAAAGACCGCCGAGCCGCCCTCGACGACCTCACCCGCCGCAACACCGCCGCCCTCGACCTCATCAAGACCTACGGCGCAGCAGTCGAAAAACTGGAGACCGGCTCCTTCTCCATCACCCCACAACTCAAAGAAGGCCGCGGCGAACGCATCCACGCCTACCACGGCCGCGTCCACATCACCGCCGAACTCACTGACTTCACCGCCCTCGGCGAACTCACCACCCGCCTCGCCGACCAGGACCTCACCCGCGTCGACGGCCCCTGGTGGGCCCTGCGCCCCAACTCGCCCGCCCACAGGCAAGCCCGGCAGCAGGCCGTACGAGAAGCCGTCCAGCGCGCCAGGGAGTACGCCGAAGCCCTCGGGACGTCACTGGCCGCCCTGGTCGAGCTCGCCGACATAGGCGCCGAAAGCTCCCCGCCGGCCTACCCCGCCCCGCCGAGCGGCGGCCGTATGCGCTCAGCTGCCTACGCGGCCGAAGACACCGCCGCCGCCCCCCTCGACCTCGAACCCCAACGCCAACGCGTCCAGGCCCAGGTCAACGCACGCTTCACCATGGCCCCGCCGCAGCTGTAGAAACAATTGTCATAAGAATGCGTCGGGGTGTTCCCGAAATGCTCATCAGAGCACCCCGGCGCACAATTCAACACCTGTGAATAGCGCCCCACCCAAAGCATGCCGAGTACTCACCCACGACCAATTCCCTACCCACCGGTAAGCTCTAGGCTCGAAACATGCGCCGCGCAAAAATCGTCTGCACCCTGGGCCCCGCCACCGACACGTACGACCACATCAAAGGACTGGTCGACGCCGGAATGGACCTCGCCCGATTCAACCTCAGCCACGGCACCCACGCCGAACACGAGGAGCGCTACCACCGCGTACGCAAGGCCTCCGACGAGACCGGCCACAGCGTCGGCACCCTCGCCGACCTACAAGGCCCGAAGATCCGCCTCGGCCACTTCACCGAAGGACCCGTACTCCTCGAACGCGGCGACACCTTCACCATCACCGTGGAGGAAGGCGCCAAAGGCGACCGCCTCACCTGCGGAACCACCTACCCCGGCCTCGCCACCGACGTCACCCCCGGCGAACACATCCTCGTCGACGACGGCAAAGTCTGCCTCGAAGTCACTACCATCGACGGCCCCCGCATCCACACCACCGTCGTCGAAGGAGGCATGATCTCCGACCACAAAGGACTCAACCTCCCCGGCGCCGCCGTCTCCGCCCCCGCCCTCACCGACAAAGACGAAGCCGACCTCCGCTGGGCCCTGCACACCGGCTTCGACGTCATCGCCCTCTCCTTCGTCCGCACCGGCCGCGACATCGACGACGTCCACCGCATCATGGACGAAGAAGGCCGCCGCCTCCCCGTCATCGCCAAGATCGAAAAACCCCAGGCCGTCGACGCCATCGACGACATCGTCGCCGCCTTCGACGGCATCATGGTGGCCCGAGGCGACCTCGGCGTCGAAATGCCACTGGAACAGGTCCCACTCGTCCAAAAACGCGCGATCAAACTCGCCAAGCGCAACGCCAAACCGGTCATCGTCGCCACGCAGATGCTCGACTCCATGATCGACAACTCCCGCCCCACAAGGGCCGAAGCCAGCGACGTGGCCAACGCGGTCATCGACGGCACCGACGCCGTGATGCTGTCCGGCGAGACCAGCGTCGGCAAACACCCCATCGAGACCGTCACCACCATGGCGAAGATCGTCGAAGCCGCCGAGGAAGACATCCTCGCGAAGGGCCTCCCGCCCCTCACCGAAAACAACAAACCACGAACACAGGGCGGCGCCGTCGCCCGAGCGGCCGCCGAAATGGGCGACTTCCTCGGCGCCAAGTTCCTCGTCGCCTTCACCCAGTCCGGCGACACCGTCCGCCGCCTGTCCCGCTACCGCTCACCGATCCCGCTCCTGGCCTTCACGCCGGAAGCGGCGACCCGCTCCCAGCTCAGCCTCACGTGGGGCGTGGAGACGTTCCTCGGCCCCGAGGCCGACTCCACCGACGCCATGGTCGACCAGGTGGACGAGATGCTGCTGAAGTACGGCCGCTGCGAGCAGGGCGACACCGTGGTCATCACGGCCGGCTCCCCACCGGGAGTCTCGGGCTCGACCAACCTCGTGCGGGTGCACCACATCGGGGAGGACGACGGTCGCAAGTAGACGGGCGCGGGCCCCTCTTGAGGAGGGGCCCGGGTTCAGTGCTTGGGGCCTACGTGGGTGTCCATGAGGGCGACGGAGGCTTTGCGGGCGATCGAAATGTTGAAGGGGTCGCTGCCGCGGGCGAGAGTGGTCCACTCGACGCCGACATTGTCGAGGGCATCGGTGAAGAGCTTCCGGATGTCGTCGGACTTGTTGGAGAAGAAGTACCGCGGGTATTCGTAGCGCTTGCGCTCACCGGCGACGAGGCGAGTGGTCCAATTTGTGATCCGGCAACCGTCGGAGTGGATGAGGCCGCGGATGAACTCCCAGGGATGGGCGTCGACGATGGCTTGCTGCCAGGGTTCGAGGGCGATCGTGCGCTCGTGCTTCTTGCCGGGGCCGTGCTGAGGGAAGAGGCACCACAGGTGCATCGAGTACAGCTTCAAGTCTCGGCAGCCCTTGCGGCGGACTCTGCACACCGAGTTGTTGGGGAACACCGAACGCATGGCCTTCTCGCACTCATCCATGAGCCCCGGATGCGACTCGTCGCAGGTGATGGACAGGCTGGGCGATCGCATGGCTCGGTTCTGGATGACGTAGCCGTCGCCGAGATAAAGACCGAGGAGATAGGCGTAGGCCGGAGAGTCGAGGTCGCCGTCGCATCGGGGGCATGGTGGTGGCGTGCGTCCTGGGCACTCGCCGCGTTTCGCCCGGTCCACGTGCTTCCAGTGGCCGACTGTGCCAAGCGGGATGTTGAACTGGCGGGCCACGTCAGCATTCCGTGCTCCGTCGCGCAGCAATGTGAGCACCCTCTGTCGAACCTCAGTACCGTGAAAGTTCATACGGATACTCTGAGTGAGTGATCGTGACTGTGCGCACGAAAAAGCGGATGTTCACGAGAACGTGAACATCCGCTTCCTGGTCAGGCAGTGCCGGGTACGGGATTCGAACCCGTATGTCCTTTCGGACAGATGTGTTTGAGACATCCGCGTAAGCCTGTTCCGCCAACCCGGCTGGCACTGCCGAGAGTGTACCGGGTCACCGCAGGTGTCCGCCTCTAGGTAGGCTGCATAGGCAGCAGCACCTGCCCGGCCCGTAACAAGGAGCCCCCGTGACCGCCCCCGAGTCGCCCCAGCCCGTAGACGCGCCCGACGACGACAAGTCGCACGTGCCTCCGCTGACGACCCGTGTCGTCATCGCCGAGGACGAGGCGCTGATTCGCCTCGACCTCAAAGAGATGCTGGAGGAAGAGGGCTACAGCGTCGTGGGCGAGGCCGGTGACGGCGAGCAGGCCGTCGAGCTCGCTCGCGAGCACAAGCCGGACCTCGTGATCCTCGATGTGAAGATGCCCAAGCTGGACGGTATCTCCGCGGCGGAGAAGATCGCCGAGGAGCGCATCGCGCCCGTGCTGATGCTGACCGCTTTCTCGCAGCGCGATCTCGTCGAGCGTGCTCGGGATGCCGGTGCGATGGCGTATCTGGTGAAGCCGTTCAGCAAGAGTGATGTCGTGCCGGCGATCGAGATGGCGGTGTCGCGCTTCACGGAGTTGCGGGAGCTGGAGAACGAGGTCGCGGACCTCACTCTGCGTCTGGAGACGCGGAAGCTGGTGGACCGTGCGAAGTCGATTCTGCAGACGGAGTACGGGCTGACCGAGCCGGCTGCGTTCCGTTGGATTCAGAAGACGTCGATGGATCGTCGGATGTCGATGCAGCAGGTCGCCGAGGCGGTCATTCAGGACGCTGACGAGAAGAAGAACGGCAAGGGCTGAGGCCCCCTTCGCGCTACGTACGACGAGGCCCGCGTCCCGGATTCGGGGGCGCGGGCCTCGTCGTGCAGGCAACTCGTCGTGCGGGGGCACGTCGTAGGCGTGTCCCTAGTCCTCGCCGAGGTAGGCCTTGCGGACCGACTCGTCGTGGAGCAGGTTTTCGCCGGTGCCGGAGACGACGATGCTGCCGACCTCCATGACGTGTCCCTGGTCGGCCAGGGAGAGTGCGGCTTGGGCGTTCTGTTCGACGAGGAGGATCGTCGTGCCGGTGGACTTGAGCTCGGCGATGGTGGCCATGATCTTCTGCATCATGATGGGGGAGAGGCCCATGGAGGGTTCGTCCAGCATGAGGAGCTTCGGCCGGGACATCAGGGCGCGGCCCATGGCCAGCATCTGCTGTTCGCCGCCGGAGAGGGTTCCGGCGGCTTGCCTGCGGCGTTCTCCGAGGATCGGGAAGAGGTCGTAGGCGCGTTGGATGTCCTTTTCGATGCCTTCCTTGTCTTTCCTGAGGAAGGCGCCGAGTTGGAGGTTTTCGGCGATGGTGAGGCGGGGGAAGATGTGGCGGCCTTCGGGGGAGTGGGCCAGTCCGAGGGCGACGATCTTGTGGGCGGGGATGCCGGTGAGGGGCTTGCCGTCGAAGATGATCTTTCCCGAGGCCGGCTTGAGGAGGCCCGAGAGGGTGCGCAGGGTGGTGGTCTTGCCGGCGCCGTTGGTGCCGATGAGGGTGACGACCTGGCCGGCGTCGACGCTGAAGGAGATGCCTTTGACGGCTTCGATTTTGCCGTAGGCGACCCGGAGGTCTTCGACCTCAAGCAGTGCGGTCACTGGGCGTCTCCTTTGGTGCTGGTGGTGCTCTGTGCGTCGGCTTCGGCCTCGACGGCGGCGATTTCCGCGGCTTCGGCTTCGCCGGGTTCGCCTTCGAACGGTTCGCCGAGGTAGGCGGCGATGACGCGTTCGTCGGCCTGGACGACGGCGGAGGTGCCTTCGACGAGTTTTTCGCCCTGGACGAGGACGGCGACGCGGTCGCACAGGTTGAAGATGAAGCGCATGTCGTGCTCGATGACGAGGACGGCGATGCCCATGTCGCGGATGGCGAAGACGAGTTCTTCGGTGGTCCGCGTTTCCTGGGGGTTCATGCCGGCGGTCGGTTCGTCGAGCAGGAGGAGGCCTGGTTCGGAGGCCAGTGCGCGGGCGATTTCGAGCTTGCGCTGTTCGCCGTAGGGGAGGTTGCGTGCCAGGTGGTCGCGCTTGTGGGCGAGGCCGATGAACTCGAGGAGTTCCATGGCGCGTTCTTCGCTGGCTTTTTCGGCTTTCTTGAAGCCGGGGCCGCGCAGGAGGGCGGACCAGAGGCCTTCTTTGGTGCGGGTGTGGCGGCCGACGAGGACGTTTTCCAGGACCGTCATGTTGGCGAACAGGCGGATGTTCTGGAAGGTGCGGGCGATGCCGGCCTGGGTGACGAGGTGGGGCTTGGGGGGGAGGACGGTGCCCTTGTAGGAGACCGTGCCTTCGGTGGGGATGTAGAGGCCGGTCAGGCAGTTGAAGAAGGTGGTTTTGCCGGCGCCGTTGGGTCCGATGAGGCCGACGATTTCGCCGGTGTTGACGGTGAAGTCGACGGAGCGTACGGCGGTGAGGCCGCCGAAGCGCATGGTGACGTCGCGGGCTTCGAGTACTGGTGTCGTCATGTCGTTCACGCCCCCGCCTTGGTGACGGTTGCCGGTTCGTCGGTCAGCGTCGTTTGTTGTGGTACGTCGAGTTGGCCGGTTTCGTGGAATTCCAGCTGGTTGCGACGGTTGGCGATGATGCCTTCGGGGCGGAAGCGCATCAGGAGGATGAGCGCGATGCCGAAGGCGAGCAGTGACTTGTCCTGGAGGAAGACGAGCTTCTCGGGGAGGAGGTAGAGCAGGGCGGCGCCGAGGATGGGGCCGGCGACGGTGCCCATGCCGCCGAGGACGACTGCGGCGAGGAGGAAGGCGGAGTTCGGCGGGGTGGAGCCGGCGAACTGGTACGGCGTCGGGACGACGCTGTAGGTGACGTGGGCGCTGACGGTGCCGGCGAGGCCGGCGAGGGCGGCGCCGAGGGCGAAGGCGATGAGTTTGACGCGGAAGCCGTTGATGCCCATGGCGGTGGCGGCGGTCTCGTCTTCGCGGATGGCGATCCAGGAGCGGCCGATGCGGGAGTCGGCGGCGCGGGTGTACACCAGGACGACGATCGCCATGATGAGGACCATCAGCAGGTAGTAGTTGGCGAAGCGGCCGAGGGTGAAGCCGGCTACGTCGTGTGCTTCGCCGAAGTTGAACCCGAAGAAGCTGAGGTCGGGGATGGACGGGATGCCGTTGGGGCCGTTGGTGATGTCCGGGCCGGAGACGCCGTCCATGTTGTTGACGGCGATGCGGAAGATTTCGCCGAAGCCGAGGGTGACGATGGCGAGGTAGTCGCCGCGCAGTCGCAGGGTGGGGGCGCCGATGAGGACGCCGAAGATGAGGCTGGCGGCGGCGCCGGCGAGGGCGGCGGCCCAGAAGGGGAACTGGACGCCGGAGAAGCGGGAGAACTCGGAGCCGGAGACGAGGGCGGCGGTGTAGGCGCCGACGCCGAGGAAGGCGACGTATCCGAGGTCGAGGAGTCCGGCGAGGCCGACGACGATGTTGAGGCCGAGGGCGACGGTTCCGAAGATGAGGATGTTGACGCCGATGTTGGCGTAGTGGTCGTCGGTCTGGGTGAAGGGGAACGCGATGGCCGCGAGGAAGCCCATGGCGAGCGTGAAGCTGCGGTTGTGGGCGACGATGCGGGAGAAGCGGTCCATGACGCCTGCGGTGTGCAGGGCCCAGGTGAAGAAGACGACGACGAAGAGGTAGCCGATGAAGAGTTCGCCGTACTCGGTGTCGATGCCGTAGGTGAAGACGGCGAGGCCGAGGATGGTGGCGAGGGTGATGACGGCGCGTTCCAGCCAGGGGGTGAGGGGCTGGGGTGCGGGGATCGCGTCGGGCTTGGTGATGTACGCCTTGAGGCTTTCCTTGGTGCTGTTTTCGCCGACTCCTTGTTGGGGGAGGGCGAAGGCGCCGAGGACGGGCAGCAGGGAGGCGATGGCTGCGATCCAGCCGCCGGGTTCGAGGTTGACGACGCCGCCGAGGTTGTTGGCGATGGCGATGACGGTGAACCAGGTGGTGCCGAGGCCGCCGAGGGCGGCGAGGGTGAGGGGGGCGTTGTTGCGGGCGGGCAGGAGCCAGCCGAGGCCGCGGACGCCGTAGAGGGCGAGTGCGAAGAGGGTGGTGAGGAGGCCGGCGGTGAAGGTGAGCCATTGCAGGCCGCCGGGGTAGCCGTTGATGGTGAGGTCGCCGGGGAATTCTGAGGTCCAGGTCCAGGCGAGGAAGGCGGAGGCGGCGGTGGCTATTCCGCCGCCGAGGAGGAGGCCGCGGGCGGCTGCTTCCGGGAGGGGGATGAGGCCGCGGGTGGCGGGGGTGGTTTTGGTGATGTCGGTCATCGTGATCACGCCCTGTCCGCGACGCGTTCGCCGAGTAGGCCTTGTGGCCTCACGAGGAGGACGATGATGAGGAGGGCGAAGGCCCAGACGTTGGCCCAGCCCTGGCCGCCGAGTTGCTGCATGCCGGGGATGCCGTCGATGTAGGCGGAGGCGAGGGTTTCGGCGATGCCGAGGACGATGCCGCCGAGCATGGCGCCGTAGATGTTGCCGATGCCGCCGAGGACGGCTGCGGTGAACGCCTTGAGGCCCATGAGGAAGCCCATGCGGTAGTCGACGTTGCCGTACTTGAGGCCGTAGGCGACGGCTGCCACGGCGGCGAAGAAGCCGCCGATCGCGAAGGCGATGACGATGATGCGGTTGGTGTCGATGCCCATGAGCTGGGCGGTGTCCGGGTCTTGTGCGGTGGCCTGCATGGCGCGGCCGGTGCGGCTCTTGCGGACGAAGAAGGCGAGGCCGGACATGCAGATGATCGCGGCGGCGATCAGGAAGATGTCGGCGTCCTTGATGGTGATGGAGCCGATGTCGTGGGTGGCGTCGAGGCCGGGGAAGGCGCGGGCGCGGTCGGCGTCGGGGTAGAAGTTGCGGACGACCTCCTGGAGCGCCAGGGAGAGGCCGATGGCGGTGATGAGCGGTGCTAGCCGTGGTGCTCCGCGCAGTGGCCGATAGGCGAATCGTTCCGCTCCGACGGCGATGAGGATGGCGACGATTGCGCCGCCCAGGAGCATCAGGGGGATGGCGAGGGCCATCGCTGTGCCGTCGGGGAGGATGTAGAAGTAGACCGTGAGTGCGCCGAAGGCGCCGGTCATGAAGATCTCGCCGTGCGCGAAGTTGATGAGCTGGACGATGCCGTACACCATCGTGTAGCCGATGGCGATGAGCCCGTACATCGAGCCTAGGAGCAGCCCGTTGGCCAGCTGCTGCGGCAGGGTGTTCACCGCATGGCCTCCATGTCGCTGGTGGTCGTGTGCACTGGATGCGTGCCGGGGGGTGGTCTGGGTGTGGAAACGGGCCGCGCGGTCGGGGTCCCCTTCCGCGCGGCCCGTGGTGAGGTGTTCTGGGGCCTTGATCAGCCGAGGTCGGCGGTGCCGGTCTCGACAGCCTTCCAGGCACCCTTTTCGACCTGGTAAACGGTGAGCTGCTTGTTCGTGGTGTCGCCGTACTCGTCGAAGGCGACCTTGCCGCTGATGCCCTCGAAGTCGGACTTCTGGACTTCGGCGACGACGCTGGAGCGCAGCTTGTTGATGTCGGAGGGGACTTCGCCGTTGTTGGCGTCCACGGCGGCCTTCACGGCCTTGATGATGGCGGTGGTGGCGTCGTAGGAGTAGGCGCCGTAGGCGCCGTAGTCACCCTTGTAGCCCTTGGCCTTGTACGTCTCGATGAACGTCTTGGCGGCGGGGAGGGTGTCGGCGGGGACGCCGACGGAGGTGACGAGGTCGCCCTCGGCGGAGGCGCCGGCGGTCTCGATGTAGGTGGAGGCGAACATGCCGTCGCCGCCGAACAGCGGGATCTTGACGCCGCCGTCCTTCATCTGCTTGGTGATCAGCGAGGACTCGTCGTACTGGCCGCCGTAGTAGACCAGGTCGGCGCCCGAGTTCTTGATCTTGGTGACGAGGGAACCGAAGTCCTTGTCACCGGTGTTGACGTGGTCGGTCTGGACGACCGTGCCGCCGAGCTTCTTGAACTGCTCGTTGAAGATCTTCGCCAGGCCGGCGCCGTAGGTCTGCTTGTCGTCGACGACAAACGCCTTCTTCTTCTTGAGCTTGTTGAAGGCGTAGCCGGCGGCGAAGCCGCCCTGCAGCTCGTCGGTGGTGGCGGTGCGGAAGTACGTCTTGTACGGCCGCTTCTTGTCCGTCTGCCAGTTCTTGCCCTGGGTCAGCTCGGGGTTGGTGTTCGAGGGGGAGATCTGGACCATGTCGGCCGAGGCGAACACCTGCTGCATGGTCTGGGCGACGCCGGAGTTCAGGGGGCCGACGGCGCCGACGACGGTCTTGTCGCCGACGAGGGCCGTGGCGTTGGACTGGCCGGTGGCGGGCTGGGCCTTGTCGTCCAGGGCCTTGATCTTGAACTTGACGCCGGGGACGAGGTTGTTCTTGTTGGCGTCGTCTACGGCGATCTGGGAGCCGTACTGGATGCCGAGGCCGGTGGTGGAGTTCTCACCGGAGAGCGGGGCGTCCACGCCGATCGTCAGGGTGGTGGAGTCGCCGTTGTCGCCACTGTCGCCGCTGTCGTCACGGGAGCCGCAGGCGGTGAGCGTCAGAGCTCCAGTCGCGAGGACGGAGGTAAGTATCACCATGGAACGTCGCACAATCAGTCCTTTCCGCAGTCACTGCCATCCCTGTGGGGGCGGCGGGTGCCGCGCTGGTACCGAACTCCCGATGGAGCGGTGACTGGCCGTGACTCTAAGCCCGGTCTGTGGGCAGGGGCATCGTCGTGGGCTGGCTTGTGACTTTCTTGTTATGACGTGATGGAGGGCGAAGTTCGCGGAAGGGGGGTCTCGGCCGGTTTGGCCGAGTTTCTGTTCGGTCCGCATTCTGAGAACGCGCACTTCCGCTTGGCCGTGGGTGCTGGTGGCGTGGGGGGTGGGCTGCGGGCGGTGTGGTGGAGCTGGGGGGAGGCGGCGGGGGAGCGTGGCGCCGAACAGGGAAGTGTGGCGCTGTATTGCGCGCGTGTTACGCAGCGTTACGTCGGGAAAGGGTTTGTGCCTTGCGTTGTGTGGGGGGCGGGGGCGGGGGGGGGGGGGGGGGGGGGGGGGGGGGGGGGGGGGGGGGGGGGGGGGGGGGGGGGGGGGGGGGGGGGGGGGGGGGGGGGGGGGGGGGGGGG